>JBEKGG010000066.1:0-18197 GCA_050012915.1 Terriglobales bacterium | reverse complement strand
CAATCTTTATAATCTCCGCCTGTTGCACCTGGCTCAGGTACACGAACGATTCAAAATCCTTGGGCTGGCGATACTCGCGCAACATGTAAGTCAAAATCCGTTCATTGCCGCCCTTGTTTTTCTGGTGCGCCTGCATAACAGTGGAACGAATGTCGAAGTCCTCAGGCTTGTCGGCGAATGTGCGACTGGTTCGCATCTCGGGGAAAGACTGAAATCCGTATTCCGTCATGAAGCGCGGAAATTGCTTGGTGTAATCTTCCGCCGGCGCCTGGGCATGCCACACTTGCCAATAATGCATATCGCCGTTGTGCTGATTGTCGGGAATTTCCTCGAAGTCGGCGCTGGGAGAACTGGGCCAATACGGCGTCGGATCCGTGTATTCGTTTACCGCGCTCTTTAGAATATCCGCAAACATAATCACGTAATCCTGCCACACGCGATCGCGATCCACCGGCGAGATTGAATTCTTGAATTCCTGGCGATCGCCCCAGTGATACCAGCCAGTTTCGACTTCATTATTTCCACACCAGACCACAATACTGGGATGATCGCGCAGCCGCTTAATCTGGTCGATCGCTTCCATCCGGACGCTCTCCTGGTACGCCACGTCCCCGGGAATCATGTCGCCGCCGAAAGCAAATTCTTGCCAGACCATGAGGCCGAGTTCATCGCAAATATCGTAGAAATCGTCGGACTCATAGTAGCCGCCGCCCCATTCGCGCAGCATGTTCATGTGCGCGTCGCGAGCAGCCTGCAAAATCTTGCGATGGATATCGGGAGTCACGCGGTTGGGAAAACTGTCGAACGGAATGACATCCGCGCCTTTGGAGAACACTTCGATGCCGTTGACCACAAACTCGAAACTCTTTCCCCATTGATCGGGAACGCGCCGAAGCTCCAGTGAGCGCAACCCGGTTTTTGCTTCCGCTCGCGCGGCAACGTCTTTGCCGGTGCGGATCACGGCCGAAAATCGATACCGGCTCTGTGCCCCGTAGCCCACCGGATACCACAACTTCGGTTTAGCGATACGAATCGGGAACGAAACGTGATTCATGCCGGCGTCGAGTTGCAGCGTCTGCGTTCCATCGTTCGTCTGCGCTCCGGATAATTCGTCGTGAGCCAAAGCGAGAGAAGCTGTGGTTGGTTTACTGGCTTCGATGTCCAGCTCCGCAATGACGCTAGCTGAGTCGCTCGTAATTTTCTCTTGATGAATGTGAAAATTATCAATGCGCAGCGCATCCCAGGTTTCAAGGCGCACCGGCTGCCAAATGCCTTCGGTCACAAACCGCGGTCCCCAATCCCAACCATATTGATACGGTGCCTTGCGAGTGTAAGGAGCAGTCGCGATGTTTTCCTCATTGCCGAAATTATGGCTTGAGATCGCCGGCAATATGAATGGCAGCGACCTCACGTACGGAATCATTTTTGTGATTGCGGAATGAAAAACGATGCGCAGCGAATTCGAACCCGGCTTCAGCAGGGGTTTTGCCGGAATTCGCCAGCGACGAAACATATTATCGGCGTGAAGAATTGCTTGATCATTCAAGTAGACGTCAGCAAATGTGTCGAGACCTTCGAACACCAAGTCGACATGCTCGTGTCCGAGCGCCGCAGCGTCGACTTGAAAGGTAGTTTGGTATTCCCAATCAGTCAGCCCGATCCATTGCAAGTGGAATTCGTTGTCGCGATCAAAAGGATCAGGGATCAGCTTATTCTGCAGCAAGTCGGTGTGCACGACACCCGGAACTTGTGCCGGATGCCACTGCTGAATGTCAGGTTTATCGGTGTTTCCGACGGCGCGGAATTGCCAGCCTGCGTCGAGAGTTCGCGAAGTAGGTTCAGACGCGGCGAGCGGCAGGGCCACAAGAAAGAAAAATGCAACCGTGCCAACGCAACGGAAAAATAGCGTCAACTTCATGTCAGGGCTCCCAATTTGAGTTGAAAGAAATCCATATTTTCTGGCGTGCAAAGCTCCGTTAAATAAAATTCGTGCTCCACGCTAGACAGTAGCGAATCCCGAGCAAAGCGCAGCCCCTCCTGCGATTCCAGCGTCCGCACCGTAGTGCGCTTTAAGCAAAGGAATCTCCTGGCTTCTTGAATTGACGCAATATTCGACCAGCCACGTGGAGAGGTCGCCGAAAAACGGATTCAGCATCGCAGCCACGCCCCCGCCGATAATCATCACATCCGGCTCCAGCAGATCAACGATATTGCTCAGCCACAGGGCCAGCAGTTTGACAGTTTCCTGCAAAACTTCTTTGGCCAGTGGATCACCGGCAGCGTAAGCGTGGCCCACCATTTCACTGGTGACACCGTCAATATTCCCTTTCGCAAGATCAAGCATGATCGACTGGGGATTTTGTTCGGACGCCAATTTGGCGCGCGCTCTTCGCGCGATTGCGGGCCCGGCAGCAAGGACTTCGACGCAGCCCGGCTTACCGCATCCGCATCGCGGCCCGTTGTAATCTATACTCATGTGGCCGCCTTCGCCAGCCGCGCCCGTGCGGCCGTTGTAAATCCGTTTATCGCACACCAGGCCCGTGCCAATCCCAGTGCCGATGGTGGCGTAGAAAATGTGATCGAAGCCACGCCCCGCGCCCCATACAGCCTCGGCCAGCGCGGCCGCGTTCGCGTCGTTCTCGACTTTCACCGGCACGTCATAGACTTTCGCAACCTCAGCCGCGAGGGGAAAATCGCGCCAGCAAGGAACATTGGGGGGATTGACGACTACTCCCGTATTCGGATCCAAAGGCCCGGGCGCGCAGATGCCAATTCCGCGAACCAGAACGCGAGCTTTCTCGTCTTGGGCAAAAAGCAGATCAATCGCGGATATCACCGCGGCGAGTCCTTCGGCTGCTGACCGGTTCGCCACCATCGGAGTGCGGATCTGAGACTTGATCTCGCCCTTACGGTCCACCAGGCCGGCCGCAACCTTGGTTCCACCAATATCCACGCCCACCACGAGAGTGTCGTTAATAATTTCTGTCACCGCCGGCTTCCTCGGCGAAACTCGTCGCGCGCGGCTTCACTCCGAATCTCGTGCAGTTGGATTTGTACTACGCCTTGGTCTGTCCCGCAATGCCGCATCGCGATCCCACATTCAGGTTCGCAGTATACGCCGCACGCATGGAGAACGAAGAAGCCTTATCGCACGGTTCGGTTGAGCGCGCATCGTATCCGAAAATAAATTTATTGGACGAAAGATCGCGCAAGAAGCGAATATTGAAGCATGCAACCGAGTCCAATATCCGTACAGCGTAATGGTTCCCCCAATATCAAGGCGGTAATTTTCGATTACGGTCAGGTTCTGGCTCGCCAACCCACGGCGGAAGAGTTTGGCAGCATGGGAAAAATGTTTCATGTGAGTTCCGAGTTGTTTTTCGAGCAGTGGGAGGCTAGCCGAGGTCCCTATGACCGTGGCGATCTCACCGCTGAAGAATATTGGCTGAAGATGGCAGCGCAGACAAATTCTTCGATTGATCACAAACAAATCCAGATTCTTCGCGACGCCGAGGTTGAAATCTGGGCGCATCCCGTTCCGGGGATGCTCAAATGGATGAACCAGCTTCACGCAGCGGGCTTCAAGACCGCGTTGTTGTCGAACATGCCGTGGGATTTAGTGAACTACGTACGGAGTAACTTCAAATGGATGGACAGTTTTACCTTTAAGACGTTCTCCGCTGAGGTCAGATTGATCAAGCCGGACCCAGCCATCTACGAGCACACGCTAAACGGTCTCGACGTCCCAGCGGCGGAAGCATTGTTTCTCGATGATCGCATTCCCAATGTCGAGGCAGCTCGTGCTCTGGGGATTCACGCGATTCAGTTCCGATCGATCGCAGAGCTAAAAGCCGACCTGGAAGCATTGGGCTTTCCCCTTTTGCCGAACATCACGTAATCATTTGCCCGGCGCTTGCGGATTAGAGGTGCCCTGCAATCTCTGGAACTCCTGCATTTCGTGCTGCGCGGCTTCCGTCTTTCCCTGTTTCCGATAGATGCCTGCCAGGCCAAAATGCGCCTGCGCCGCGAGAGAGCTTTCCTTCTCGATGGAAAGCAGCTTAGTCCATTCTTTTTCCGCAGAGGCAGCGTCTCCTTCGAGGGCCGCCGCTTTCCCCAGCGAATAAAGAGTCTCCGGCATATCCGGCAGCAACTTGTTGGCCCGCAAAAGTTCGACTCGCGCCTCGTGCGCCTTGCCCTGTTCCAGCAACGCCGTTCCCAGACGAAAAGCTGCTTCGGCGTTTCCGGGCTGCAACTTGGTTTGCGCCCGAAACTCCTCTTCCGCCTTCGCCCATTGAAAAGCGCCCGCGTACACTTCGCCCAATTCCAGGTGGACTTCAGGTATCTCGGGCCGCAGCCGCAAAGCCTCGCGGTATTCTTTCTCAGCATCCGGCATTTGCCGCAGCACAAAGTAGTTTTCCGCCATCGCCTGGTGTGCGCGAGGAGAATCAGGATAAGCGGCCAGCAAAGTATCAATTGATTGTTTCGACAGAAGGCCGCTGGCGCGACCGATGTAATAAAGAAGATCGGGATCGTTCGGTCGGTCGGCCAATGCGGCCTGCAGATTTGCGATGGCCTCCGACAATTGGCCCGTCTGGATCTCGGCAATTCCCAGCCCGGTTTTATCGCCCACTCGCTGCAAGTGCGGAATCGCCTCGGCGGCATAGCCTTGCGCCAGCAGGGCGTAACCAAGCAACTGATGAGCTGGCGCAGAATCCGGACTAATCTCGAGAGCCCGCTTTAGCGGCCCTACCGCGGCGGATAAATCCTGCTTCTCCATGTACGTCTGGCCAAGACTTATGAAACCGTCGGCAAAACTCGGCTCAAGTTCTGTGACTTTTCGAAACTCCGCAATGGCAACGTCGAATTGCCGTTGTTTGTCCGCCCCCATCCCCGCCTGCATATGCTGAACGGCTTCCGGCGACAGAGTTTGCCACGCGAACCACAAAAGTAAAAGTGTGCGGATCACGGTTTCTCCGGCTCACGGATTTCTAAAAACTGATCGGCGTGAACATCGTTCAAAGTCTGATGAACGCCCGAAGGCCACACAACTTCTACGTTGGCTTTCTCGGCGGCTCCAAGTCCAAAGTGAAGACGCTTGTCGCTTGCGGAAGCGTAGCTTCCAGCGGAGGTCGCGAATCGCGTTTGTCCATTTACTTTCACGCGAGCACCAAATCCATCACGGTTGCTGCGCGTCCCCCGCAGCGAGATCACCAGCCAATGCAGCTTACCACCGCGATTCATAAACACTTGAGGGTGGCCGCCCAGATAGGTCATCACGACATCTTGCCAACCATCGTTGTTCAGGTCGCCAAACGCGGCGCCACGCGCGGCTACCGGATACGTGCTGCCGGAATCGACGCGTTCAAAGCGGCCATTATGATTCATCGCCAGAAGCGGCAGTTCGAGGTAGTGGAGCGAGGGATCGATCTTCTCAACATTGTCCAGCACGTGGCCCTGGGCTACGAACAAGTCTTTCCAACCGTCGTTGTCAAAGTCTTCCAAGCCCACGCCCCAACCCGAGCTTCCGCTTGAGAGTGTGCCGAGACCGGCTTCCAGACTGCGATAACTGAACGATCCGCCGCCGTCGTTGTGATACACCCCGTAAATTTCCCGCGGCAACTCGGTCACGATAACGTCTGGCCGGCCATCGTTGTCATAGTCTTGAAAGACCACGCCCATGCCCGACAACCGTCGACCGTCCTCAGACAGCGCCGCTCCAGCTTCTAGGCCGACTTCGCTGAAAGTCCCGTTCCCATTGTTGTGAAACAAATATTGTTGCATGCCATCGTTGGCGACAAATATATCGGTGTAGCCGTCCCCATCGTAATCGGCAAAGGCCACGCCCAAGGCACGCCCCTTTTTCGCCGCGATGCCGGAGCGCTGGCTAACGTCGGTGAAGGTTCCGTCGCCGTTGTTGTGATAGAGGATACTGGTCGTCGCGGGAAATTCCTCTGGCGGACAATAAGTATGATAGTTGCCGCCGCAGTCTTTGCTGTGCTTGGTGTCCCAATCCATGTACCGGGTCACGAACAGATCTAACTTTCCGTCATTGTCATAGTCGAAAAATCCAGACGAGACGGACCAGCCGCCTCCGGCCACTCCTGCCTTGGCGGTTACGTCGGTGAAGGTGCCGTCGCCGTTATTGTGATACAGAATGTTCTTTCCATAATTCGTGACAAACAGATCCGGGTATCCGTCGTTGTCATAGTCGCCGACCGCAACTCCCATGCCGTAATTTCCATCACCCGCATTTGCCAATCCGGCCTGCTCGGTCACGTCGGTGAAGCTTCCATCTTTATTTTGACGATAAAGCCGATTCCAATACCGCGGATCATGACGGTCGAAGTTTTCCGGCGTTTGCATCGGGCTCGTTACGCGCCCCCCGTTGACCAGAAAAATGTCCAGCAATCCGTCGTTGTTGTAATCGAGTAGCGCAACCCCTCCGGGCATGGTTTCGATCAGATATTTTTGAGGAGTCGGAGAATTCTCCAGGACGAAATCCAATCCCCGCGGCGAGTTTACGTCGAATACGGGCGCCACGAGTGCGGCAACGATCAGCACCGAGGTTATGACAAACGATACGCGTAGCAGAATCTTTAGCAACCCAGGGATTCCTTCAGTGAGCTAGCATATCGCGCCCGTAGCTTTTGTTGCACGCGCGTACCTAGCATTTGTCTCTGGGAATCTGCCATGCAGAAGGCTTCACAGTTAACCAGTAAGCTTAGCGTCTAGTTGATTCCCGTTCTACGAGCTTGGGTGGAATCAGTATTTTCTTGGGCCGAGCCGAGCCCTTCAGCGTGATTCGCTCGAGCAAGAGTTCAGCCGCCCTCGCCCCAATCTGGCAAGTACCCTGGTCGACCGTTGTCAACGGCACCGCCAACAAGTCGGAATAATGAACGTTGCCGGCTCCGACAACGGAAATATCATGAGGGACTTTAAGCCCGGCGTCCAGGATCGCCTTGATGGCGCCAATTGCAACCGGATCGCTATAACAAAAAACTCCATCTGGAGCCGGACGCAGTCGCAGCAATCGCTTCATGCCTTCATACCCCGCGTCATCTCCGTGTCCGCCGGATAGGACGTAACTCGCGTGCGGGCGTAAACCGTGCTTCGCCAGCGACCGGCGGTAGCCTTCCAGGCGTTCCGCGGAGATTCCTATTTCGGGACCGCGCAGGTGGGCGATCCGGCGGCAACCGCGCGCGATTAAGTGATCCGTCGCCAAGCGGCCGATGGCGCGGTTGTCGACCCCCACGAAAGATGCCTGCGCGCCACTGATCGGGCGGTCAATCAGGACGTAGGGGACATTACGTCTTTGAATTCGCCGAAACAGTTCCAGGCAACGCGGCGGTTGGGCGGAAGCGATGACCAGGCCGTCTACTTGGCGAGCTAACAACGAATCAGCCTCGCTCAGTTCCAATTCGGGATCTTCGTCGAAATACGAAATGATGACGTGATAGCCATGCGGTCGTACCGTCTGGGCAACGACTCTGGCGATCTCGGCAAAGAAAGGATGGGTGAATTCCGGCAGAAGCAGGCCGATTGTGAAGGTGCGCCTGGTTACAAGGCTGCGCGCCACCCAATTCATCTGGTAATGCAAGTCCTTCGCCCGCCGGAGCACGCGTTTGCGCGTGGCTGCGCTGATCCGGCCCTGATTGCGTAGAACCTTGGACACCGTCACAACTGAGACCTTGAGATCTCGCGCAATGTCCATCATGGTCACTGCCATGGCGCAAGGATCATAGCACCACCGCGCCCAGGGTAATCGTTTACCTGCGGTAAACGATTACCCTCATGTAAAAACGATTACTCTCGTGATTCAAGAAATCGATGCGCTAGTGCAAAAAGATTACTTTTTGCTTGACAACGACTACTAAGGTATTTAAAACTTTCGCCGTTCCACAAAACGCGATGTGGGGGTGTGTATGCCGTCTCGCAGGTTATGGACGCTGATTTGTTCGGCGATCCTCGTGGTCACGACTTCTCTTTCCCTTCACGGTCAAAGCACGTACGGAACGGTCGATGGCTCGGTCATTGATTCCTCCGGTGCGGCCGTAGCCGGCGCGCAAGTCACGCTAACCAACACAGGGACCCAGGAAAAGCGTGTTCAGCCAACCGGCAATGAGGGCTTATACAGCTTCGTTAACGTTACACCGGGAAATTACCGGTTGGATGTCGAGAAGGCGGGATTTAAGCACTTCACGCGAACCGACGTCGTGGTCCAAGTGCAGCAGGACAGCCACATCGACGCCACCCTGCCCGTCGGACAAGTCAGCGAGACTGTCGAGGTAACCGCCCAGACTCCGCTGCTGCAAGTAGAGACCTCGTCTCTTGGCCAAGTCGTCGAACAACGCAAGGCCAATGAACTTCCGCTGAATGGCCGCAACATCTTTAACCTGATCACGATCTCTCCCGCTGCGGTCGCACAAGGCGGATCGGGCGGCACGCCGGTCGGCCAGAACCCCTTTAGCTGGGGCAACTACCAGGTGGGTGGCTCGTTCGGCAACCAGAGCGCCGAGTACCTCGACGGCCAGCCCCTCAATATCGGCTATATCAACCTGCCCATCATTATTCCAACGCAGGATTCGGTTGGCGAGTTCAAGGTCCAGTACAACAACCTGGGGCCGGAGTTTGGCAAGTTCTCCGGCGGCATCATGAATTTCAGCACCAAATCGGGCACCAACAGCTTCCACGGAGAGGCTTACGAATTTCTCCGTAACAAGGTTCTGAACTCGAACGACTACTTCATTAAGCAAAGTCAATTGGCGAGCGGCCAACCCAACACAACTGCTCCCTATGTTCAAAATCAGTATGGATTTAACGTCGGCGGCCCAGTGATTAAGGACAAGGTGTTCTTTTTCACGAGTTGGGAGCAGTTTCGGCAGCGCTTCGGTAATCCCATCACCACTACGATACCTGACGCTGCATTCGAGGCTGGCAATTTCTCCTCGTTGCTTCCGGGACTTCAACTCTACGACCCCTATACTGTGAATCCCGCTACGGGAGTGCGACAGCCATATGCGGGCAACATAATTCCGGCATCCGAGTTCAGCAAGGCGGGACTGGCGTTGTGGAATAAGTACTACGCCCCGGTACAATCGGCGAACAACTTCTCAGTAGGCAACTACGTCGCAGCCACCAGCGCCGGCGGAAATAACACTCAATTCGTAACCCGCGGCGACGTGAACATCACCGACAAAACACGCCTCTTCGCTCGGTTTACTTACTTCGGACTGCTGGATCTTCCGACCAATCCGTTCAATACCGGTCTCTGCAACGACCGTTGTGCCGAGGACTATCACACCAAAGCTCTCGCCATTGACCTTAACCACGTGTTCAGTCCCAACGTCATCGGTGACTTGAATTTTTCAGGAAGCCGTTTCATCTACCTCCGCGCGCCACTCCTTGCCGGTTATGATCTGACCGCCCTCGGATGGCCATCGAGCTATAACAGCGAAGTTCCCTCGATCATGCGGACGCCCCCAACCCCCGCGTTCCCGTTCCCCGGTGACGTAGGAAAGAGCCAAGGCAACAGCGCGATTGGAGACCATAACACCCAATACAATGTTTCGCCTTCTATGACCGTCATTCGAGGCAAACACACCTTCCAGTTCGGTGCCCAGTGGGAGCTAGGCCTGGACAATTATTATCAGACCAACATCGCCAGCGGCGCGTTCGGTTTCTCGGGAGCCTGGACCGGCAATATCGGAGGCCCCAACTGTAGCGTCGCCAACGGCTGCACCGCAGGCTTCCCGTTTGCAGACTTCCTGCTCGGCTTAGCGCAATCCGGACCCGCTTCCTTCGTGAACCAAACAGAGGGCGCCGCTCAGGTTCCGGCGCAAACCGCTGGCCGTCAAACCTACCGTGGCTTCTACGGCAGTGACACTTGGCACTACAGCTCGAAGTTGACGTTCAACCTGGGACTGCGCTATGAACTTCCAGGAACGTGGGATGACCGTTACAACCGCTTGAGCTATTGGAATCCGAGCGTCACTAACGCCACCGTCACCGGTTGCGGTAGTACCTTAGTGGCCGGTGCGCTTACTGGCGTCCCGGGCTCTCCCTGTATCGGTGATGCGCAGTTGGTTGGGGTCGGTCCCAACACCAGCAGGAACAACTTGCCCTTGGATAAAAGGGAGTTCTCGCCTCGCCTCGGCTTTGCATACAGTTGGGACCAGAAAACTGTGATTCGTGGAGGCTATGGCGTCTTCTGGATTCCGAACTACATCTCCTTCGGCCTCAATCCGGACAACGACGTAGTCAATCTCGCGACCACGCCCTTCTTTGCCACGCTGGACCATGGCATAACGCCCATCGGTACTCTCGACCAAAGCGCCTGCACCTTCAACCCCGGCGCCGGCGGCGCGGCAGGCACGCTTACCGGTTGCACGCCCGGACCCTTTCAAAATGGAATTTTGCCGCCGCCAGGACGCACCTCCTATCCGGCCGCGACACCCAACCTCTCCAGTTTCGTAGCCAACAATGGTGACCCAACGTTGGCACCTTACCTAGACCCAAAGTATGGATACGTCCAACAGTTCAACCTTGATGTCCAACGGCAATTGGGCGCAGGCTTCTTTGCGGACGTCGCCTACGCCGGTGCCCACGGCGTCCATCTCCAGCAGTACTCGACCAACATCAATCAAATCCCGGATTCGTATATTGCTCAGGCTGCCGCGCAATATGCCGCCGGACAGCCTGTGGCGATTGACCAGCTAATCCCAAATCCCCTGGTAAGTCCGAATCCCTCCATCGGTAACGGCGCAACCCAAAGTCCGACGATTGTGGCGGGGCAGTTGCTTCGCCCGTATCCGCAGTACACGGGATTGAGCTTGGCCGGATACGGATGTTGCGGAAGCACCTACAATTCGTTGCAGGCCACTGTGACCCGTCGATTTCAGGGCGGCGGCACGCTCTTGGTGGCTTACACGAACTCCAAGCTGTTGAGCAATACCGACACCCTCACCAGTTGGCTCGAAGGTTCGGGCGAAACCGGCGGCGTCGGGCAGGTGCAGGACTGGAACAATCTGAATGCAGAGCGATCGCTTTCTTCTCAGGATGTGTCCCAGCGTTTGGTCATCAGTTACGTGCTTGATCTTCCCTTCGGACACGGGAAAACATGGCTCAACGGCGCCTCTGGAATTGAAGACAAAGTTGTTTCGGGTTGGGGAATCGACGGCATCACCACCTTCCAGCGCGGTTTCCCGCTCAAGATTACGTGGGCTGGCACTTCCACTCCTCTCGAAGGCGCTGGCTTGGGCATAAGCAACATCCGTCCCGACGTCGTGGCCGGATGCAGCAAGGGAGGTAACCGCAGCCTCACCGAGTTTTTCAACGTCAATTGCTTTGCAGCACCGCCGGCATGGGGTTATGGTACCGAAGCGCGCGTGGATTCCTCGCTGCGCGCTCCAGGAATCAACAACTTTGATTTCGCCATATTCAAGCGGACTACCATCGCCGAGCGGTTCGGTCTTGAATTCCGGACTGAATTCTTCAACCTGTTCAATCACCCGCAGTTTGGCGTCCCGGGGACCGGCTTCAACGGTACCTATACGGGCAGCGGGAACAACGGATTCGGCGAGATTACGTCCGACAACGGCGACGCTAACCCACGCCTGATTCAGTTTGCTCTGAAGTTTATTTTCTGAGTTCTGCAAGTTTGAAAGGGCTGGGCTTTTTAGCCCAGCCCTTTTTTTCGCTTCCCTGAGGCACTTTCATGGTCACCCACAACAAACTGTCGTTCCGACCGGAGCTTCTCATTCCAGAAGGGGATGAGAAGCGTAGTGGAGGAACCTGCTGTCGCCTGCCTGGGGTCCGCCAGTTCGTATGAGGAACGTTCCTGTCATCGAGTACTCCGAGGCCAGAAAGATCATCGATCTCATCGTGGACAAGGCCGCACAGGCCCAGAAATCGGTTGTGGTCGCCGTTGCCGATTCACACGGTGAACTGATTGCCTTCGCTCGCATGGACGGCGCTCCCATTTCCTCAATCCGCATTGCCGCTAACAAGGCGTGGACCGCAGCCAGGGAACGGAAACCGACAAAAGAGATTGGAGAAAAAGTACGCCATCCCGAAAAGGGACACGACATCGCCTACTATGGCGATCCCAGATTCGTGGGCTGGGGTGGCGGCATCCCTATCTGGAAAGATGGCGTCGTGGCAGGCGCAGTCGCCGTCAGCGGCCTCTCTTCGCGCGAGGACATCGAACTAGCCACGCTGGCGGTGGAATTGATCGGCGCGCAGAGCGGACCACAGTAGCCAGCGGACTACACACCGTCATCCCGAGCGGCGCGAGGGATCTCGGTTCTTCGCACGATGAGCCAAACCCAGATTCCTCGTCGCTTCGCTCCTCGGAATGACAGGGTACAGGGATTCAAATGACAGACAGGTCTTTAGTCGCTTCCCTCTTCAATGCTGACCCAACCACGCGAGGCCGAAGACCGTTCGATCCCATCCAGAATTCGCTGCACTGCGAGCGCATCTTCAAAATTCACATGAAAGGGCTCTTGCCGGGCTATCGAGTTCAGAAAATCCGCCAGCGTGGCGATGAACGGATGCTCGTATCCCAGAACGTGGCCGGGCTTCCAAAAGTTCTTTCCATACGGATGATCCACTCCCGTAACGGCTATGCTGCGCCGGCCCTGCAAATTACCCGCTTCGGTCGCGTCGAAGAAATCAAGCTGGTTCATCTCATCGAGAGTAAAACTTAGCATCCCTTTTGACCCGTTAACCTCAAGAGTATTCCGATTCTGGCACCCCACGCCGTAACGAGTTGCCTCGAATGTGCCAATGCTCCCGTTGGCAAAGCGCGCCATCAGCAGCGTGGCGTCATCCACGTCCCGGCCCGGAGCAAAAGTATGCATCATCGCGGACAACTCTCTGATCGGTCCATTAAGGTAGAGCGCAATGTCAATGGAGTGAGAGAGCAAATCTCCCGCCGCTCCCATTCCGGCGTCACTCTTCTTGTAACGCCAAGTGTTCGCCTTGGCGGGATCATTTCCCGACTGATTGAGATAAAGTGCGCGATAGTGAAAAGTTTGTCCGATACGCCCTTCTGTAATGAGCTGTTTCGCAAAAACGATCGCCGGAACGCGACGGAAGTTAAACCAAACCATATTCGGCCTGCGCTGCACTGCTCTCGTCATACGCTCCGCCTCCTCAAGGGACGCGGCCAGCGGCTTTTCGCACAGCACGATCTTCCCTGCTTCGGCAGCCGCAATTGCGATTACAGAGTGCAGCGCGTTTGGAACGGCGATATCGACAGCATCAATGTCTTTTCTGGCGATGACTTTCTGCCAGTCCGTCTCGATCTCGCTCCACCCCCACCGCGAAGCCGCCGCTTCCAGCTTTGCCCGGTCGCGCCCGCAGATGACGTGAAGACGAACATCATAAGGAGTGTCGAAGAAATGGCCCACCTGGCGAAAGGCGTTTGAATGCACTTTGCCAATGAAGCCGGACCCAATCATCGCGACGTTCAATCTTGTTTTGGACATGGGCACTCCTATCCGGCCAGCAAAGCTGCCGCGCACAGCGCGAATGCTTGGGAAAGAATTAAGACAAGCGGTTGATCTGGCTGCCCCCCAGGGATTCGAACCCCGATAACCTGCTCCAGAGGCAGGTGTCCTACCATTGAACGAGGGGGCAACGGATTTATTATCTAGTAGCTTGGCATTTGAGTCAAAACCGCCGGACGCCCCAAGACCAGCTGCCTGTTTTTTCCCAACTTTACGGTTTAAGATTCACCCAGGAGAAGACTCATGGTTACCGCGCTTGGCAACATCACTCCGTTGACTAACGATTACAGCGAAATCGCTCGCACTCCGCTCGAAGCCGAGCGCTGCGCACTTCTCGTGGTCGATATCCAGGAAAAACTCCTGCCGCCCATTTTTCAGAAAGAGCAGCTCCTTAAGAATTCGCAACTCCTCATTCGACTCGCGGGCATCTTGAAACTTCCCGCTCTCGTGACTACACAATATGCCAAGGGACTCGGCAATACCGTGCCGGAGATCGCTTCCCTGCTGCCCGAGACGCAAGTCATCGACAAACAAATGTTCTCCTGCTTCGGCAGCGACGCCTTCTGCTCCCTGCTGAGGCGGCTGCCTGGGAACCGCAATACCGTCCTGCTATGTGGAATGGAAAGCCACATCTGCGTGACCCAGACTGCCCTGGGAGCCCTACGCGAAGGCTACATCGTCCACGTAGCTTCAGATGCGGTCAGTTCGCGCACCGAATGGAACTGGAAGATCGGCTTGGAACGCATGCGCGCGGCCGGCGCGGTCATCTCGTCCACCGAGATGATCATCTACGAACTGTTGCGCTCGTCAGGCGCGCCAGCATTCAAAGAATTGCTACCCTATTTGAAGGGATAGGGCAGTTGGCAGCCGCGCAAGAAGCGAGGCTGCGCGGGCGACGACGCGACTCAGAGCGACACAATCGTCGACCTTTTCGGTTCGGGAGTGAAATGGCGACGTTACGTCAATCATTGCATGGTTTTTGCCGAGGATAGGCGGGCGGATGTACACTGGTCGCTGTTTTGAGCAATAAACATCAGGTGCCCAGAATTCCGTCGCATGTCCGTTCCGGTCCAGAAATCTCACGACTCTATAATCGAAACTCGACCGCTTAAAGGGAAATTACCCCCGGGAGGGGAAGATTGACCAACAGATTGTCCAGCGGCTTGAGCTTACTAATTTCTATTGTGACTGTGCTCGTGACGGGAGCTGTTGCTCAGAAAGAAACAGTGCTGCATTCCTTCGGCCACGGAAAAGATGGGCGCGAGTCGGGAAGCGCCCCGGGTTCGTGCCTGACCATTGATGGCTACGGCAATCTATACGGTACGACGGAAATGGGCGGCTCGCATGGGTACGGCACAGTGTTCGAGCTACAGCCCAAGTCGGGCGGGGGCTGGACGGAGAAGATTCTGCATAACTTCAACAACGACGCGGATGGGGGATATCCACTAGGCGGATTGGTCTTAGACTCGGCAGGCAATCTTTATGGCACTACAGGGGGAGGCGGCGCATACGTGGCCGGCGTGGTGTTCGAGCTGCAACCTAAAGCGAGCGGAGGTTGGACGGAGAAGGTTTTGCATAACTTCAGTGACAACGGCAAAGACGGGCTTGAACCCTATGCCAGTCTGATCTTCGATGCCGTCGGCGATCTCTACGGTACAACGTACGCGGGCGGCAACGTGAGAGGCACCGCGGATTGCTTCACAGGCTGCGGTACCGTCTTCGAGCTGACACCGCCTCTGGCGGGTGAGAAACACTGGACCGAGAAGATTCTGCACAATTTTAGCTACGTCGGTGGAGACGGATTTAATCCGTACGCTGGTTTGGTCTTTGACAGCGCCGGGAATCTCTATGGGACGACGTACGGGGGCGGCATCTTCAGAGCTGGCACGGTGTTTGAGTTGGCGCCATCTGGCGGAGACTGGACAGAGACGGTTCTTCATTCTTTCGGCCATGATAAGGACGGAACCGCCCCCATCGGCGGCCTGATCCTTGACCCGTCCGGTAATTTGTACGGCACAACTCTGGGGGGCGGAGGTTACGGGTGCGGCGGAGGGGGGTGCGGTTCGGTGTTCGAGTTGTCGCCAGAAACAGGCGGAGGGTGGACGGACAAAATCCTGTACTCCTTCAGTTCTAAGAGCGGTGGATATTTTCCAGAAGCAGGCTTGGTCACCGATGCGTTTGGTAATCTCTACAGCACGACAACGAGAGGGGTGGCTTACGGCTTTAACGGCGGGAGAGTTTTCGAGTTAACGCCGCTAGCCGGAGGGGCATGGACAGAGACGGTTCTGCATTCCTTCGGCAAAGGAAACGACGGGAAGGCGCCCGTGTCTGGGCTGATCTTCGACGCTTCTGGCGATCTCTACGGCACGACTGCAGAGGGCGGCGGCAGCCGGTCGTGTAAATACGGCTGCGGGACAGTGTTCAAGATCATGCCCCAGACCCCCCTGACTTTGTCACCCTCTTCTCGGCGACGCGTTGTGCCCGTTCCCTAAGACGGAAACGTATGCCCGCGCCAGTGGGTGCGAAGGACGACCACGCCTTCGATGTGGTTTAGGAAGAATCCCCGGACTTCTACCCGGGAGTCCACTGCATCAAGATTCTGCCAAATCCTTCTGCTTCACCTTGACCACGGTGATCTTGGAGAATCCTTCCTCAAACGACGGTTGCTTCAATTTCCCAGCCATACGCCGCATGGCGTCTTCCGGGACTTTGCGTTCGCGGCGTTGATTGCGGGCCAAGCACACTTCGACCGGCACATCGAAGAACACAGCTTGGACTTCATAGCCATAATCTTTTGCCAGCTTGATCCACCCACTGCGTTCGTGAGGCGACAGGTTGGTCGCGTCCACATAATTCATGGGACGCCTCGCGATCAACCGCGCCTTCAGCATGGAACGCAGGTTGGAGAAAATCAGATCCTGAAAACGCTGTTCCGTCGGGTCATCAAACAGCAAGGCACGCAACAGATCGCTCGACAGAGGCGTAACCTGGTGGCGTTTGAACCACGAACTCTTGCCCGAACCCGGCAGCCCAATCGCCAGTACGACTACACCTTTAGAAGGACGCTGCGGCGCGGCGACCTGGCCCGGGGCTGAAGCGACCTGCGAAACCGGAGAGCCCGACACCGCGCTTTCTTTCGGAGCCGACTGTACCGGTCCACCCGCATCTGCTGAGACCACCGGCGAAGCACTATTGCGGCTGCGACCGCGGCCGCCTCTTCCTCGTCGTCGGCGACGTTTGGCTACATCATCGTTCCCCGGCTGACGTGACTGGACCGCCTGCGGCTCAGCTGCCGGGAAGTCGTGGGCTATCTCGGGCTGTAATGGCGCCGGAGACGCTTGTTTAGCCTCACCGGCCGGCTCGGAGTGAGCAGGCTCGTTATCGTAAAATGCCGGCTGCAGCGGGGCAGGTGCGGCTTCGCCTCCCGCTTTCGGAGGCTCCTTTTTGCGGCGCTTCAGGCGCTCGCTCATCCATTTGCGCATGTCTGGCTTGTAACACACCCAGAGCCTCGTGAGCAACGTATGCCGTCACCGGCGTACCAAGCCGGTTAGCGCGATTTTGCCCGGCTCCGGCGCGACAGCCTGAGATTTCGGCTGTGGAAAAGCTTAGCCCCATCCACACCAGCAAGCCCGGCATTTTCAACATCTCGGACCTCCAGTGCTCGTACAATATCCCTATGCCCATCCCACGCGAGATTCAGGGTCAGAACTACGTCAGCCTCGTGACTTTTCGCAAGAGCGGCGTCGCCGTGCCTACGCCGGTGTGGTTTGGAGAACGGGACGACAAACTCTACGTGATGACTCGCAGTGACTCGGGCAAATACAAGCGCCTGCGGAACAACTCCAAAGTGCAAATTGCTCCTTGCACCATGCGAGGCAAAATCACCGGCCCCGAATTCGACGCCAACGCACGCATACTCCCTCCGGAAGATTGGCCCCGCGCTCGCAATACGATCAAAAACAAATACTGGCTGGCCCGAGTTCCCTTCTTCTGGAGCAAGAAGAACGTCTACGTCGAGATCGACGGCTTTACACTCCATTCCTGACCTCTCTTCCCAATCTGGCTCCGAAACATCCATCCAGCGGCAACATTTCCCCTGTCACATTTGCTGCGCTTCTCTTTCCCTGTTAACATTTTGTGGTTCCGGCCCCGCATTCTTTTCAGTTCTATCTTCATCATTACTTACGGAGGCAAGATGGCTATTAAAGTAGGCATCAACGGCTTTGGACGCATCGGACGCAATGTCTTGCGCGCTTCGCTGAAAGATCCGAACATTGAATTCGTCGCGGTCAACGATCTCACCAGCCCCAAGACGCTCGCCCACCTGCTCAAGTACGACTCCATTCTCGGAAACTTGCGCAATGAGATCTCGGCCGGCACCGACTCCATTACTGTCGACGGTAAGAGCTTTAAGGTTTTCGCCGAGAAAGATCCGGCCCAACTTCCATGGGAATCCGTCGGCGCTCAGGTCGTGCTCGAATCGACCGGACGTTTCACCGACGCCAATGATGCCAAGAAGCATCTGCGCGGGACGGTCAAAAAAGTCATCATCTCCGCGCCGGCAAAGAATGAAGACGTTACCCTGGTGCTGGGAGTAAACGAACAGGTTTACGATCCGGCCAAGCACAACATCATTTCGAACGCATCCTGCACCACCAACTGTTTGGCCCCCATCGTTAAAGTCGT
>JBEKGG010000065.1:0-18209 GCA_050012915.1 Terriglobales bacterium | reverse complement strand
AAGCTGGAAAAAGCATCTGCGCTAGGCGCCGACTTCGGCATCAACCATTACACCCAGAAAATTTCGCAAGAAGTTCGCAAGATTACCAACAAAGAAGGCGTGGACATCGTAGTCGAGCACGTCGGCACCGCCACGTGGGACGAAAGTATGAAATCGTTGAAGCCGGGAGGAACCATCGTCACCTGCGGCGCAACCACTGGCTTCGATGCCGCATTCGATCTGCGGTTTCTGTTTTCGCGCCAGCTCAATTTGCTTGGCTCCTATATGGGCACCATGGGCGAACTGCGCGAAGTGTTGAGCCACGTTTTCGCCGGACGTCTAAAGCCGGTCGTGGACCGCACGTTTCCCTTACAAGAAGCCCGCGCAGCCCATGAGTACATGGAAGCGAGTCAGATGTTCGGCAAAATCGTTCTGGCGGTTTAATTCCCGCACCACCAGCTTCGACCCTCAGACCGTCGTATGGCTCGCCAGATCGATGGTCACGGTATCCACCCCGGAATGCGCCGGACCGATTGTGTTCACCGGATGGAAGGCGATGCTGATTTGCTTCGCATTCACCGTAACCAGCAGATAGCCGTAATCCCGATCATCGTAATTCTCCAGAACCAACCCTCCCGTCTGGATCACAGGTTTCGTATCGAGGTAGCTCACATTCATGCCCTTCGCAGGCTCCTGTCCAGCCTTCCCGTTCTTGCCTTGCACCAGTGGACTCGCGTTGTGGCCGCCATCTCCGCACACCACAAAGGGGACATCGAAAGTTTTCCCGCCAACAGTGACAGTACGGGTATAGCGCTGGTAGTTGTGGGCGTGCCCCGAAAGAAAAGCGTGCGGATAAACACCCTGCGCCGTGCAGATGGTGTCGATGTCGCGCAACATCAATGGACTTGAGCTGTGGTTGCCGCCCGCTCCAGGGGTTCCCGCCGGCGGTTGATAACTGAACGCCGGATGATGCGTAGCGAGTAACACGGCTCCCTGATAATTCTCCGTCTTGATACGCTTCAGTTGAGCGGTCAGGAAAGCCAGTTGCACATTGGGGACACCAGGCCACGTTTTCCCTTCGCTCGAGATTAAGCCTGGATCTTCCAGCGCGTTGCTGAATAGTCCGATGATGCGGACGAAGGGCGCGTCCAGGGCGAAGTAAACCCCAGGCTGCGTCATTGCGGTGCGATGCAGCGAACCGGCTTCGGCTGTGACTACAGGCGATGTCGCACAGAAATTACGGACAAAAGTCTTTAGCGGTTCTTTGCCGACCGGCGTCTTCGGAACGATGAACGAGTCGTGGTTCCCGGGAATTGCGAAAATCGGCGCGGGATAGTTCCGATACGGTTCGTAGAATTGATCGTAATAATATTGCGATTCTCCGAAGTCATAAACGACGTCGCCGAGATGATAAAGAAACGCCGGCCGGTTGGGCGCGCTCGCCGCGTTCAGGTCGCTGGTGACCTGATCCGAGACTTTAATCTCGTTCGGATATGTATGGACGCTGGAAGCCCCGGTGTCGCCGACCACCTGAAAGACAATCTGCTTCGCCGCCTGAATTCCCTGGATGACCTCAGCTCCGTGCGGTCCCCATGCGGTCTGCAGGCTGTAAAGATCGCCCGCATTGCCGCGCGACGGGCTGAAACTCACCGTGTCTTTTGTGAGAAGGCTCTGAATCTGCTTGTAGAGCTTTGCGTCCGACGGCTCCGGTACTTTGAACTGAGTGGGATCGGGAGTTGGAACACCTTCGTTGAAAACCGGCTCGCCGAATATCGGTTGCGCCAGCGGAGTATTGGGTTTTCTTGGCATACGATGCGTCCTTCTTTCGTTCTTGGTTTAGTGGCCTGCGGTCCCGATTAATCCCCCTCAATGGCGAAGTTGCAATCACGAAGACAGCGATCTCACGACGAATAGTGATCTCCGTCGCGTAAGCGTTTCAGGATTTTCTGGGGGCCCGAACTCAAGAGAGGAAGACGAACTAACAAAAGTCTAGCGCAAGAGTTGTTGATGTCAAGCGATTCTTAGGATCGGGAGGTGGCTCAGTTTGATTGTCATTCCGAACCAGCGTTTTTTGCGCCGTGAGGGACCTTGTCGAACTGCACCACCGCGGAATTTGGAACTGGGATGCCCTGCCAAGTAGAATGTAAGCATGTCGGACGATCTCAACTACGGCCCCTACGTCACCCTTGAAAACGGCAAACGCGTCGTCAAAGACTTGACCTACGGGAATCCCACGCCCGAAGGCGTCGTCCTTACTACGATGGACAACGCAGTCAACTGGATGCGCAAGAATTCCATCTGGCCTATGACCTTCGGCTTGGCATGCTGCGCGATTGAAATGATGTCCATGGGCGCCTCGCGCTTCGATATTGCCCGCTTCGGCGCCGAAGTCTTTCGCCCGTCTCCGAGGCAATCCGATCTCATCATCATTGCCGGACGCGTCTCCAACAAAATGGCTCCAGTCATTCGCCAGCTGTGGGAGCAGATGCCCGAACCCAAATGGGTGATCTCCATGGGGGCCTGTGCGACCTCGGGCGGAGTATTTAACAATTACGCTCTGGTGCAAAGCGTAAATCAGGTGATCCCCGTCGACGTCTACGTTCCCGGCTGCCCTCCGCGGCCCGAGCAGTTGATTTACGCCATCACTCTGCTGCAAGAAAAAATTCAGCAAGAGCGCGGCACCATCAAGCGGGCCCTCAATATCACTTAATCCCGTGTGGCTGGTCGCCCGAGCCTAGTCGAAGGGGCTGTCCAGTCGAGCGAAGCTCGACAGCGCTGGAGAATCACGCCCCAGGGCGTACTTGTCATCCCGAAGCGCAGCGAGGCATCTAGATTGTTGCCTGCGGCGACAAGTATCTCTCTCACGGGCAAACCCCGAGATCCCTCGCTTTGCTCGGGACGACATCTCGTCAGTAGATTTGGACCCTCGCGACGGCCGCGAGAACGAAGATGGGGGCGGTACGAAACGACTTCATGATACAAACACTGCATGCAACGACCAACCGACGTAATCAGTGGCCCAACCATCGTCGCGCAAGCGCCCTGCCGAGCCGACTTGGCCGGAGGCACGCTGGACCTCTGGCCGCTCTACCTGTTTCATCCCGCCGCAATGACTTTGAATTTTGCCGTCAACATTCAGACCACCTGCCGCATCACTCCGCTTAAAGGAAAACGCATTCACCTGCGTTCGCTCGACACCAAGAAAGAAGAATTCTTTCCCAGCTTCGATGCTTTGCGTGCGGCCCGCCGCTTTCGCTTGCCCCTCGCGGCTCGCCTGCTGCAATTCTTCGCGCCGAGAGAAGGTTTGCTCATTGAAACCAATTCCGAATCTCCCGCCGGCGCCGGCATCTCTGGATCTTCCGCTCTCATGATCGCCGCGACTGCGGCGCTGGCGCGCTTCACCGAGCGCAATCTGACTCTGGAACAAATGCGCGTGATCGCGCAGAACGTCGAAGCGCAGATTATTGCCGTGCCCACCGGTTGTCAGGATTACTATCCCGCACTCTATGGTGGAGTGAGCGCCATTCATCTCGACGCCGATGGCATTCACCGCGAGGCCGTCCCGGTTATGCCGGAAGACATCGAGTCGCGTTTCGTGCTGGCGTACACAGGCGCGCCCAGAAAGTCTGGAATCAATAATTGGGAAGTTTTCAAAGCGCACATCAACGGAGATCGGCATGTATTCCGCAACTTCGAACGCATCTCCGAAATTGCCCGCGCCATGCACCAAGCCTTAGCGCGAAGCGACTGGGCGGAGGTAGCCCGGCTCTTGCGCGAAGAATGGAAACTGCGCCGGACAAACGCACCGGGCATCACCACGCCGTTGATCGACAAATTGATTTCGGTAGCTGCGAGGCACGGAGGCAAGGCAGCCAAAGCTTGCGGCGCAGGTGGCGGAGGCTGCGCGATTTTCCTGGTAGAAAAAGGCGCAGCCAGCCGAGTCGCAACCGCGATCGGCGACAATGGTGGCCGCGTCCTACCGCTCCAGGTGGCGCGAGGCGGCGTACGCTTGTGGGTCGAGGACTAAGAAACAGCCCGCACCCGAACTTATTTCTAGCTAAAAACTTCTCCGCCAATCCCGCCGAGCGGCGCTATAATCGGCTTGTTAGTGCCTGGGTGCCCTGTGAAGCTTTACTCTGTTCCGGCTTTGGTTCTCTTGCTTTGCACTGGCCTGATTGCGACTGCTTCCGATCAGACGCCTCCTACCCAGAATCAGGCTTCCATCCCTCACCTTTCCAAGCAAACGCGAATGGATCTGATTCACGGGCTTAGCGACGAACTGATCTACATTCGCACCTCTTTCCCGATGGGCAAAATTGGCCTGTCACTCAAGAATGGCGTCATCTCGCCCAGTGGAGCGGACCTGCAGCAACTGATGGCCTTGTGGGGCCCGGCCGTGAAACCGGGCGACGAGGCGCGCATTACGAGTGTTGAGATCAAACCTGATCGCATCCGTTTCGAAATCAACGGCGGCCCAATCAAAAAGCAGAAATGGTATCAGCGCATCGAATTTGGCGGAACCATGAACACCTCCCCGGTCGCGCCCGGCGACCAGAATGCGAATCCGCGCGGCACCTATGTGGATCTGCTATTCGACCACTACGTGCCCGACCTGACGCCGCAGAAATTCAAAGATCTGCTCCGTCCGGTATTTGACTTCGACGCCAAATCAGCCGAAGAAGCCTATCTCGATACCATGCCTCCCAAGGTCAAAGAGGCCATTCAGAACCATCAAGTCCTGGTTGGCATGAATCGTGAAATGTTGATCTATGCCAAGGGTCGCCCACCCAAAAAGATTCGCGAGAAGGACGGCGAGACCGAATACGAAGACTGGATCTACGGCGAGCCGCCTCAGGACGTGGACTTCGTGCGCTTGGTAGGGGATGAAGTGGTGCGCGTCGAAACCATGAAAGTTGACGGCAGCAAAACTCTGCGCACCGCGAAAGAGGTTAATCTCGAACCAGCCCCCAGCGTTGCCAAAGCATCCGAGCAACGACCGCCGAATGCTCCCAGCTTGCGGCGTCCCGGAGAACCCGCGCAAGATCCGAATGCACCAGTCGGCGGACAAATGCCCCCAGTGTTTCAACCCCCGCCGCCACAATCCCCGCCCCCCGGCCCATCCGGCGGCCCTAATTACGCCATGCGGTGATCAGGAACGATCGCTTAACACGACGCAACTGTTCCGATTCCCATTCTCTTTGTCATTCCGAGGAGCGATGCGACAAGGAATCTAGGTTCTTGCCGACTCCGCGAAGAATCCGTAGCATCTGAATCCTCACCACTCCCAAGAATTCCTTCAGGACATTCAGCCATCTCCGCGTACTCCGCGGCAGTCCTCCGCGTACTCCGCGATTTAGGATTTTGTACCGTTGATCTCATCAAACGCAGAGGCCGGACAGAACTGCCGCTGAGCACGCAGAGAATCCCTGGCACGACGACTTGGCTCTCTCGACGCCTGCCTTTACACTAAAAGAGTGAAGATTGCGCTGGGGCAGATCAATCCCACGGTGGGGGATTTCGCGGGGAACGCCGCGAAAATTATCGAATTTTCTCGTCGAGCTCAGGCCGATGGCGCTGGATTAATTCTTTTCCCCGAACTCTCCGTCTGCGGTTATCCGCCCCGTGACCTGGTGGAGCGCGCCTCTTTCGTTCAGCACAACCGCGAGAGCGTCGAACATATCGCCGCCGAAACTCGGGGCATTGCCGTTATTTGCGGCCTCGTGACTCCGGCCCAGGCGCAAACCGGCAAATCGGTGATGAATTCCGCCGCGTTGCTCAAAGATGGCCGAGTGGCTTTCCTGCAATCCAAGATGCTGTTGCCCACCTACGACGTTTTCGACGAGATGCGCAACTTCGCGCCGGCAAAAAGCCAACTGTTATTTCCGTTTTGCGGCAAGCAGATGGCGCTCACCATCTGCGAAGACGCCTGGAACGATAAGCATTTCTGGAATAAGCGTCTTTACACTTTCGATCCGGTCGAGGCTTTGGTTCACGCCGGCGGCAACTTCCTGTTGAACATTTCGGCCTCGCCATTCTGGCTGGGCAAACGCGAGTTGCGGCGTGACATGCTGGCCACCATCGCCCGCAGTTACAAAGTTCCGGTTGCCATGGTCAATCAGGTTGGAGGCAACGATAGCCTGGTCTTCGACGGTTCCAGCCTGGTGCTCAATCCAGCCGGCGAAATAATCGCGCAAGGGAAATCATTTGAAGAAGACATCATCTACTTCAATTCCGATCAACTGACCGGCGAGATGCATCTTCAAATCGAAGGCGAAGAAGCCAGCGCATATTCCGCGCTGGTTTTGGGAACGCGCGACTACGTGCGCAAGTGCGGCTTCCACCAGGTAATCGTCGGCCTGAGCGGAGGCATCGATTCCGCTCTCACTGCCGCCATCGCGACTGATGCGCTTGGTGCCGAGAATGTAATCGGCGTCGGCATGCCGGGACCGTATTCATCGACTGGCTCGATCGACGACGCTCGCTCCCTCGCACAAAATCTAGGCATCCGTTTTGAACTGCTCTGCATTGGCGATATTTTCGAAAGCTACAAAAAAACGTTGGCAAAAACCTTCGCTGGACGCAAGGAAGATGAAACCGAAGAGAATATTCAGTCGCGAGCCCGGGGCACGCTGCTCATGGCGCTCTCCAATAAGTTCGGCGCCATCGTGCTGAGCACCGGCAATAAGAGCGAACTGGGAGTGGGCTATTGCACGCTATACGGCGACATGGCCGGCGGGCTGGCGATTATTTCCGATGTGCCCAAGACCATGGTCTATCGCCTGAGCCATTATGTGAATTCGCGTAGCCCGGTAATTCCTCAAGCCAGCTTGGAGAAACCGCCGTCGGCCGAGCTGCGCCCCGGACAGATGGACAGCGACACGCTTCCGCCCTACGAAATCTTGGACGCGATTCTCGAAGATTACGTCGAGGAGTCGCATACCGCGGACCAGATTGCCGCCGACCGCGGCTTCGATGTTAGTCTGGTTCGGCGCGTCATCCGCATGGTGGAACGCAGCGAATACAAACGGCAACAGGCAGCGCCGGGCCTTAAGATTTCAGCGAAAGCCTTTGGTTATGGCCGCCGTTTTCCAATCGCGGCCAAGTCGGATGTTTAGGAATTTGAAAGGAACTCATGCATCGTCTATTAAAATTTCTTTTTATCCTGCTTCTGCTATCGGGTTTGGCCGGCGCGCAACAAGCGCCTGTGCCCTCTCACGCCGCGAAAGCCTCAATCGCTACCAACCTGCCTTCCGAAGAAACCGTCAACGCTTTTATGCACGAGTGGTTCGGATACGACTCTTCGTTGACCTGGAAGATCACGAGCATCAAGCCGTCCGAGATCGAAGGCTTGTCGGATGTGAACGTATTAATTAGCGGCGCTCAAGGTCAGCAGGGCCTCAAGCTGTACATTACGCCGGATGGCAAGCACGCCATCACCGGAGACATCATGCCATTCGGCGCCCATCCTTTTGCAGACGCGCAAAAGACACTGGAAAAAGGTGTAACCGGACCTGCGCACGGTCCCGCGACCGCGCCTGTGACCGTGGTTGAGTTCAGTGATTTGCAATGCCCGCACTGCAAAGATGCCCAGCCCACACTCGATAAACTTATGTCCGAGGACAAGAATGTTCGCGTAATCTTCCAGAGCTTTCCGCTTCCCATGCACGATTGGGCGGCCAAAGCAGCTGCCTACGCTGATTGCGTCAGCCGCAGTTCAAACGATGCTTTCTGGAAGTTCATCCCCAGTGTTTATTCCTCGCAGAGCGACATTACTGCTGCCAATGCCGATGAAAAATTAACCGGACTTGCCGATAGCGCAGGCGTGAAGGGCGCTGACGTCGCGGCTTGTGCCGCCAAACCCGAGACGATCTCTCATGTGGAAAAATCCGTGGCTTTGGGCAAGGAGCTTAATGTAGACAGCACCCCGACGTTTTTCATCAACGGCCGCAAAATCCCCGCTGTCCCCTACGAGGTCCTGGAGAAACTGGTAAATTTCGCCGCACAGGACAACGTCCAGGCCAATAAATAAAATTTTTCGCCTTTGGCTGGCGCAGCGCTTTCCATGGCCTTGCGAAAACTCTTTGCGTTGGAAGTTTTAAAGCGTCGCGGCTCTCACCCGCGCCATAAATTACTGGCCAACTCTGGGCAACCACACTTCCACGCTCTGGCCACGGCTCGCGTCGACGACATGCGGCGTGACCACGAGCAGCAGTTCGTCGACTTCCTCCGTCTTGCTGTTGGTGGTCATGACCTGATTGATCCCCGGAACGTCTCCCAAGCCCGGAATTCCGGTCATACTGAGTTGCTCGTTTTGACTTAACGAGCCGGCGACGATTGCCGGCTCTCCGTCCACCAGCGTGATGTTGCCTTTGTATTCGCGATTCGCAAGCACCGGCACGCCATTAATACTCTGCCCCGCTAAAGTGCGGAACTCCATCTCGAATGACATGCCCACGTCTGAGTTGCTATACACCACCGGTTTTATTTTGAAGGTCAGACCCAGATCCTCATAGGTAAAGGACGGAAACGGAGCCTGAAAGCTGCCGTTCTGCAGCACGGACGAAATGGCCGCTGTGTTGAAGACAGGAGCAAAACTCGCGTTTAGAATGGGATAACGCGAGCCCATCCGAAATGTTGCCTCATTCCCTTGAGCCGCGCGCAGAGTCGAGTGCTCCAGCGTCTTCACCCAACTCTCATTGAGCGAGAGCTGCGCGCTCAGCGTGTCCAAACTCAATCCCATGAGAGTCAGGCCGCCGCCAAAAGTAGCGTAGGGCTGATTAAAAATAGAAGCGGGACCTGTACCTGACCCTCCGGTCAGTTGTGCGATCAATCCGGCGATGCCCTGTGAATTCGCCTGGTTGATGCCTCCGCTGGAAATCAACTGATTGATCAGGCTTTGAACATTTTGCCCGCCCAATGCCCCACCCAGGAGTCCGGTCAACGCCGCGACCGCCCCGGCCGGAACATTAATAAGTGTGAAATTGTTGGGAAGATGCATTCCCAGGGCGCGGGTTAACTGGTGGTCAACCTCAAAGACCTGAATATCAAGCAAGACTTGCGGACGCGACGATCCAAAGTTTTCTAATAACTTAGTCACCGCGTCCAGGATAAGAGACGGCGCTCGTACCGTAAGCATTCCGCCCTGTGGCTGCTGGGACACGAACCGCACGTCAAAGATCGTCCGCAGCAGCGTCGTCATTTCGGTCATCTCTTGCGGCGTCGTAATTCCCGGCAGGTAAAACGTACGCAATGCCATGTGGTCGAATTGACGGTGATTCTCGTTGTTGTCGCGCAGCAGGTAGATCTGCTTTCCCGACAAGGGCACCCAGAACGCCGCCGTCACGTCGCAGGCCGCTCGCATCGCGGTATAGAAGTCGACGCCTTCAATATCGAAGTGGACGCGGCGGCCGGGAACGGAGTCATCCAACTCAGCGGTTACGCCGTATGCGGCCGCTACCTGCGTGAGCAGGGCATGAGAGTCTCCGCGAAAATGGAATTCATGAAGACCCGCGTTGGGGACAACTCGCACCTCCGCCGATTCCAGCACGCGCGGCGTCTCTGCCATCTTCGGCGCCCACTCGGCCATGGAATCGCGAAGCTGCTGCTGGGCAAATTCGTTTTGCGGATCAAGGTTGGCCGCGCTGCGAAACTCGCCCTGCGCTTCCACCAACTTTCCGTTGGTCAGATCGAGGTTCCCTTGCTTCAGGTGAGCCAGGACCAGTTCCTGCCGCACCATGGCCAGCGCGGTCACGTACTCGACGTTTCCAGGAGTCAATCGTGCTGCGGTATCGAATTCTTGATAGGCTTCGTCGAAGTGTTTAGCTTTTTGCAGCTTCAGCGCTTCAGCAAAAGCGGTTTTGGACTTTTTGAGATCCGCCTTCGAGGGATTGCACGCCGGATCGGCCGCCGCCGCTTGCGGGCAGGATAGCAACGTAAGATTTTGCGGCTCGTCGGCGGCATAAGCCGCGACCGCAAATGCTGCCATGGTCATCAGAGACCATCCCCAACGCATGCGCATGCTCCGATTGTAACCGCGAATCGAAGGTATCAGCCTATATCCAGCAGGCCCCTGTACCTTCGGGTGGACTGTTTAGGAACGGTGAAGGCGGGCGATCTTGCGGGAAAACAGCATTCAGCACTTGGCTGTTAGCACTCAGCATTCAGCTGGCTCCCACTGAGTACTGAATGCTGAGTGCTTCTTCCAAACCGTTGTCCCGCGCGAGGTCTTAATACCAAAGGTCGGCTCGGCTGGTTGGAAAGTTAAACATTTTGGCGTATAAAAGTTAGTTGAGACGCGCACGCCTCCACTCCCTTCCGTGCGGCCCCAACCCATCTTACGGCTTGAGCGAGGAAGTATGTCTAGTGTGACTGCGGCGCATGCCCCCAAAGGTTTGGAAGGAATAGTCGCCACCATCTCCGGCATCTGTTTTATCGACGGCGATCAGGGCGTTTTAGCCTACCGTGGCATTAATGTCCACGAACTGGCCGATCATTCCACCTTCGAGGAAACCTGTTATCTCCTCTGGTCCGGCCACCTGCCTACGCGGACCGAGCTCAAGGAAATCCGTGACCACCTCGCCGAAGAACGCAAGCTGCACCCCGCAATCATCGACCTGTTGCGATCGGCGCCGAAGCACGTCGTGGCCATGGACGTCTTGCGCACCGCGGTGTCGGCCCTCGCATTCTACGACCCGGAAGAAAGAAAGAACGATCACGACTCTAACGTTCATAAGTCCATTCGCCTGACCTCGCAGATCCCCATGATCGTGGCCGCCTACGATCGCATTCGAAAAGGGAAGCCAGTCGTCGAGCCCGACCGGTCGCTTTCGCACGCCGCGAATTTTCTTCTGATGCTCAATGGCACCAAGCCCTCGGAAACTGCCGAGCGCGCTCTCGACATCGCACTGATCCTGCATGCCGATCACGAACTCAATGCCTCGACCTTCGCCGCCCGCGTCACTGCGGCCACGCTTTCCGATATGCACTCCGCCATCGTCTCGGCCATCGGTTGTCTCAAAGGCCCGTTGCACGGCGGAGCCAATGAGGCCGTCTTCCACATCCTCGAAGCCATCAACACTTCGGGTTCCGACCCGGTCGAGTACGTCAAGAAAATGTTGGCGGAAAAGAAAAAAGTCCCTGGCTTCGGCCATCGCGTTTACCACACTGAAGACCCGCGAGCCACGCACTTGCGAAAGATGTCGGAAGATCTCGGAAAGGCCAGCGGCCAAACCAAGTGGTTCGAATGGTCACGCGCCATCGAACTTTTCGTGAAGGCTGAAAAGAAACTCAACGCCAACGTCGACTTTTATTCCGCTTCCACCTATGCCACCCTTGGGATCGACGTCGACTTGTTCACGCCCGTATTCGCCGTATCGCGAATCAGCGGATGGACCGCCCACGTAATCGAACAACTCGACGACAATCGTCTGATCCGTCCGCGCGCCGACTACATCGGCCCGCGCTATCCGCAGCACTGGGTGCCATTCGAGAAACGATAGAGTCGGGAAGGGCACGAGTTTACTCGTGCCGCAAAGGCCTGGAAGTGATCCGGGCTTTAGCCCCTGAGGCGATACCCCGCCTACCTCTTCGGCAAAACAATAATATTCAGCGGCTGGCTGATCGTGTAAGGCGAGCCCGGTGCCTGGCTGACACTTGTCGGCGTCACCGTAAACACGAACAGTTTCCCGGACGCGTTGCTAATGGCATACAGGTGATTGTCGTTGTCCCAGAAGAACTGATCGATCTCGTCTTTCGTCAGCAATCCCGTATAGTGCGTGATCGGATTGCTCCCATTGAAATGGAAGACCTGCAACCCCAACGTTCCTCCGACTGCCAAAAGCTTTCCCGACGGGGCCATGTCAATATCAAGAACATTCTTGACCGCAGTCGCGGGCATGTTCGAATAGGTGCTCTTGGTGGTCAGGTCTCCCGAACCGTCTGCTGTATAGGTCGCAAGCTGCGGCGGACCATCCGGCTGCCAGGAATTTGCATTCAGGGGCTGCAGCGAAATGGCCACATGATTGGTCGGATCAGCGCTCGCCAGATAAGGACAATAAAATGATCCATCCTTCGCCGCGGGAATTTTGGGATTGATGTTTAATTCCGTAAGCGTCCCATCGTCGTTCCGCCGAAACCCGAAAATGTCGGCGTCGAAGTGATAGCAATAAGATCCGTACGCGTAAACGTTGTTCCCAATAAAGCTGAGCGGCTCCCAGAACTGCGTGGTCGCGGCGCGTGTCATCCCAACGTAATTCAACTGTCCCGTAGCTTTTTCGATGTCAAAGAATTGATAAGTATTGTTAGCGCCGTTGTTGCCGTAAATATCTTCGTCGTAGAGCGTCGCGCCGGTATGATCGAGAAACAATGCACCCGGACCGCCGGCCACCGGCTGGTTGAATTGCTGAGCATTGATCGAGCCAACCTCGGTCAGTGCGCCATCGGACGCAACCGAAAACGAGTAGATCTCGATTCCATTCGTGCCAAAGAGATACTTTCCGTTCACCGCCATGTTTTGCACATCCGCGGAGAAAGGCGAACCTGAGACGCGCGTCAGCTTGCCATTCGAAGCCGCAGCGAACGCGCTGATCTCGTAACTGTTTTGGTTGACCGCGCTGGACACATAAACAAACGCGACCGGCGAACTCGAGGGCGCATCCTGGGCAAATCCCACTGCCGTGCACAGCGCAGCGACTGAGCAAACGAATTTTATGTACCGCGTCATCATACTTTTCCGCCTTCTCTCTCGTTGTTACCGCAGCGCCTGACTGAAAATAGCCGGGTATCAGATGCTCACGGAGGATCGCGGGTTGGCCCTCCGACAATACGGCGCAACCGGATGAGGGCTTTTGCTAACGCGATAGAAACTGTAATGGGCAGAGGTTTTCCTCGGCCTGACTGTATTTCAGCTCACGTCCCTCGTGCGGGCGTAAAATAAATTATGGGTTTTATGCGCCGGGTTTATCTCGACAATAACGCGACCACGCCAGTGCTGCCCGAGGTCTTCGAGGCCATGCGGCCCTACTTCGCGGAGCAGTTTGGCAACGCGTCTTCCATCCACCATCATGGGCAGGAGACGCGGGCAGCGGTCGAGCGGGCCCGAGAATCAGTAGCGGCGTTGCTCGGTTGCCGCGCCTCTGAAATCGTTTTCACCAGCGGTGGCACCGAGGGTGACAACTTCGCCATCTCAGGATTGGCCCGCGCCGGCGACCACATAATCAGCTCAACCATTGAACATCATGCCGTCTTGAACTCGTGCAAGCATCTGGAAGCGATGGGATGCGAACTCACTTACGTTCCCGTCGATAGCCGCGGGTTGGTCGATCCCGACGACGTTCGCCGCGCTTTGCGTTCGAACACAAAGCTCATCACGATCATGATGGCGAACAACGAGACCGGCGTCCTCCAACCGGTCGAGGAGTTTGGCAAAATCGCAGCCGAAGCCGATGTCTATTTTCACACTGACGCCGTACAAGCGGCAGGGAAGGTGCCGGTCGATGTAAAGCGTATCGGGTGCGATCTGCTTTCGATCTCCGGACACAAGCTGCACGCGCCACAAGGCGTTGGCGCGCTCTACGTACGCAAGGGAACCATCCTTGAGCCGATGTTTTACGGCGGAAGTCACGAGCGGTCCCGCCGCGCCGGCACCGAAAATGTGCCTGGAATCATCGGTCTCGGCAAGGCGACGGAGCTGGCAAGGGAAGCCTTGGAGCGAGGCGATCTCGCGCAGATGGCGGCGATGCGCGATCGCATCGAACAGAAAATTCTTTCCGAGGTCGAAGCGACAGGGGTAAACGGCGAAGGCGCTCCGCGCGTCCCCAACACCACAAACATTCACTTCGATTACATCGAAGGAGAAGCGCTAGTAATCGCGCTCGACTTGAAAGGGCTGGCAGTTTCGACGGGAGCGGCGTGTTCCTCAGGCGCGATCGAGCCCTCCCACGTGCTCACCGCCATGGGCTTGCCACCAGAGGTAGCCCGCGCCAGCCTTCGCTTCAGCCTGGGGAAACAAAACACGGCAGAGGATGTAGACTTCGCCTTGTCCTTGCTGCCGCAAACCGTCGCCCGCCTCAGGGAGCTGTCCCCGGTTTACAATAGAACAGCTGTGAGCTCTTAGCTCTCAGCCCTCAGTCAAACTCCTAATCCAGAGTTCTTAGCTGAAAGCTGAGAGCTGAGAGCTGACAGCCAGCCTTAAAGCCGATGCCGCAAAACAAAACCATCGCCGTAGCCATGTCGGGCGGAGTCGACTCCTCGACCGTCGCGGCCATGCTGCGCGCCGACGGACACGACGTCATCGGCCTGACCATGCAGCTCTGGAACCAGCGTCGGCTCGCCGGACACGAAGGCATGCCCGAGGCGGTGCAGGGCCGTTGCTGCTCGCTCGACGATGTCTACGACGCCCGCCGCGTTGCTGAAACTCTGGGCATCCCATATTACGTAGTCAATCACGAAGACCGGTTCGAGCGCGACGTCGTGCAGCCCTTCGTCGAGGAATATTTGTCCGGGCGCACGCCCATCCCGTGCAGCCTGTGCAACAACCATTTGAAGTTCGACCAACTGTTGATTGTCGCTCAGCAGATCGGCGCCGATGCGCTCGCCACTGGTCACTACGCGCGAGTTGAGTTCGATGAGCAACGTGGCCGCTGGCTGCTCAAGCGTCCAGCAGATTCCTCGAAGGATCAAACTTATTTTCTGTTCGGTCTGACCCAAGATCAGCTCAGCCGCACGCTTTTTCCTCTCGGAGAAATGACCAAGCCGCAGGTCCGTGATCTGGCGCGTTATCACGGGCTGGCTCTCGCAGCAAAGCCAGATTCGCAGGAGATCTGCTTCGTCCCCGGAGGCGACTACAAGAAGTTTCTCGATGCCTATTTGGCCGAGCAAGGCGAGTCGCTGCCCGATACCGCTGGCGAACTCGTCACTACCGACGGACAGGTAATCGGCGAGCATCACGGCATCCACAACTTCACCGTCGGTCAGCGCAAGGGATTGGGAGTCGCGACTGGTTCGCCGCTGTACGTGATTCAGATCAAGGGTGACCAGCGCCAGGTCGTGGTCGGCAATCAAGAAGATCTGTATTCGCGAACCCTGCGCGCGCGGCGGGTGAATCTGGTAGCAGTCGACGATCTGTCCGAACCCATGCAGGTGCGGGTGAAGATCCGTCATCGCCACGAGGGCGCGTCCGCTGTGTTAGAGAAGGCAGCCAACGACGAAGTCCTGGTGACGTTCGACGAGCCACAGCGCGCGATTACGCCCGGCCAAGCCGCCGTTTTCTATGACGGCGATGTCGTAGTCGGCGGCGGGTGGATCGTTTGACCTCGCGCCGCCAAAACAAATTCTGCTCCGCAGGAAACCTTTAGCCAGCCGCACGCTTCGGATTAATACAGGAAGGAACGTGACCCATGAAAAGCACTTTAAAAGTCGCGCTGATTTCAGTCTTGTTAACCGGAGCCTCTCTGGCTCAAGTCCCGGGCCAATCGAACTCCGAATCGCCGTTGCAAGGCGCAGCCGCGCGTTTCTCACCCGGCACACCGATTCGCGTCGAGCTGGCAAAGTCCGTCGACGCCAAAAAGGCCAAAGTCGGCGACGAAGTCATCGCCCGCACCATGGACGATTTCCTCTCAGACAAAAACGAAGTGCTCGGGCCCAGGGGATCTCAAATCGTGGGTCATGTCGCCGAGGTCTCGCCGCATCAGGGCAACTCTCCATCCACGCTGGGGATTGTGTTCGACAAAATGGTCTTGAAGAGTGGCACCGAGGTCCCCCTCAAAGCCTCGATTCAAGCCATCGGGCCGCCCGAGTCCACCGCAACATTCAACGATGCTATGGCTGGGCAGCCAGGATCAGGCGGAATGCCCTCAATGTCTTCCCCGGGCCGTGGCGCTTTCGGTGGAACTTCGCCGAATCCGGGTGGCCCGCCAACTAGCGCGAATCCGACTTCAGGGTCAGCCCCCGACCCGACTTCAGGATCGGCCACCAGCGGGCGGTTGACACCGAATGCTGAGGGCGTCGTAGGAATTTCCGGACTGTCACTCAGTACGGGAGCCGCGCAGGATTCGTTGCTCACTTCTCCTAAACACAACGTAAAGTTGGACGGCGGAACCCAGATGATTCTCCGCGTAACCTCATAAAACGATGATTGCCATCCCGACCGGAGCGAAGCATTGCGAGCGCAGTGGAGGGACCTCGTGTTCTGCTGCCGCCGCTTTAATCTAAGCAGTGGAGTTCGGCCAGGACTCTAGATGAACATTTCGTCCTGCGGCACCGGGACGCCGTTACGCTGCCGGCGTTTTGCTCCGATCAGGAATTCCACGCCTGAAGTAATTCCCTGAACCAATCCTGAGAGCTGTCGAACTGGAGATACAACAGTCTTGTGAACTAAATCCGTCGTCGTCTCCACCCGGTCCAGCGTCCGATTCAACAATTCGTCGGCGCGGATCACCTGCAAACGCGTACGGTCAATGGCGTCATTGACGGTGGCGTCGAGCCGTTCTATCTGGGCGCGAACCAGGTTGCTCGACTGGCTGACGTTGGTAACCAGAGTTTCAAGGTGCGGACGAAACTCCACCAGCATCGAGTGCACGATTTCACCGGCGGGCAGAACCTTGGTCCTCACCTCGTCGGCGATCGTTTCCATGCGCGCTGCAGTTTGGCGCAAGGCCAGATACATGGCCACCAGAATTCCCGCCTGTATCACCACGGCCGCAGCAGTTACGGCGATGAAAATCGGTAGATAGTCCATAGGAGTTCCTCCGCTTCACCCCGCAGCGGAGACTTCACGAATCACGGAGTCGGTGTGCCGCCGCCTTCGCCTGCGGTTGCTTCCTGGTACGCCTGTCGTCCGGCTTCGTACGCGGACCGGAATTGTTCTTTCTGCTGATTCAATACTTCGCGGCCGCGATCGGCCCAAGTGGCGGCTTGCTCTCGCGCCTGCCGGGCGCGATCGCGGACAAACTCACGGCCGTCCTCGGCTCTGGCGCGAATCGCCTGCCGGGTTTCATCGCCGGAGCGTGGAGCGAAAAGCACGCCAGCGGCCGCGCCAACGCCTAACCCTGCCAGGAACCAAAGAAAACTATTGCTGTTGTTGTCCGACATAAATAAAACCTCCCGCTTTGATGCTGCTAACCGGATGGTAGCACCCGCTATCGCGAATTACAATTCGAGCTGCTCCCATTCGCTTGGTTGAGATGCGCTTTACGCTGGCTATGGCTATTCTGGATTTGGAATGTAGCTTTCTTTCTTCCGGGAGATCATTCGGAAGCCCCGCTCTTTTTGCCTTGGACGTCATTCCGAAGTCCCGCGCTTTCCAGCGGGGCCAGGAATCTCGCGCGGACTATTTCGAACTGATCCTGGATCCCAATGCACTTGTGGACTTTCCGGCGAAGCGAGACAATATCCGCTGCAGCACAGGAACCTGGATGTCACAGAAGTATCGCCAACACGGCTATCAAGACCGCGACCGAGAGCGGAGTACAGATACAGATCGCCAAAAGCAATCTGGCGAAAAGCCGGCCAAGAAAGACACTTTCGGACCGCGCGCTCTGCAGATGCCGGGAACGCATTCCGTTTCCCGCTGCGCGCAGTGCGGCACTTTGCTGACTTCGGTCGCAGAACCGGTGGGAAAATGTCCGAAGTGCGGCTTCGAACTGCACTCCTGCCGCCAGTGTACGTACTTCGATACTTCCAGCCGCTTCGAATGCACCCAGCCCATCCCCGAGCGAATCCCGCGCAAAGATGAGCGCAATCAATGCACTTTTTTTTCCATGCGGGTTCGGGTCGAAAAAGAAACCTCCACGCCCAGCTCCGCTCGCCCCATGGACGCGCGTGCGGCGTTCGAGAATCTCTTCAAGAAATAGGACCCTGGATACTTACCTCCGTCCGTGAGCTGTCACGCGGAGGCAGCGGAGTCCTTGGCTTCGCTGATGGTTCCAAACGAAGAATCTGTGCATTTGAGCGGACGGATCAAGCGTGCGCCCTGCACCAATATCACGCGGCGTCTTTCCTCGCCCAGCCCGCATCCCGTTTTTCTTGGGTAACCAGCGTCTTTAGGCGCTTGTTGATCTTCGTAAGTTCCCAGAAAATCGAAACCAGCAGAACCGCGATTACGAACAGCAAGAATTGGAGAATCATGCACCACAGCGTACTCCATCAAAGCCGCCGTGGATATTCCTGCCTTGGCCCTGTTACATTTTACGGACAAAGGCGCTTTTCTGGTGGGACGCGACACCGCCCGAACT
>JBEKGG010000064.1:0-18209 GCA_050012915.1 Terriglobales bacterium | reverse complement strand
ATCATCGACGTGCTGGGTCAACGAGCCGACGACATTGGCAAGATCATTGAAGTCATCGACGATCTGGCAGAGCAGACGAACCTTCTGGCATTGAACGCCGCGATTGAAGCTGCGCGTGCCGGAGAGCATGGGCTGGGTTTTGCCGTGGTCGCCGACGAAGTTAGAAAGCTGGCGGAAAAGTCCGCCCAATCCACCAAAGAAATCTCCGAACTCATCCAAAGCATTCAGAAGGAATCGCGCAAGGCGGTCGAGAACATGAATCGCAGTACCTCCATCGTGAACGAAGGCCTGGGACATGGAGAGGAACTGAATACGGCGTTGCGTAAGATTTCGAACGTGGTCACGGAAGTGTACAAGTTCGCGCAGGAAATTGGCGCAGCCACCAATGAACAATCGCACGGCTCTTCGCAGATTGCCCGCGCCACTACGCGTCTGAACGAAATCACTCACGAAATTAATTCGGCAGTCGAAGAGCAAGCTTCAGGAGCTCACGCCGTGGTGAAAGCGATGGAACGCATGCGCGAGTTGGTTCAAAACACCACTTCGGGTTCGACGGAATTGGCCGCATCGGCTGAGCAGATGTCAAAGATGTCGCGCGATCTGCTCGACTCGATGGGCCGGTTCATGTTGGAGCAGGTGGAAGCCGTGAACACACATCGCGAGGAGAACGCCCGAGGCAGAACCCGGCAAGCGACCGCGGGGTCGCGTAGCTGATTTTCGGATTTTAGGAATGAATCGAGAACTGCATATTGTGGGCTTCAAGGTCGGCCGTGAAACTTACGGCGTGCCCATCACCTCGCTCCGCGAGATCGTGCGCGTACCCGAAATCACGGTCGTGCCGGACGCTCCGGACTACGTCGAGGGTGTGATCAATTTGCGGGGCAAGATTGTGTCCGTGCTCGATCTGCGCAAGCGCCTCGGGGAAATCACGGTCGCGCCCACCAAGCGCAATCGAATTCTGGTGGTTGAGCACCGAGGCCGGCTGTGCGGGCTGATTGTGGACTCGGCGTCGGACGTACTCAAGATTCCGACTGCGGACATCGATCCTTCTCCCACCGAATTTGTGGACGGCGGATTGAACTGCGTCACCGGCCTGGGCAAATACCAGGATCGGTTGATCGTTTTGTTGGATATCGAGAAATTGCTGGAGTTCAGCGGGAACAAGTCGAAGAGCGAAGCGCCGAAGAGTGCAGCTCAATCCGCTTCGGCGGAAAAGGCGCGAGTGACGGCGGCTTCGAAATAGCAGAAAGGAGAGGTGACAGAAACGCATGGGATCAGCAGGCGTACAAGCCGCACTCACCGAACCCGAACTGAAACTTTTGCAGGCGCTCGTCTATCACGAGTGTGGAATGCATTTTGATTCTCGCCGAGCCGACTTCCTGCAAGACCGCTTGCAGCGCCGCCTCAAAGAATGCAAGCTCGACTCTTTTTACAGCTACTATCGCCTGCTGATCAGCAAGGAAGGCAAAGAAGAATTAAGCAAGCTTCTGGAAAATCTCACGGTCAACGAGACCAGCTTCTTCCGCAACAAGGCGCAACTCGATCTGTTCCACAAACACGTTCTTGACGAAATCCTTCGCCGCAAGCAGGAGCGCAAAGATTTTTCGCTGCGCCTGTGGAGCGCCGGATGTTCGACCGGCCAGGAAGCGTACACCATGGCAATGCAGGTTGCCGACGGACTCTCGTACCACGCGCTGCGCAACCCTTCCAGCCACGACGCGCCTTTTCCAAAACCGCTGATCCCGCCGCCCTGGAAACTTGAAATCCTGGCCAGCGATATCAGTTATTCGGTTCTGCGCGCGGGGCAGGAAGCCATTTACTCGGAGAGTCAAATGGCCTCGGTCGATTACAGTTTCCGGCTGCGTCATTTCGACAAGGTTGGCGACCGTTATGCAGTTAAAAAGGCGCTGAAGGAACTGGTCCACTTCGACTTTCACAACTTGAAAACCGAGTATTTGCCGCAGCGCAATGATGTGATTTTCTGCCGCAACGTCATGATGTATTTCGACGAAGCCGAGCAAAAACGTCTGGTCGAGAAATTTTCCCGTTGCCTGAACCCGGGCGGCTATTTATTCGTAGGCCACGCCGAAAGCCTGTTGGGGCTGACCGACAAATTCAACATGATTTACCGCGAGACTGGCACCGCGTATCAGAAGCTCGAGGTGGCCGAGTGACCCAGTTCCACGACGAGCGCGCGGCGGAGTTGAAGCAACTCTTCTTTGAGACCGCACTGGAACTGCTCCAGTCGCTCAACGAAGAGACGCTGAAGCTTGAAAAACAACCCGGCGATCTCGAGCCCGTGCGCACCATCCGGAGAATCGTCCATACCTTAAAAGGCGACGCAGCCGCGGTCGGTTACCACGAACTCAGTGAACTGGCGCATGAATTCGAAGATGCGCTGGCCCTCGAAACCGCCGTAGCTCCCGCTGCCCTCGCCGAAGTCGCCTTCGCCGCGGCGGATACGTTCAGCGCCATGCTGGCTGCCTATCGCGAGGGAACAAAGTTGCCTTCGGCCGAACCGGTGCGGAAGATGATCCGCAAAATGACGCGCGACCCGAAAACCCGCAAAGCGCGCAGCCCGAAAGCCCAAGCCGCCCCCGAAGTTCTCTGGACAGAATACGAAAAGCTGGCTGCGCAAGCCGCGCTGAAACAGGGGAAGAACGTATATCAAGTGGTTGCGCAGATCGATCCCAACTGCGCCATGCCCATCGCAGCCCAGCAACTGGTACTCAAAGCGCTGTCGGAAAATGGGGAAGTATTGGGAACTCGGCCAGAGCCGGGATCGACCAAGAACGCGATGCTATTTCAGTTGCTGGTGGCAACTGACCAGACGGCAGAGTTCCTGACCGCGAAGTGCCGCATCCCCACCGTCATCTCGCAGGTAAACGTTCAAAGCATCGGAACCCCGGCGCAGAAGGCAATTCAGAAAGCCAAAACGGTTGACGGCACTGCAAAGCCCGCGGCAGTCGAGACCGCTGCTACCCCAACATTTACGCCCGAAGCCAGGATCGAAGCCGAGTCGGTCGCGCCGGAACCAACACAGGAAATCGAAGCCGTCTTTGCTTCATCCCCCGAACCCGAGACCCCACTCAAGGCGTCTCCCGCACCGTCCGAGAATGTCTTACGCGTGGATGCCGAGCGCATCGACACGGTGCTCAATCTGGTTGGCGAACTGATTATCGGAAAATCCATGTTGCAGCAGGTGCTCAACGAATTCTCGGCACGCTATCCCAAGGAAGCGATCCACAATCGCTTCGCCGATGCCATGGCTTTTCAATCGAGGGTATTGAACGACCTGCAGCGCTCGGTGATGAAGGTTCGCATGGTTCCGGTTGAGCAATTGTTCCGCCGGTTTCCTCGCATGGTGCGCGACGTCGCCAAGCAATGTGGCAAACAGGTTGAATTGGTTTTGAAGGGACAAGACACGGCTCTGGACAAGAGCCTGCTCGATGCTATTGCCGAACCCCTGACCCACCTGGTTCGAAATTCCATCGGACACGGTATCGAGAGCGCCGAAGACCGGGCTCGCGCCACCAAGCCTGCGCAGGGAACAATCCGCCTCGAGGCCTACCATCAGGGCAATCAAGTCATTGTTGAAATCACTGACGACGGCCGCGGCATCGATTCGCAAAAGGTCAAGGCGCGAGCGATTGAACGAGGTCTTCTGAAGCGCGACGAGGCCAGCCGGCTCAGCGAAGCCGACATTCTCGATCTCATTTTCCGGCCAGGTTTCAGCACCGCAGACGAAATCACCGAGATTTCCGGACGCGGCGTCGGTCTCGATGTCGTGCAAAGTGTCTTGCATCGTCTGAAAGGCACCGTACACGTGGTCAGCCGCCCGGGACAAGGATCCACGTTCCGGTTGCAGTTGCCCTTGACTCTCGCCATCATCAAGGCCCTGCTGTTTCGCGTAGAGAAGCGTCTGTACGCGATTCCGCTGAACGCAGTAGCTGAAATTGCCCGCGCCCACGAGTCCGAAATACATCGCGTCGACAATTGCGAAGTCTTGCAATTGCGCAACAATGTTTTGCCAGTCGCTCGATTGGGACGTGCGCCGGAAGAACGGTCCGACGGACGGCCGCAAAAGGTCTTTGTGCTGGTGATCGCAATGGGCGAGCGCAAACTTGGGTTGCTGGTCAACGCGATCGAAGGCGAAGAGGAATTAGTTATCAAAGCGCTCGACGAACAGACCGCCGAGACTGATCTGGTCAGCGGCGCCTCGATTCTGGGCAGCGGCCATGTCGTACTGATTCTGAATCTCGCCGCCATTATCGAACGCTTTGCCACCTCGAGGCCCGACACAGTCGCCGGTGCGGGCGTGGGTCTGCTTCTATCCAACTCCGAGCGGGCACGATCCGCCCAAGTGGCAGCGGGAGGTCAGGCATGACCGCTCCGGTGCGGGTCTTGGTCGTGGACGATTCAGCTCTGATGCGCAAGCTGATTCCACAAATCCTTCAGACCGACAGTTCCATACAAGTCGTCGGCACTGCCATGGACGGTAATTTCGGTCTGAAGAAGATCGAAGAAATGAAGCCGCAAGTCATCACTCTTGATCTCGACATGCCAGGCATGAGCGGCTTGGCCATGCTGAAAGAGATCATGCTCCGGCATCCGTTGCCGGTGATTGTAGTAAGTTCGCACAGCACCCAGGGAGCTTCCGTGACGTTGCAGGCGCTCTCCATGGGAGCGTTTGATTTTGTGGCCAAGCCGAGCGATGTCTCGGCCAACATGCCGGAGATCGCGCGCGAGCTCATTGCCAAGATCAAAGCTGCGGCGCACAGCCGCCGAGTCACTATGTCGGCCCCGCTTGAGGCTCACAATGCTACGCCTAAGCCCAAGCCCGACACTCAAACCCGCGCTTCCCGCATCGTCGCCATTGGAGTTTCCACTGGCGGCCCGCAAGCGCTGCAATATGTTCTGCCACAGCTACCCAAGAATTTTCCCGGAACCATCCTGATCGTGCAGCACATGCCCGAAGGATTCACCGAAATGTTTTCCCGGCGGCTCGAGGAGATCTGTGCCATCACGGTCAAGGAAGCGCAATCGGGAGACTTGCTGCTGGCCGGACGTGCTCTGATTTGCCCCGGAAACCGCCACCTCAAAGTGAAGCGTCTGACGCTCGGCGACGTCGCAGTGCTCAGCGATGAACCGCGGGTCAACGGCCATCGTCCTTCAGTGGATGTGTTGTTCAAGAGTGTCGGTGAGGAATTCGGCGAAAAGAGCATTGCGGTGCTCATGACTGGCATGGGAGAAGACGGAGCGCAGGGGCTGGGTCTGGTTAAGGCAGCGGGTGGCATGACCATCGCGCAAAGCGAGGAATCCTGCGTAGTCTTTGGCATGCCTAAAGCAGCCATCGAACGCGGCTATGCGGTGCGAGTGGTCGCGCTCGACGCGCTCGCAAACACTTTGCAGGCGCAGTGCATGCAGGATCGAAAGCTGGGCGGCAAAGCGGAAGACGGCGGCAGGGCTGCCGGAGTCGGCAAGATCTGATTTTGTCCGGCAGGCAAGACCAGGATGCCGGAATTTGAAGCGGCGGGGAGGTTGTATATGGAACAGTTTGTCGCAGTCAAACGCAGCAAGGACGGTCAGCCAGTCCGCTATTTGGTGGTGGACGATTCCGTCTTCGCGCGCAAGAATCTGGCCCGGATGATCGAAACATTCGGTGGTCAGGTAGCAGGCGAAGCCGGAGACGGCCTGACCGCCATAACCGAATATGAGCGCCTCAAGCCCGACATTGTGCTTATGGATATCACCATGCCACAAATGGAAGGCATCGAAGCTGCCGAGAAAATTGTGCAGCAACACCCCGAAGCGCGCATTGTCATGGTGTCCTCGGTTGGGTATCAGGAGAACATCGTGGCTGCGCTGCAACGGGGCGCGCGCCATTTCGTGCAGAAGCCGGTAAAGGCGGAAGTCCTGTACGAAGTGATCAAGTACGTAATGGGTGAGGATGGCACTGCGGCGCAAGCCGCGGGCGCGGGAGCCTGAAATGAAAATGGAGTTGATTCAGCCTTTCATCAACGCGGCTGATGCCGTGTTGGCGCAGGGACTGCAATGTCGCACGTCCGTCGGCAACCTCAGCATGGATCAGGAGGCCTACCGCCGTAAAGGAGTCGCGGCGCTGATTTGGGTTACCGGCGACATTGAAGGACGCATCATCATCGATCTTGACCCCGAGACCGCGGTGCGCGTGGCCAGCCGGTTCGCCGGAGCGGAACTGCCGGAATCAGACGACCTGATACGCGAAACAGTCTGCGAGCTAGCCAATCAGGTTATTGGCAACGCGGTCACATCGCTAAACGACCAGGGATTTCATTTTCGCGTACATCCCCCCGTACTCCACACTTCCGAACATGGCCCGAAAAGCAGCGAAGACACCGAGGCGCTGGTGATCTGCTTTGAAACTCCTGTAGGGAATGTCTTCCTGAATATCGCATTGCGACATAATGCCTCATGCCAACCCGAACGGGCCGCCGCTGTGGGACAATAATCAAGAGTTGGTTTTGGAATTAACGGATCGCCTTACGGCCCAGCCACCACGAACACCGGATTCTGCGGCAACGGCGTCCCGCTCGATGAAAACGCAGCGCTCAGAGGAGCCGGCATTTGCAGCACGAGCGTATCGTTCAAAGTCTGAATAATCGCCACATTCCCCGCATCACAGTTCCCTACATAGACTCTCGAGCTATCCGCGGAAGCCGCAATCGAAAGCTCCGACGGGTTTGAGGCGCATACCTTGGCAACCGTCGCTAGAGGAATTGTGCTTTGGATGGCGCCCGTGGGGGCATTGATAACCGTCACCGCAGAAGTCACATTGCCGCCACTGACTGAAGCACTCGATATATAAGCCCTGCTCCCGTCGAGCAAAGCCACTACCGAAACAGGATTCGGTACCGGAATCACCACCGCCGTGAGCGCATCGCTGGACGCATCCAGATAAGTGACTGCATTCGTGACCGGGTTCGCGACATAAAGACGGTTGAGAGTCGGATCATAGGCCATAAAATTTGCCCCTACGCCGACCGAAACGCTATTGACCACCGCGTTCGCTCCAGTACTAATCGCCGAAACTAACCCGCTACCCTGATCCAGCACGTAAACCCGATTGCTGTCCGATCGTGCCAAGACTGACACCGGGGAAACCCACGTCGCATTCGCGATTGGCGAGTTCACGGTCCGGTCGACGGGATCGATGCTGGTCACGGACCCGCCGCTGCCGCCAATGCCCGCATTCGCGCTGTAGAGGTATTGCTGGTTGGGCGTTTCCGCCAGATAGACAGGATTAACCCCGACCGGCACGCCGGACAGAGGCACTTCGATCACATTGCTGGTGGTATTGATCGCGAGAACCGTATTGCTGCCGGAATTGGCGATGTAAACCGCGCCGGCTTCGGCTGTTCCCGCAAAAACGGGCGTCGAACCCGCAGGCAGGCTGATCGTGATCACCGGCACTGCGCTGGTAGGTGAAAACGTGGAAACTGTGTCGTCCCCACTATTCGGAACATAAACGCTGGCGCCGTTTCGCACCAATGCAGCCTGTACCGGCATCAACCCTACGGTCGATCGAGATACGGCGGTGTCCCCAGATACGTCGATGGTAGTGCTCGCGCCCGGATGGGCCGAACCGTTCCCGCTAACCACGACTACCACGTGGGACAATTCGGGACTGGGCGGGTTGGGGGGAATGGGCGTCGCCACAGGACGGTAGGTTTGCCCGCAGCTGAGACAAACCAACATGAGGACCAGAACGGCCGCCGCGCGCACTCCGGTCATCGATACCCCAGCCACAAAATCCATCTCTGCATAGAATTCGGGAAGAGCTATCTATTCTAACGGCTGACCGCATTCCGCGCCAGAGACGCAGAGGAAGCCGTCAGAACTCAGCATGCAGCCTCGATGCTTCAAACTAAAAACTTATTGTTTTGGAAAATTACTAAAAGACGAGATGCTCCGCGACCGCTGAGAGGTTGTAAAAGACGCAACGAAGAACACCGTGGCCCTGGAACTGCGAGGCTTGCCCACTGGCTGAATGCTAATTGCTAAATTGCTTTTCTACCCCCGCCCGCGAGATCTCTTTCCCGCGGCTTCGCGCGGCGCCGTTGCCGCTGGTTTCTTTTTCCCTTCCATCTCAGCCAGACTCTGCTTGAGCGCCGACATCAAGTCGACAACGGGAGCCAGCTTCTTCGGTTTCTCAACTTCGGCAATCTTTCCGCCTTCCAGTTTGGTCTGGATCAGGTTCTTGAGATTGTCCTGAAACGTATCGTGATATTTTTCCGGATCCCATTCATCCGCCAGCGCCTCGATCAACTGGTGCGCGACTTTGACTTCCGCATCCTTGAGCTCAACGTCAGGCGCGCCGAATCCTTCCACCTCGCGGACCTCTTCTTTGTAATACATCGTATGCAACATCATTCCACCGTCATGCGGACGCAAAAAAACTGTGTACTCGCGGTTGTGCATGGTGAGCTTGGCGATGGCCACATACTCGCTCTCTTCCATGGCTTTTGTGAGCAGTGCATATGGCCGCCGGCCAGCTTCGTCGGGAACCATGTAATAAGACGATTCGAAGTAAACCGGATCAACCTCGCTCGACTTTACGAATTCCAAAATCTCCATCGTCTTGGCTGTCTTGGGTTCGATCTTCTTGATCTCCTCGGGCTCAATCACCACATACTCGTCTTTGCGGAACTCGTAGCCCTTCACGATGTCGCTGCGCTCGACCACTTTGCCGTCGGCGAGACAGACATACTGCTGCTTCAGGCGCGACAGATCGTCGCGATGCAGCATGTTGAAAGAGATCCCCGAACTGCGCGCGCCGGAAAAAAGCTTAACCGGCATTGAAATCAAGCCGAAGGTTAAATACCCGGACCAAACCGAAGCTGCCATAGTTCACCCTTTAATCGGGAGCGCAAGCATCCGCGCTCCGCAAGCTCGCGATCGTGAGTTTAAACTACATCCAACCGTTTGATGCACAAAGCTGCCCGAGGTAACCCAGAGTGAAAGCACGATACACTGGGGCTGAACCGGACGCAACCCTATCCATAGTAGTATCGGGCTTGGTACGCGCACTTCAAAAGCCAATCGGAGCGACAATCTTCCGGTGGCTGACCTGACCCGGACCTTGGAGACTTTTGCTCAACTCGCCGCAGTACGTCCATTGTGGACGGCGACAATCGTCACTGCGGTTTTTACGACGCTCGCGCGCTGGTTAAGAGGAGTAAGTCTTTCCGGCGCCATCGCGGGAGCCGCGGTTTGTTTTCTCTTATATGCCGGCGCAGGGCCGGGCGCATTCCTGGCTTTGGTCGCGGTATTCGCGCTTACCTGGACTTCCACTCGCTTTGGCTATCGCCGCAAAGAAAAGTTGGGGACGGCGGAGAAGCTCGACGGCCGATCCGGCTTACAGGTTCTAGCCAACCTTGCGGTGGCCGCGGGTTGCGCTTCGTTACTGGCTCTCACCGGAAAAGCCGCTTTCCTGCTCGCCGTCTCGGCCGCACTCTCAGAAGCCGCTGCTGACACCGTTTCCAGCGAACTCGGTCAGGCACGAAATGCAAAAGCACATCTGATCACGACTTGGGAATTAGTTCCCGCAGGCACCGACGGCGGCGTAAGTTGGGCCGGAACCACAGCTGGCGTCGGTTCCGCGACCGTCGTCAGTTTGGTATGCCTCTTGACCGGTCTGATTTCCGCCCGCTGGGTAGCAATTTCAATCGCCGCCGCAGTGGTGGGCATGATCGCGGACAGCTTACTGGGCGCGCTTTTGGAGCGACGAAAACTCTTAAACAACGACGCCGTCAACTTCCTCGGCACTCTAGTCGCAGCCGTCGCCGCGCTACTTCTGGCCTGAATACCCGTAGAAACGCTGCTTGCAACGTTTTGCTCCTGCCCACTAGTTCATGTCCGGCAGTGTCCTTGAAGCTTCCCTTCACGCCATAGAGAATCTAGAGAGCACCTCTGAAAATGCTCGGCGTATCTAACTTGTTTTAACGAGATTTCGGGTGTCAGTCAGACAAAGAAGTCAATCAATCGATGAAGATTCGCACTCTAATCGTGGGTTATGTGCTGGCACTGGCGCTCTTCCTGTTTGCCCAACGGCATCCTAATTCGTCGTCGCCGACGGAATTTCGTTCCGTCGTAGATTTGACCCACGCGACAAATGCTCAGGCACTGGCTTACCAACCCACTGGAAAATCGGCTCTCGAACAATTCGGAACTCGCATTGACGCACCCGCGCACTTTGCCCGCGGACTGTGGACCGTGGACCAAATCCCTACCGAGCGCCTGATCGCGCCCCTGGTCGTTTTGGATGTGGCCGCAAACGCCGCAAACCGTCCCGACTACCAGATTTCCGTCGAAGACATTGCCAAGTGGGAGCAGTCCCACAGCCAGATTCCTCTCTGCTCAGTGATCATGGCCCGCACCGGATGGGATTCTCGCTGGCACTCAACTAAGGATTATCGCAACGCCGACCGCGGCGGCACCCTGCACTTTCCCGGATATTCGCAAGATGCCGCAAAATTTCTGATTGAAGGGCGCAACGCGCTAGGCCTCGGCATCGATACCCTGAGCATCGACTACGGCCCGTCGAAAAACTTTCCGGTGCGCCAATACACGCTGTCACATAGCGTCTACCAACTGGCAAACGTCGCTAACCTGGATCGCGCGCCCGCAACCGGCGGAATGGTCGTGGTTGCCCCCACCAAGCTCGTAAGCGGCTCCGACGGCCCAGTGCGAATTCTGGCGCTGGTCCGCTGAACACAACCCCGATGGGAGCGAAGCAACGCGAGCGCAGTGGAGGGACCTGCTGTTCGCCGCGCTACTAATAAACGGCTCGCCCGAGAATCTTTGGAGCGTTCCTCCGACCATCTTCATCTGAACTCCTGTAAACCGATCCGAATCGGAGACAAAGATGACCGACCCGCGCTATCCCATTGGAAAATTCGCCTTCGACGGTTCTGCCAGCGAAACTCAACGGGCAAAATTCATTGACGAAATCGAGCACACGCCCGCCGCATTGCGTGCCGCAGTCAAGAATCTCTCTCCGGAACAGATCGAAACTCCGTATCGTGACGGCGGTTGGACGGTGCGCCAGGTCGTGCATCACGTTCCGGAGAGCCACATGAACGCGTATGTACGATTCAAGCTGGCGCTCACCGAAGACGAGCCGACAATCAAACCGTACATGGAAGATCGCTGGGCAGGCACGGCGGAAATCCCATCAACGCCGCTGGAAGTTTCTCTTTCGATGCTGGAATCACTGCATGACCGATGGGTTCGCCTGCTGCGCGCTCTCGGACCGGCAGACTGGAAGCGAAGCTTCCGCCATCCCGAACTCGGCACCGTGACTCTGGAGAGAAATCTTGCGCTCTATGCCTGGCACGGCAAGCACCACGTGGCGCACATCACAGAGCTGAGAAAAAACAGGGGCTGGTAGGCGCCTCCTCTTAAATTAATTAGCGCTATTAATAAACCCGGTCATCCTGAGCGAAGTGACTGCATCGCGTGAGCGAAGCAGTCGCGAAGTCGAAGGACCCCGCGAAGCTGGCGGCGCGAAACATCCGCAAGGCATTCTCGCCACACTTGTTCGCGCCACGCCGATTTTTACGCCAGCCCCTGCACCCGCCAAACCATATAGCTAAGTGCCTCGCGCAGCACAGCTCCCGCACGCTGCCAGAGCGAATGCGGACGCGAATCGGGCCTTGGCGAAACATAGACCTGCATTCCCTCATGTTCAAGCAGCTTGCGGATGCGGAAAACATGGTATGCATCGCTCACCGCCACGCAACTGTGCAGGTGGTTGGCGCGCATGATCACGCCAATCCGTTCCGCGGATTGCGCCGTGTCGGAACCGTGGGTTTCCTCAATCAAGCTGGAGTCGGGAATTCCCCGATGCATCAGGTAATCGTGGCCCACCCCACCTTCGCTGAAACTGGGATCGGCCGCGGCGCCTCCAGTAGTTATCACCACGGGAGCGACGCCCTGTTCGAACAGGTCAAAAGCATGATCGAGACGGGCGCGGTAGACGGGAGACGGTCGGCCGGAATACTCTGCCGCGCCAAAAACGACGATAGCGTCAGCGGGACGGACCTCTTGCCGTAAGGCCTCGCCCACGATTCCCACACAGATTGCGGCGAGCCAAATGAGCACGGCTGCCGCCAGCGCCCCCAGCCACAGCAGCCAAAGGCGTCGCGAAGGCCGTTTCGCAGCCGCGTCATTCATCCCTGTGCGAAGAACTCGGAAATATCCTGGGCAGAAATCGCGCCTTCCCGCATGATGCGCCAGCGGGCTTCCTCGTCGGTCAGATCGACAATGGTCGATGCCGTTTCACGCGGCGAAGTGCCGCCGTCGACAATAATCGAGATGCGCTCCTGCAATTGATCGCGCACTGCTTCTGCCGTCGTACACTCCGATTCCCCACTCAAATTCGCCGAGGTCGCGGTGATCGGAATTTTTGCCGCCTGCACCACGGCCAGCGGAATCTTGGCGCTCGGCACACGCAGCGCCACGTTGCCGGTATTGGCAGTCACCTTCAACGGCAGTCTCGACGCGGCTTTGACGATGATGGTGAGCGGCCCCGGCCAAAAACGGCGGGCCAGTTTGTAGAACTCGTCGGGCAGCGGCCTGGCCAACTCCTCAGCCTGCTCTTCGTTTTCGATCAAAAGCGACAGCGGCTTGTGCCGCGAACGCGATTTGATTTCGTACACCCGATCGACGGCGCGCAGGTTAAAGGGGTCCGCAGCCAAGCCGTAAAAAGTGTCCGTGGGCATGCCCAGTACTTCGCCCGCCCGAATCTGATCGGCCGCATACCGGATGAGCGATGCCTCCGGCTTCTCGCTGTTTATCTTGAGAATTTCCGCGCGCACACGTTTCCTTCCCAATACTGTTCTGAATCCGCGAAAGCTAACATACCACGGTTATAACTGCAAGGAGATATAAACATTGACGGCGGTGTGATTTGCGAAACGTCGCGGTCTTTGCGACTCGATTCGCCAAGCATTTTCGCATCTCCGCACTCCGCGGCAGTTCCCGGCGATCTCTACGATTTAAGACTGGGCGGTTCTCGGGTATCATCAAATCCTAAAACGGCTGTGAAGAAACCAACCACCCACGACGCAGCCATACAAGGCCGCCTGCGACGCATCGAGGGACGCCACAACGCCCTCGTCAAAGAACTGCGCGCCGCCTTCGCCCATGGAGAACTAACTCCCGACGGCTATTGCGCCATTGAAGGTATGCGCATTCTGGAAGAAGCCATTCGCAGCGGCCTGAAATTCAAAGCGGTATTCTTTCGCGCCTCCGCCGAAAACCGCGTCGACCGCCTGCTTCCGCAACTCGCTGCCCACGTCGAAACTCTGCTGCTCCCCGACAAGCTGTTTGCCAGCGCCGTCCCCAGCGAAACTCCGCAGGGAGTGGCAGCGCTAGTGCGCTGCAAAACTTTCAAACCGGAAGAAGTCCTGGCAAAATCGCAGTCCGGCCCCTTAGTCGCAATTGCCGGCGTGCAGGACCCAGGCAATCTAGGCACGATTCTGCGCTCGGCCGAAGCCTTTGGCGCTGGGGGCGTGGTGCTCGGCGAAGGCACGGTCAGTCAATTCAATTCCAAAGTCATCCGCGCCTCAGCAGGATCAGTGTTCCGGCTCCCCATCGCGCAGGTCAAGCTAGCGGCAACTCTGGAGCAGATACGCAACCTCGGCCTGCGCCTGATCGCGACCTCTTCGCACAAAGGCACGCCGCTCGATCAAGCAGTGCTTACCGGACCATTGGCGATCTTCATCGGAAGCGAAGGCGCAGGCCTGCCGCGCGAACTGCTCGAACAGATGACCGACACCGTAGCCATCCCCCACTCGCCGAATGTGGAATCCCTGAACGCAGGCGTCGCCGCGAGTATCGTGCTATATGAAATCGCCCGGCAAACTTCTCACCACAGCGTCAAAGAGAACGCAATAACGCTTTGAGCCAAGCCGATTTTGTGGCCGAGTGCCAACAATCCCCAATTTTCTCTGTGTCTCCGTGTCTCTGTGGTGAAATGTATTTATGAGCCTTTTTCAAACCATTCCAAGTGGCGACAACTCCAGCGACCGCACCCGGCCGCTCGCCGATCGTATGCGGCCGCGGACGCTCGATGAGTTCGTCGGCCAGGAGCATCTGGTCGCGCCCGGCAAACCGCTTCGGATCCAGATCGAGCGCGACGACATGGGCTCGCTCATTTTCTGGGGACCGCCCGGCACCGGCAAAACCACGCTGGCGAAGATCATCGCGCGTATGACCAAGGCGGAGTTCATCGAGTTCTCCGCCGTGCTAACCGGCATCAAGGAAATCAAGCAGGTCATGGCCGACGCTGAACGCGCCCGCCAATACGGCACGCGCACCATCGTCTTCATCGACGAGATTCACCGCTTCAATAAAGCCCAGCAGGATGCGTTCCTTCCCCACGTCGAGAAAGGCAACATCCGACTGATCGGCGCGACTACTGAGAATCCCTCGTTCGAAATCATCTCGGCTCTCTTGTCGCGAAGCCGCGTCTACGTGCTCAAGCCGCTCACCGAGGAGCAGGTCGTGCTCCTGCTCAAGCGCGCACTCACCGATGAAGAACGCGGGCTGGGCGGGATGAAACTTCGAGCCTCCGAGGCCGTGCTAGCCAAGATCGCGTCTTATTCCAGCGGCGACGCGCGCAGCGCCTACAACGTGCTTGAAGTCGCCGGAACTTTGGCTCGTGCAAGCAGCGAAGTCGGCGCCGAGATTACCGATGCCATCGTCACCGACGCCTTGCAAAAGCGCGTGCTCCTCTACGACAAAGCCGGCGAAGAGCACTACAATCTCATCTCCGCGTTACATAAGTCTGTGCGCAACAGCGATGCCGACGCTTCGCTCTACTGGCTCGGCCGCATGCTCGAAGCCGGCGAAGATCCGCTATACATCGCACGCCGCGTGGTGCGCATGTCGGTCGAAGACATCGGCCTCGCCGATCCGAACGCGATGACGCTCTGCATGGCCGCCCGCGATGCCGTCGATTTCATTGGCATGCCCGAAGGCAATCTCGCGCTCGCCCAGGCCGTGGTCTATCTCGCGCTCGCCCCCAAATCAAATGCACTCTACACCGCGTACGCCGAAGTCCAGCGGGATGTCGAGGCAACCGCTGCCGAATCCGTCCCACTGCACCTGCGCAACGCACCCACCGGATTGATGAAGGGCCTCGGATACGGCCAGGGTTACCAGTATGCCCACGACGTCGAAGGCAAAATCGCCGACATGCAATGCCTCCCCGACAATCTGCGGGACCGCACCTATTACCATCCCACCAACGAAGGCGTAGAAAAACGAATTCGCGAGCGCATGGAAGAAATCAAATGCCGCCGGTCGAAGGCGTCTGGCTCGCCTGATTCCGACAAAGAACAGCAATCTTGAGGGCGGGTGACCCACCCTTTCCGGCGCAATTCGAAATTACATACAAATGAGTGCCCACTCTTTCGTGTTCTGCGCGAAATGTGGGAGGATCACGTTCCTTGGCTCTCATTTCTGACCCGAAAAAGCCCGCAACGCAACCCGGGGGTAACAACTTTATTTCACCGTTTCTCATCCTGGAACTGCACTAAAACGTGCCAAGGAGTGCCTAAATGACAATGGAAGATGTTTGGCTCGAAACTGTCCACGAGTCGGAACGCAGAGACGGGAAAAAGAATAATAGTGTCCCGAAGAAAGTATCAGCACGGCCCACGAAGAAGCGTCGGGCCGTGAGCAAAGCTGACTCGACGAAAGATAATCGAGGACAGGAAAGAAAACGGGCCGCGTAAGTTCAAGGTGCCCCACCCTTCCGCGCGCTGTTTTTCCGTCTCATGACATCCTTTACAAAACGTCTCGGGACATCCTTTACACTTCCGCGCGAGCGTAGGAGCGCGGGAGTGTAAAGTTTATCCTGCTTCGCGCTGGCTCCGTCGCGTGCAGGAAATTGGAGAAAGAGCTTTGCGGCTCCGTGGCCGAGCGTCTCACCTCGTACAAGCAGCCGCGGCAGATTCATTTTGTCGATGCGCTACCCAGAACACCCTCAGGGAAGATTCTGCGCCGAGAATTGCGCAAAATCTTCTCGGCGCGGTGAGCGTCGTCGCGCTCAGAGGCGGGGACGCCCGTCCTCCATCGAAGTCGCTTCGTAAGGCATGATCAATTGACACGGAACTTTCTCGGGACACCCTGCGTACTTTGTGGTGACAGCGGCCAACGGCCGCAAAAGGAGCACACCATGGACGGAAATTTGGTCGGTCTGGTCGCAGTGATTATGGTCTTTGGGATTCCCCTGGCAGCGATGTACACCTTTTATCATGTGCGCAAGCTGCGCACCGACGAGCGCATGGCAGCTCTCGCCCGCGGAGTGAACGTGCCCATGCAGCCCGAGCTTTCGGAAGCGGCCCGCTCGCGTCGATCCGGCATCCTGCTGGTCACCGGCGCTCTCGGATACATGATTACATTCGCGCTCATCGGTCGAGTCGAATCGGATGCCTGGGTCGCCGCGGCTTTTGGAATCATTCCGCTCAGCGTCGGCCTCGGATTTTTCGTCGATTACGCGTTGATCCGCCGCGACCTGCACGCCTGACGCTTTGGGAAGTGAAAGGCCAGGTCTTTGACACGGCCTGCTGAGCGAAGCTCGGCGGGTTCTCTGCACTCGACACGTCGAAGACCCGTCGCCGCACATGCTGCCGCGAGACTCACTCGCCGGTCAAGAATTTGTACTGCTCTTTGCTCAGCGGCACCACGCTGAGTCTTCCCTGCCGCACCAGCGGCGAGTCGGCGAACAGTTTGTGGGCTTTGACTTCGGCCAGGGTCACCGGCTTGGCCAGCGCCTTCCCTGCTTTGATCTTCACCAGCGGAGTTTTGGGATCCGACGCATCCAGCGAGACGACGCTAGCCGTTCCCACCGCGCTCTTGTGATCGCCAGTCTCGTAGATCACCAGGCGGTCTCCGGCTTTCATCTCGCGCAGATGTTTCACCGCCACGGGATTGGTCACGCCATCCCAAACGGTGTTCTGTTCCCGCTGCAAATCAGCAAAAGAATAAACAGTCGGTTCGGTCTTGAGTAAGTAGTCCATGAGTTCTTCCCGGAGCAGAATAAAAGCCCAACCATTCTAGGCTTCGGCGTCCGCGAGCGGAAAGAAAATAACGAAAAGCGCGAGGGGCTACGGCGTTCACCGTTCGCAGGAAATTGTCATCCCGACCAGAGTCGCTCATTCCCGAGGGGGATGAGCAGCGGAGTGGAGGGACCTGCTGTTTCGCACACGCACAGCAATACTGAAAATCTCTAATGTCGAGCACCTGCCCACTTGCCCTTGGGCGCAGGAAACGGCGTGATGTTGATCAGCACGCTGACTGCGCGGGCGGTGCCCAAGAAGCCTACGGCTGCGGCTTGGCGTTCGGGTCCGGCGGAGTCGTCGGCTTCTTGTCATTCTGCTGATCTTCGTAAATCGAATACTGTCCTTCCGGACGCTTCAACTTGATGGTGATCTCCATCGTCGGCTGGCTTATATCGTAGTCTTCCCCGTAGGTTTGGAATCCGGTGGCCAGCACCTGAATGCGCAGTTTGCCGTAGGGGACGCCGTCGAAACTGGCTTTGCCTTCCGCATCGGTCTTGAGCTCAAGCCCGCCTCGGTCCTGCTTGCCGTGTTTGTCCACCGAATGCATCACGACGCCCGCGTTGCGCACCGGTTTTCCGTTGTCACCCTTGAGCACCACAAAACTCAATGTAGACACCGGATAATCGTATTGTGACTTCTTGTCGCCCGCGCCTGCCTCAACCGCCACGCTTCCCACGAACCACAATGCCAACCCAAATGCCGCCCAATGCGAAGACCTTCTCATGGCTACCACCTCACTTCCTGCCAGTTGCGAACTTGAACATACTGGCGTAAACACATATATAATAAGCACTTAATGCGAATGCTTGACAAATCCCTAACACCCGTCCTATACTTAGCACTCGCCAACAATGAGTGCTAACAACAGATTCGGACCCGTTGGCGAATGGTACCTCTTGAGCAATTTACCCTAAATCCTAACTGAATACGAACGAAAGGAGCTACAAGCATGGCTACGAAATTTACCCCACTGCACGACCGCATCCTGGTCCGCCGCGTAGAAGAAGTAGGCACCACGCGAGGCGGCATCATTATCCCAGACAGCGCGAAGGATAAGCCTTCGGAGGGCGAAGTCATCTCCGTGGGACGCGGCAA
>JBEKGG010000063.1:0-18277 GCA_050012915.1 Terriglobales bacterium | reverse complement strand
CTCTAGAATTGCGCTATAGGCCGACTCGAAGTAAGCAGGCGACACGCCGAGCTTGGACCCAAGGACCGTGCTTGTTTCCAGCGGAGCTTTCTGCTCTTGGCAAACTCTCAGGTATTGAGATGAAACGTGGCCGTCGCAATGCACGAAAAGATTCCTCCTCTCTGCCACCTCGACGAATGTAGGCCAGACCGGTAAATCCTTGCGCAACTTTACGTCAAACTTGTTCTCCATCCAGTCGAATTGCTCGCTGTGGCTTCCGCGCAGTAGATTCTCGACTTCCTTTTCAAGTATGTAATCCCGGGCCGAGTCGATGGAGCTGAATTCAGAAAGTTGAGAGAATGAGAGCGTCAAGCCCGACGCTTTTAGCATTTCGGGCCTGTTATTAAAGATTGCGCGCACCAGCGAGCCCAAGAAGGCATCGTACTGGCTGATTAGTGACACCACGAAGCTGCGCGGCACGATCTCACGTGCAGTTTCGGCCCGCCGCACCCTGCGGTCCAGGATGTTGAATCGGTGTTCGTGATCAATCGGGACGTTAATCACCTCCTGGCCGTCCACGTCCGCCTCCGTGCAGTGTTTGTCAATAAACGCTTGATAGTTTTTGTGTGCGGCCTTACTGACGGCTTGAATAATGGTCATAGAAAGGGGCAGCGCTTCGTGAAGGCCATCGATCTGACCCACGAACGTGCCCAGAGCATCTGCTATGTTTAGCTTTTTCGCGCCCGACATCGTTGCCCCCGCAGAGAGACATCCTAGATTTTAAGCGGATTATACTCGCGATGGACTAGGGGGTGTGTGCAGCCTCGTATCAGATTAACAACGCCTTAGGGCGCCCAATTGTCGGCATTTAGGTCGGCCAACAATTCAGCGACGTCGCGGAACGACGGAAGCCCGCCTGCACGAGCCTCCTGCACGGCCGCGATGGTCGTGGCATGAGGAGCTTCTTCGTCGGAAGTCGGCGCGTCGTCCATGAGTGATACGGCCCTTACGGCAGCCTTTGCATCATTCCGGGCAGGGTTTTAGCCAAATCGTTGTAGATGACCATGACTGCGAACAGCACCAGGAAGACGAATGCGGCCTGGTAGATTCGCTCTTTGATTTGCAGGCTGATATCGCGTCGCATAATGCTTTCGACGAACAACAGCAGGATTACGCCCCCGTCGAGGATGGGGATCGGGAGCAGGTTAAAGATCCCAAGATTAAGACTGATCGCGGCGGTCAATGCCATCAGCGGAGTCCAGCCTTTTTCGGTGGCGGCTTCTCCGGCGGCGCGGCCGATTCCGATTGGTCCTTCGATGGTGCGGATAGAAATCTTTCGTTGAATCATTTTCCGCAGGAGTTCGAGAATGAGGAGCGAGCCTTCCTTGTTTTGCTCGATCGATTTGCGGAAGGCAGCGCCCAACGGGAGGGCGCTTACTTTCATCGGCTGGCTACCAAGTCCCACACGGTAGCGTTTCTCTTCCTGGCCGGGGATATCGGTTAACACCGGTTGCATGGTGAAGGTCTGCTGTTGACCGTCTCGAAGAACCGTAATCTCAATTGGTTTTCCCTGGGTTTGCTTCAGGGTCTCAATCATGGCCTCGATGGCGGGGATGGGTTTGCCATCGACAGTGAGGATTTCATCGCCGATTTTTATTCCGGCTTTTTCCGCGGGCATGTCCTTTTCCAGATCTGTAACCGTGACACTGGGTTCTTTGGGATCCCAGCCCGCGTATCCCATCTGGTTTACGCCGTAGGCTTCGGGCACGATGGTCTTGTCGAAGGATTTTCCGTTGCGTTCGAAGGTGATATCTAGTGGTTGGTTCGGGCTCAGGGCTTCTTTGGGGACGACTTCCTTCCAGGTAGGATTCTCAATTCCGTCCAGACGACTAATGCGATCGCCAATCTGAATTCCAGCTTTCATTGCTGGTGTGTCAGGCTGTATCCAACCGATAACGGCGGGCTCATCCAGCACGGCCGGGTACTCGTAGTGGAACATGTAAACCCCAGTGAGCAAGCCGATGGCCAGCAGAATATTCATGGACGGTCCTGCGATGGCAATCAGAAAGCGATGCCAACGCGGGTGCGACAAGAACTCCCCGGGATCGCCGGTGCGTTCATCCATGGGATTCTCGCCGCTCATTTTCACGTAGCCGCCGAGCGGGATGGCGCTGACACGGTAGTCGGTGTCGCCGCGGCGGAAGCCGAGCAGGCGCTTGCCGAATCCGATGGAGAAAACTTCGACCCTCACCCCAAGCAACTTGGCGACTGCGTAGTGGCCGAACTCATGGATCAGAATCATGAATCCCAAGACCACGGCAACCGCGAGCAAAGCGATAAGAAATCCCGACATATATTCTTGATTATTCCCTTCGATAGGTGGAAGCGGTTCGCTCTGCCGCGGCATATCCCAACTGCTCTATCTTTTCGTGGGCGATCCGGCGCGCTTCTGCATCTGCTTTCAGTACGTTACTTATAGATTCCAAGTTCCCGACTTCCGTTTCGGCAATAACCATTTTAATTATGTCAGGAATCTGGGTAAAGCGTATACAACCATCAAGAAATGCCGCGACCGCGACCTCGTCGGCAGCGTTCAGTGCTACTGTTTTTGCCCCTCCAGCCTCCGCTGCTTCATAGGCCAGACGCAGGCAAGGGAATTTTTCCATGTCTGGCGGCTCGAAATCGAGGTGCCGTAAGTCCATGACCGGGAAGCGCATATCCGATGCAACGCGCTCAGGATAAGTGAGAGCGTAAAGGATGGGCAGGCGCATGTCCGTCACCGAGAACTGAGCAAGTATGCTGCCATCCACAAATTCGACCATGGAGTGGATTGTGGATTGGGGATGTACGATGACCTGAACCTGCGCGGGCGGCAAATTGAACAAACGGCAGGCTTCGATGACCTCGAAGCCCTTATTCATCAGGGTGGCGGAATCGATGGTGATGCGGCGGCCCATTTTCCAAGTGGGGTGGTTCAGAGCTTGTTCGACCGTGATTGAGGAAAACTGTGACTTTGGGGTGTGTAGAAATGGCCCACCGGAAGCGGTCAGCCATATCTGCTGAACCTCATTTAAGCGTCCGCCGCGCAGACATTGGTGAACTGCGTTGTGTTCGCTATCGATCGGTAACAGGGGCTTGCCCTGACGGCGGGCTTCGGCGGTGATTAGTTCTCCGGCGGCAACTAAACACTCTTTGTTCGCCAGACCCACTGTTTTGCCAGCGCGCACGGCTTCATAAGTGGCTTCGAGTCCGGCCACGCCCACGATGGCGCTGACCACGAAATCGGTTTCTGGATGGGTTGCGACCTTTATGGTTCCAGCCGAGCCGTGAACGACTTCGACTTTGTTTTTTCCTGCGGCTTTTAGACGGGCGCGGAGTTTTTCCGCATCTTGTTCGGCGGCCACCGAAAGCAGCTTGGGCTTCCAGCGCTGCGCCTGCTCAAAGGCAACGTCTATATTGCGCCCCGCAGCCAGAGCAACAATTTCGAATCGTTCGGGATAGGATTCAGCTACCGAAAGTGTACTGTGGCCAATCGACCCGGTCGAACCTAGAATGGAGATACGTTTCATCAGAAATCGGTTGTCGGCTGTTGGTCCTCGGTCGCCGGCACTTTGTTTCGGGTCATCGCCAACAACACACGACGAACGGCCAACCACACTTTTTGCCTATTGCATGACGCGCCAAGCCGCATAGTACCATAGCACTGGAGCGGCGAAGAGCAGGGCGTCGATGCGATCCAGCATGCCTCCGTGGCCGGGGAGAATCGTTCCCGAATCTTTGACTCCGGCGCCGCGTTTAATCAACGACTCGACAAGATCCCCCAGTTGCGCCGCGATATTGATGGCCGCTGAAAGCAGCAGAGCTGGCCCCAGCGGCGGCTTCTGCAAAGCGAAGAAACCGTCCCGGCGTGTAATGAGATGGGCATTCAGCAGCGCGGTGCTGATGGGCAGGGCATAGTTGTAAAGCAACATTCCAACGACCAAGCTTGCCAGCAGGGATGCCAGCGCGCCCTCCCAGGTTTTCTTGGGGCTGATGCGCGGTGACATGAGATGGCGGCCCAGGGAACGTCCGACGAAGTAAGCAAAAATGTCGCCGGCCCACACCAGCAACAGTAAATACAGAAGCAGGAACGCACCCGACCAATGCTCGCGTAACTGCACCAGGAATCCCAGCGGCAACGCGACGTAGACGAAGGCAAACGTAGAAACCATCGCAGCCGGAAACGCGCTGCTGAGATTCACCCTGCGCATGGCAATGGTGAGAAAAACAAATGGCGCAAGGGCGGCGGCGAATCCCGCGCTGTAAACGAAGATCGCAGTAGAAAGGAGAGGCTTTTCGTTACCTGGATTAATGGCCAGCAATAAAAAAAACAGCCCGACAAAAATGTATGTAGGCCAGCGTAGCGGCCGAATACCGTACCCCTCGGCGAGCTTGAGCAATTCCTGCACGGTGAGCAGTGCCACCAAAGCCGCAACCAGGGCCACTACCGGCACGGGCGCGCGCAGCACCAGTACCAGGACAACGGGAATCAATACCACTGCGGTGAGGATTCTCTTGAGCAGATGCAAGAGCGTCAGCTCCTGCTCGTCTTCGAAGTGTGCGGCGTGGGTACTCTTGTCCGGGGATGTTCATCGCTATGAGCTTGAGCAGCGTCGCCCGCCAAGCCTCCGTAACGGCGTTCCCGTTTCTGATATTCGGCAATGCCCTCAAGCAAATGCACACCGCGGAATTCAGGCCACAGGGTGGGCGTGACATAAATTTCCGCATAGGCCAGTTGCCACAGTAGAAAGTTGCTCAGCCGCATTTCGCCGCTGGTTCGAACCACCAGGTCGGGATCGGGTAAGTGACGGGTGTAAAGATGACGGGATACCTCGTGCTCGTCGATTTCCAAATGATCGAGGCCGCCATTGCGCGCAGCCGCATCCACCATGGAGCGAAACGCATCCACCAGTTCGGTGCGCGCGCTGTAATTGAGCGCGAGAGTCAGCTTCATGCCGGTGTTGTGCGCGGTGGCCTCACGCGCCCATTCCATTTTTTCCTGCACCGATGGAGGCAGTTCGTGTTGCCTTCCAATGTATTCCAGGCGAACGTTGTTTTTGTTCAGCGTGGGCACTTCCGCTTTCAGATAACGGCAAAGCAGGCCCATCAGGAAATTAACTTCACTGGCTGGACGTTTCTTCCAATTCTCTTCAGAAAAAGCGTAGAGCGTGAGCGCGGGAATACCAATGCGTGCGGCGGTTTCGACGGTCGAGCGCACGGAGGACACTCCGGCGCGGTGTCCGGCTATGCGCGGCAGATGGCGCCGCTTGGCCCATCGGCCGTTGCCGTCCATGATAATAGCGATGTGTTTTGGGAGCCGCTTCGGGTCGAGCCGCTGATAAACTTCCGCTTCTTTGCGGTCGAGCCCGGCGGGAACTGTTGCTTGCAAGCTAACCTCTGCTGTTTGTTGACGCTAACACAGCAGGGAAGGCCCGCGCAATGACACGGAAGAGCCACCGCGGGCGCGGAGATGCCGGGCTCGCGCTTACGATTCGCGCTTACGATATGAGGGACGGCGAGCTCGGCGGTCATGCTGCTTGCTCGCAGACACGAGTGAGCTGGTTTTGGGTTCTGCTTATGGCGGTAACTCGCGCGTGGTGTTGCAGAAAATCATCTGAGTATCCGAGTGGATTTAGATGAGGCAGGGTTAAGTAAGCGAGAACGGTGACACTATATATGAGACGCATGCTTGCTATCCTGTGCGGTTTGGCCCTGATTGCAGTTTCGCAGGCGCAGAGTAGCTCCGAAGCCGATGGCGAAGCGGCCCCGAAGATTCCCACTATCACAGGCAGACTCGAAGGCTCCCGCGTCGCGGTTTTTACCACGCCGAAGGACTCCTGCAATCAGAACGATATTCCGGATGCAATGGCCCGGGCGTTTCGCGATTCCAGCGGCACGGTTCATTTCGTCTCCGCGAGTTCCGAGTTATTCCTAAGCCTTGGACCTACGCTTCAGACACTGAAGCACAGTTGCCATTCGGCGTTCCAATCCGCGAATGATCCCAATCCGGCGGACTTCAACGATCAGGCCTGGCTCGATTCTTTCTACACGCTGGACGGCAACAAAATTGCCGCACTATCGCACACGGAATATCACGGCTGGGCGCACAAGGGCGAATGCCATACTCAGAACTACAGCGAGTGCGAATATGACTCGGATACGTATCATCAGTCCACGGATGGTGGCTACCACTTCGAATCGTTCAAGGCGCCGGCGAACTTTCTGTCTGGAATTCCATTTAAGTACGAGATCGACCGCGGTCCGATGGGGTATAGCGTGGACACCAACGTTGTGAATTTTAATGGCTGGTACTACGCCGTGGCGACCGATTGGACTTGGCCTCCGAACTGTTCCGGAAACAAGGGGCCTCACCGTTGCGTGGTGCCGACTGGCGGCGCGCCCATTCGCACCCAGGACGTTTTCGACCCGGCTTCATGGCGCGGCTGGAATGGCAAGGATTTCTCTCTGACGTTCGTCGATCCATATGTTGGTCCGGTTTCGCACCCGAAAGAGCACATCTACACTCCGGTTCCTTACATGTTTGCGGTGAACGGGATCAATGTCTACCAGTCGGCAAAAATAGTTGTTGCCACGTTGTGGGATTATTGGGACAACGAGCTGGGCCCTCCCGGCCTGTACCTGACGACGTCGAGCGATCTGGTCAACTGGACCAAGCCCACGTTGGTGGTCACGGTAAAAGAGCTCAGCAAAAATGATCCCAAGGGGAGCTTTCTTTACGCTTACTTTTCTTTAATCGATCCGAACGCGACCGACTTGAACTTTTCCGTTATCGGCGATCATCCCTATGTCTATTACGTGCGCCTGAATAACAACAACACGTCCGAACGTGTCCTGTTCCGGCAACGAGTCAATTTGACGATGAATCAGTAAGTAGACGAAATAATCAGAGAACGACCCAGAGACGGGCTTCTGAAATCACCCGATAACGTCAAGGGATGAAACGCGGGCGAGAGCGCCCGCGCACTATTGCTCACGCATTTCTTCGGGCACGACTTTCAACTCCAGCTTTTCCGTGTGCCTTAAAACCGTTAGGGTACTGCTGGCTCCAACGCGCGCGTCCGTCAGCAGTCGATGCAGGTCATCCACGCCCGCGACCGGCTTGCCGTCCAGAGCAATAATCACGTCGCCTTCACGCAATCCTGCTTTCTGGGCCGGGCTTTCCTTCGTCACCGAAGCTACGATCACGCCACTTTCGTTGGGCAGGTCGTAAAAGCGCACGACGCGGCGAAGCAGTGGCACGGTCTGCGCCTCGACGCCAATATAGCTGCGGCGAATTCTGCCGTCGCGCAGCAGCCGTCCCGCAACAAACTTGGCGGTATTGATCCCGATTGCAAAACAGAGTCCTTGCGCGCCCATGATCGTGGCCGTATTCACGCCTACCACGCGGCCGTCTGAGGTGACCAGCGGACCACCCGAATTGCCAGGGTTGAGCGAAGCGTCAGTTTGAATCACATCTTCGATCAGGCGCCCGGAGTAGGAGCGCAGCGAACGTCCCAGCGCGCTAACCACGCCAGCAGTAACTGTGTACTGGAAGCCATACGGATTGCCGATAGCGATGGCGAGCTGGCCGACGCGAAGGCGCTGCGAATCTCCCAAAGGCGCAGCCACTAGATGCGGAGCATCATTGCTGGGCAAACCAATGCGGATCACAGCCAGATCAGTCGCGGGATCGTCGCCGATAATGTGGGCAGGGAAGCGCTGCCCGTCGGGGAGCGAGACATCGATGCGCGTGGAGGCGTGCACCACATGGCTATTGGTTAGTACCAGGCCATCGGGCGTGAAGACAAATCCGGAGCCCCCGCCTTGGCGCTCGCGAGCTTCGCCGGAGCGGCTTCGGGCCGCTTGCGCTACGTCAATCTTGACGACCGAGGGACTGATGGATTCGGCCGCCCCGACGACGGCTTGAGAGTATGCGTCGAGCAAATCCGAATCGCTAAACTTTCTTGCTACCGAGGGTTGGCTGATTGCCTCTGAATAATCCGCCAGAGGAAAAACACTATCTTGCTGGCTCATAGCTGCTAGATGAGGCCAATGCGATTCTGGATTCAAGCTCGGCGGTCTCTGCGTTTTAAGATCTTTGAAAAAGTGGGGCGACCTAAAGTCCTAAATCGCAGAGGTCGCAGAGAACAGCCGCAGAGTTCGCGGAGAGACTTTGAGGGTAAACCGCCGAATTCTCCATACCGCGCTTCCGTTGCATCTTCCCACGCTTTTGGATTAAGCTGGCCGCGCCTGGAGAAACTTACTCAACACACTTCCTGTATGCCTGATGATTGAAGGGAGAAGAATTCATATGCGATTTAGCCTATTCGTTTTGCTCGTCCTATCGTTTTGTGCGTCATCCATTGCGCAAGATCATTCGAGTCACGCTCAGGCCAAGCCTGCACTGCTCATGCCAGGCCTGGGAAACGCTCATCATCCGGTTTCCACCAGCAATCCGGCAGCGCAGCAGTTCTTCGATCAGGGATTGCGTCTGATTTACGACTTCAATCATTACGAGGCGGCACGCTCATTCCAGCGAGCCGCGGAACTCGATCCCAAGCTGGCGATCGCGTATTGGGGAATTGCAGAAGCCGTGGGACCGAACTACAACGATCCCGCCAGCGAAGACCGGTTTAAACAAGCGCATGAGGCGATTCAGAAGGCGGTCGACCTCTCCTCCAATGCCTCACCCAGCGAGCAGGCTTACATTCAAGCCATGGCCAAGCGCTTCCCGGCGGATCCGAAGGCAGACCTTAAGCAGGCGGCCGAAGATTATCACGACGCTATGCGCGATGTGTCGAAGAAATATCCCGACGACTTGGATGCGGCGACTCTGTTTGCCGAGTCGGGAATGAATCTTCATCCTTGGGGCCTGTGGCACGTGGACGGCACACCCGAAGCGGGTACAGAAGAGATCGTGGCGACATTGGAATCGGTCATCCGGCGCGATCCCAATCAGCTGGGCGCGGTTCACTATTACATTCATGCTACCGAGGCTTCGCCGAATCCGGAGCGCGCATTGGCAGGCGCTAACCGGCTAGCCGCACTCGCACCGAACGCCGGACACATTGTGCATATGCCCGCGCACGTTTACATCCGCACCGGCGACTACGAAGCGGCGGTGAAGACCAACGAACAAGCCGCTGCTGTGGACCGCGCCTACATCAAGGCAAGCGGCGCGCAGGGCATTTACCCGCTGATGTATTACAGCCACAACCTTCACTTCATCGCGATGTGCGCGAGTATGAACGGAAATTACGCTGAAGCCAAAAGGAACGCGGACCTGCTGGTGGCGAACGTCGGCCCGCATGTGAAAGATATGCCGCCGCTCGAAGGTTTCATGACGATCCCGATGGCCGTGGATGTTCGGTTTCACAAGTGGAATGAAATTCTGGCCATCCCGCAGCCGGATTCCGCGATGAAGATCACGACCGGCTTCTGGCATTTTGCCCGCGGCATGGCCCTGGCTGGAACGGGCAAGCTGAGTGAAGCCGAAGCGGAGTACAAAATAGTGTCCGAGGCGGAACAAAGTACGCCGCCAGATGCAGTCTTCGCCATGCCGATTAATAACAAAGCCAGGGACATCATGAAGATTTCCGAAGATGTGTTGGGCGCGAAGATCGCCGTGGCGAGGAAGGATAACGTTCAGGCCATCTCGCTCCTGACCGCCGCGGTGTCGATTCAGGATACGTTGAAATATGGCGAACCGCCAGACTGGTTCTTTCCTGTCCGCGAGTCATTGGGTGGCGTGCTGCTGATCAATCGCGACGCTCCGGGCGCAGAGAAAGTTTTCCGCGAGGACCTCGATCGTAATCCGCGCAATCCACGCTCGCTTTTCGGACTGCAGCAGGCGCTGAAAGCTCAGGACCGGAACTATGACGCGGGCTTTGTCGAAAGCGAGTTCCACAATTCGTGGAAGGGCGGAGAAGTCAAAGTCGAGGATTTGGTATAGGACTGCCGATAGGTTCCGCATCCCAAGACACGATTGTCACGAGTTGCGATCAGCGGCTTGGCCGCAATCGCGTAGCTTCATTCAGAAGAGCGCACGCTTGCGCAGCGTTCTTCAACGCTTCATCCAGCGCCGCGCCCAGCAAGGCGAGTTCGGGCAAGGTCATGACTTTCTGCATTCCTTCAAAAAGCTGACGTTCTTCTTTGCGAATGTGCTGCGCCAGTTTCTCCCCGAGGTCTTGCAGGCAGCGTTGGTCGAGACTGCGCGCAGCGGCGCGCGAGAAGTAAGCCCTGAGGAATATATGCTCGGCAAGAAGTTCGTCTACCAATGATTGCAGTTCAGGAAATCGCGCGGCGGCCGGGAACAGTTCTTTCTCTTCAGCGGCGAAGTGAATTTCGATCTCATTTTCAAATTGCTGTTGAATCTCCGCCTGCCAGGCTTCCAAATCGATCTCTCCGAGCTTCATCGCTCGATTGAGGCGCACGCACAGCGCCAGCGCGTGCTGGTGCTGGCGCGAGAGCGGGATAAGATTCTTATCACGCAGCATGCGGCAATGATAAATGATGCAAGGTTTTTGCCGGGACCAGATGTGCGGAAGCCTTTCGCGCCTACATTGGAAACTTGGTCAGAGGTTCTTTGTTGACGCTTGCGGCTGACCACTCGCTACCGTCCGAGCGCAGGGTGAGCCAGTCGGTGCGCACGCGATCCCACTCTTGAATGAGCATTCCGTAGGATTCGAACAACTGCCGAATGCGGCGCCGCTCCCAGCCTACGACGTCCTCCAATATGGGCGCCAAAACGGCCAAGGCGTTGGTGCTGAGAATGGTTCGTTTCGCCACCTGCGAAACGTGCTTGGCCTCGGAGACTGCGATGGTAAAGCCGTCGCGAACATTGACGTGCAGCATTACGTGAAGATCGGAACTGCCGTCACCGACGTAGATGATGTGGTCCGGCCCGACTTCCTGGGCTGCCTGCAATTCGTCGAGCATTGCCACTTTGCCGTACCCGGCAGTGGCGCGGGCAATGGATTCAATCTGGCCCGCGCTGTTGTAGCGGAACTCGGTTCCGAAAATGTGATCGCGAGGGACGATTCCCTCGAGCGCCGACTGAATCACTTCGACCGGAGCCGCCGAAAGAACGTAAAAGTCGAAGTGGTAGCCCTCAATTCCGCCCTTGAGAATTTCATAAAGCAGCGCGATGTTTTCTTTCAGGCGAACCTTCTTGCCCGCTTCATACAGGTGCTCTTTGCGCACGCGGCTCTGAAACTCAGGATCATGCAGCAGCAGGTACGCCAGCTCAGCCCCTTGCTGGACGAGGTTAAGCTTCGCCATCCCCTGCGCTTTGCGCTCAAACTCCTCCGTCGGGATGCCCGCCAGTTCACTCAACACATAGCCAGAATCATTGAAAGTCAGCGTCTGGTCGAAATCGCTGGCAAAAATATAGCGTTTAATTGGTTTATCACTCATGTCTACATTAGATTCGATAGCCTGCCAAAAGGCCAATTAAAAACATTGATGCAGCCCATAACCCATTGAGATTTAATCGTTTGTTAACAATGAAGCCCGTGACAGCTTTCGGCACGAGATGGCTACGGTGAAGCCGCTGTGAGCCATAACTTGATCAGCTGAACCACTCAAAATGGAAACCGAACTGGCTGAAGGCGTTCACCAAAGCCAACCTCCGCACCCGCCAAGCATCGCTGACGTGACATTACCAGCGTCAGCGAGTGGCTGCGGCCTGGTTTCGTAAACCATCCCAAAGGCGCTAACAATCCCGTCTGCAGAAAAAGCCGCCCGAAGGCGGCTTCGTACCTCTATCCCGCGTTGCTGCTACTGCGTAACCGTGAAATCTGTCTTACTTGCGGCCGATCCTCCCTTGGTCTTGATTACGACTTTGCCGGTCACAGCTCCGGTGGGCACGTTGGCCGTCACCTGGCTGTCGGTGTTCACCTTGAAAGTTGTCGCCGCCACTCCGCCAAACGTGACTTTCGTGGTCTGCGTGAGTCCGGTTCCGGTAATCGTCACTGGCGTTCCAACCGGACCGCTGGAGGGCTTGAAGCTTGCAAGCGTGGGCTTGACTTTGAATGTCTGGATACTGGTCAGGATGGTCGAGCCAGTCGTCACCGTTACCGATCCGGTTAGAGCTCCGGCCGGGACTGCGGCGGAGATGAAGGTCTTGCCGGTGAGCTTGATGGACGTAGCCTGCACGCCGCCAAACTCCACCACGGAGGAACTGCTGAAACCTTGGCCGAGGATGCCGATATTGGCGCCCTCCTTGCCCGACGCGGACACCAAACTGACGAACGGCTTTGCGCCGATGTGTAAACTGAAGAGCTCGCCTCCGTTAACCGTGCCGCCCTGCTGAAGCAGCCCGTAAAGAATCCCGTTCGTTTCCTGGATCAATGGCCAGTACGGGAGCACGCCGCCCGGGAGGATGAACTTCTCCAGAACGGTCAACCTGCCGCTGGGCGTGAACCTGAAGAGGTCTTGAAACCTGCTGATGAGCACCCCGTAGAAATTGCCGTCCGTCGCCTGCAGCAATGGCGCTGTCGGATTGGTCGCGTAATCCGTGCTGGAGTTAAAGCTGTAGAGAATGGTCAGCTTGCCCGAGGGAGTCATTTTGAACAGCGTCCCGTAGCCGTACTCGCCGCCCCCCTCGGTGTCTCCGTAGAAGTTGCCGTCCTTCCCCAGGATGACGCCGCTAACTGGGTCAGCCCCGTCGGGATTGCTAGTGAACTCGTGGAGAACGGTCACCACGCCAGCCGGGGTTATCTTGAAGACGCTTCCGGTATTAGCTGCTCCCCCCTCGGCCTGGGTGCCATAGAAGTTGCCGTCGTTGCCCACGGTCAGACCATAAGTTGGGTTGGCGAAATTGTTGGTGTCATCGAACGAATAGAGGATGGTTAACGTGCCGGCCGGCGTGATCTTAAACACCGTGCCATAGTTATTCGCGCCGCCCTTGTTGGTCACTCCGTAGAAATTTCCGTCGGTGTACTGGACCAACGGTCCCGGTCCCGATCCGTCGGGAGTGCCGGTAAAGGCGTGGAGCACGGTGAGGGTTCCACCGGGCGTTAGCTTGAACACATACCCTGCGCCGGTGCAGCTCGTAAGAGCAGTGCCGTAGAAGTTGCCATCGGTGCCCAGGGTCATGCCGTTTTGGCAATCGGGCCCGTTATTGGAATTGAAGCTATAGACCACATGCACCGACCCCGAGGGGGTCGTTTTCCACATCGAGCCATCGTTGTTCGTGCCGCCTTCGTATGACCAGCCGTAGAGGTCGCCATTGCGTCCCTGCGCGAGGGGGCCTCCTGGCCACTGTGGAGCTGGGCCGTTGATGGGAAACTCGTAAAGCACTTTATAGGTTTGGGCCTGCGCGGGGACCGCGCTCCCGGCGAGGGTGAGTACAACCATCGCGGCCCCAAATGCCATCATCAGGCGAAAGGGCTTATCTTGTTGCCGGGCGTAATTCATAGAGCCTCCTGAGAGTGCAAAGGATCTTTCCGGCTCTTCGCGGATCGTTTCGGTAGTCTGCCGATCTCGGACGAAAAGACAGTGGGGAAACTGTCTGAACTGTTTACAAGTACCGTGGCGGACCATACTACAGGAACCTTCCTCTAGCAAGGGACATCACGGGACAAGTCAGGACATTTCGGGCTCACGTTGGGCTTTGCGAGCAGCAGGCACTGAACTCGGAAACTATCACGTTGTCGACCGGATGCCAGCAACACGTAGATCCCTAAGCTGACAGCTAACCCCACTCGCACCATTCCCGTTTCGGAACTCGATCCCAAACTTTTCCATTATTTTCTTTACTTTACTTTAAGATATATTTAACAATGTACGTATATCGAAGCAAGAAACATCCACCATGTCCCCGTCCTCCCCCAAGAATTCCGGTTCCAAGCTCAATCCCGCCCCGCAACTCCCTTATTCCCAATATTTTGCCCGCAACCCCTTTCGTTTCATAGATCTGGCCCACACCCTTCAATCCCGACCCAATCGATTCATAGATCTACGCGGATTCGCGTGTTTTTTTCAGGAGTAGTTCCATGCCCATTCCCTTGCCCAAACGTCCCAACGTTCGCCACTGCACCCACATCAAAGTCACCGGACAGCAATGCGGCTCGCCCGCCCTGCGCGGCGAATTCTTTTGCTATTTCCACACCCGCGTGATCAAAGGCGTGCAGCAGCGCGTCGACATGCAACTCCACTCGATGGCCCTGCTCGAAGATTGCGAGTCCATCCAACTTTCGATCATGCACGTAGTCGACGGCCTGATCAAAGGCACCCTCGATCCAACCCGCGCCCGGCTAATCATCCAGGCCCTGCGCATCGCCGCGAGAAATGCAAAAAATGTCCGCTTCGACGACATTCACTACCGGGAAAGCGAACAGCCCATGGTCCGCGAAGTCCCCAACTACGCCCAACAATATTTGATCGAGCACCCAGAATTCGGCCCGCCGATAAGCAGCGAGTGTGACACAGACGCAATCGCGCGCGAGGCAAGCCCGTGTGGCGCGGACACTCTTGTCCGCGAGCCCGCGACAAACTCAGTAGTCCAGCTCCAAGCACAAGCCGAGCCACAAAGCTCAGAACAAAACGCATCCCAAGAAATCGCAACGCCAAATTCAGCCGCAAAACGAAAAGGGCCAGCATCCGAGAAAACCGCCGAACCAGCCGCGAAGCGGCGACAGAACACAGCCCACGGCGCAAGCCGTGGGACACAAGCCAAAAACAATCCAGCTCCGAAGGAGCGAAAGAATTCCCGCAACGAATCCAGGGACGACAACAACGCAAAAGAATACGCCCGCATCATGCAAGCCCAAGCCGCAATCCCCGGAGCCCTGGCCGGCAACTGGCGCGACCTCAAAACCGTCTTCGAATTCGCCGGCATCTGCCAGAACAACGAAACCCGATCGTAACCTGACGTGCCTTTACTAATTTCTCCCGACCGTTGAAAATAGTCAGTTCGCCCTCAAGTGCCGTTTTCTACTGAGTGCGGAGCGCATAATACAAGCATCCTCGCCCGAAAGCGGGCACACTGGAGCAGAAATCATTATGGGAACTTCCGGAGAACTGATTCGCCTGATCAACTACGTAGACGACATTACGACCACGTTGCGCCGCATCAGCGCCTTCGTTGCGGCCATGGAGAGCGACGAAAAAAAACGTCTGGCTGAAAGCCTGAAGGCCGCAGGCTCGAACCTCGATGCTCTCGTGCTTCGGTTGGAAAAGGGGCAATAGTGGCGGAAGTACGCACTATCGCCGTGATCGGCGCTGGGACCATGGGTCGCGGCATCGCGCACGTCGCGGCGCTGGGCGGATACGAGACCGTCCTGGAAGACCTCTTGCCGAACGCTCTGCGACGGGCGGAGACGGAGATTCGCGGCAATCTCGACAAGGCTGTGGAAATTGGGAAAGTCGCAGCCGAAGATGCCAACGCTGCCTTCGGCCGGCTGCGATATGCGGGCAGCGTCGAAGAAGCCGCACGCGAAGCGGATCTAGTGATTGAGGCTGTGCCCGAGGAAATGGAGTCGAAGATTGAGATCTTCACTCTGCTCGACAAAATCTGCCGGCCCGGAACTATCCTTGCCTCGAACACTTCGTCGCTCAGCATTACCGAAATTGCCAGCGTGAGTTACCGGGCCAAGAAATGTGTGGGCATGCATTTCTTCAACCCAGTTCACAAAATGAAGCTGCTGGAAGTTGTTCGCGGGCTCGAAACCGACGACGACACTCTCGCGACCGCAGCCGAGGTGGGCAGGCGGATGGGCAAGGACGTTGTCGTCATTAAGGAATCCCCCGGCTTCATCACCAGCCGCATCAACGCTATGATCGGCAACGAAGCGTTTTATATGTTGCAGGAAGGGATTGCTTCTGCGCAGGATATCGATAAGGCGCTGAAGCTGGGGTTGAACCATCCCATGGGTCCATTCGAATTAGTAGATTTGGTGGGACTGGATACGCGGCTCTCGATTCTGGAATATCTTCACAAGAGTCTGGGAGAGAAATATCGGCCTGCCCCACTTTTGGTGCAGTATGTGAAAGCTGGACGCGTCGGGCGCAAAGCCGGACGCGGCGTGTATGAGTATCCCGAGCAGACGACGGCCCAGGAGAAAGCGCCGATTGCCAAGGCTGGCGACTAGACGGCTCCTTTGTCATCCCGAGGAGCGAAGCGACGAGGGATCCAGGTTTTTCCGGCTCGCGCGAAAAACCCATATCCCTCGCTTCGCTCTCGCCAAGCGTTGCTCGGCTGGACGGGTCAGAGACCCGTCCCCAGACGAGTTTTCTAATTTTTGTTGATGTCCTGCTTCGCCTCCAACTTTTTCACCAAGGGTTCAAAGAAAATCTTCTGATTGTCGGGAGCGCCCGCCAGCGTGATCTGAATTTCCTTGAGGGCATTGTCGTAGTCGCCCTTCGACGAATAGATTCGCGCCGTGCCGTCGTGAACCACCCAATCATTAGGATCTTTTTTCGCCGCTTCGCGGAACAGTGCGAAGGCTTCATCCTGTTTGCCTTGGGTCTGAAGTTGACGTCCGTAATAATAGAGTTGAGCCGCCGTAGCCCGATCGAGCGCCTGCTTCTTGGCCGCTTCTGAATCATCTTTTCGGCCCATGGCTTCGAGGATCTGTGACTTGGTCAAGAAATTGTCGAACCGAGGCTCGGTGCGGATCGACGTTTCTTCGTATTGCAGGGCTTCGTTGAGGTCATATTTGGCCGCGAGCAGATACGTGGCCGCATCATCCCATCCTTCCCAAGTGTATTGCGCAAGCCCTTGAAGCTGGTTATGCAGGCTCGCCTGGACGATGTCGTGCACATTTACGTCAACTTTGAAAGGAACGGCGACTTTTTCCCAGCGCAGTGTGGCTAGGGCGGAGTCTGCCTTCACATCATCAAAGTCGAAAGTCAGCGCTTCATGCGGGTCTGATGCTTGCGGTTTTACCGTTACTCTCAGCGCATCGTCGGCTTGGTTGTAAGTGAAGCTGCCCCAGGCGGTGTGAACCTTGGAAAAAACAACGGTCCACTGATTCTCGCCTGGAATTGTGAACAACGCATAGACACCCTTCGCCAGCGGCTTTCCTTCGATCGAGACGTCGTCGGTAAACCTGATGGTTGTGTTTTCATTGGCACCGGTACGCCAGACTTCGTTGTACGGCACGAGCTTGCCCCAAATCGGTCGGCCTTTTACCAACGGCCGGGAATAAGTGATTGTGATGTCGGTGATTCCGATTCGCTGCGTCACCGCAGAGTGCTGGCTATCCCGAGGCAAGTCTAAGAGCGCGGACTGCGCGCGGCACAACGGATTTCCCAACGACAATCCTGCGACTGCAACCAAAGCAACCACAAAATGTTTGAACATGGAATAACCTCCGCTTCTTGAATTGTCTTCCGGGGAAACATCCCGCCGGAACTGGATTGAGGAAAACGAGCGTTTAGACGGAGGGATAGGCAGCCGGATAGCGAGTTGTAACAATTTGTAAAATGCAGTACGGCTAGGCCCGTCTGAGTTGCACTTCACGCCTCGGCTAGAATCATTGCGTGACCGATATCGCCAATACTCGTCTGGAACGCGTTCTCGCTCAACTCCGACTCTATGAGCATCCCCTACTCGATTTCTCCGCGCGGGCTAAAGGAGACGGCGTCGAACTGATCATCCAGTTCAAGAACCCTCCGGTCCCGGTACACACTTATTATTTCGACTTGCATCCGCGTGATTTGGACAACTCTCAATTCGAATGGACTCTGCAACGGCAGCTTTATGATTGTCTGCACGACTATCTGGTCGAAATGTTCATCCGCACGCCGCAGGACCGCCTTGAACGTCAACGGGAAGGCCTGTGACCCTGCGCCAGAAAATCGAAGCGGAAATCCGCGAGCGTGGGCCGATTCCGTTTTCGCGATACATGGAAATATGCCTGTACGACCCCGAACTGGGTTACTACTCGCGCAATGCGGAGCAATTCGGAAAAGCCGGCGATTTCTACACATCGAGCGATGTGCATGCAGTATTCGGGCGTCTGATGGCGCGGCAGTTCGAAGAGATGTGGCGCGTGCTCGGATCGCCAGCACAGATCGAAATTCTGGAGCTCGGCCCTGGACGTGGATTGTTTGCCCAGGACATGCTGGATTGGTCGGAAAAGAAGTTCCCGGAATTCTTTGGCGCGCTGCATTATTCGTTGGCAGAGAGTTCTGTGGCACTGCGTCAGCGATTAGAAACGACTCTCAGTAAGCATTTCAGATCGGGCAAAGCGTCGCTCACGCAGCGAGTAAAGCCGGCAGTATCTGAAACGGCGCATGACATGTCTGAAGC
>JBEKGG010000062.1:0-18599 GCA_050012915.1 Terriglobales bacterium | reverse complement strand
GCGAGCTCCTTCAGCTTCATTAAGTTGGACATTGCTGTCTGCGAAAGTCACAATGACCGTTTTACATTTCATCCCGGAGAACTCATAGAGTGAGCCAACTTGTGCGCGTTAAGATCAGCGCTCTTGGAGCCTACGTTCCGCCCCGCCTTTTGACCAATGCCGATCTCGAAAAGTTGGTGGAGACCAGCGATCGGTGGATTACCGAGCGCACAGGCATCCGCGAACGCCACATCGTGGACAAGGGCGTTGCGACCAGCGATCTGGCAGTGGAAGCCGCGAAGAAAGCTTTGGAGCAGCGTGGCATTGGCGCCAGCGATCTCGATGCGATCCTCGTGGGAACCGTTACTCCGGACATGTTTTTTCCTTCTACCGCTTGCCTGGTCCAGGACAAACTGGGAGCGAAAGGTGTTTGGGGATTTGATCTCTCGGCTGCCTGCTCCGCATTCTTGTACGCCCTGCAAGTAGGAACTCAATTCGTGGCCACCGGCGCCCATAAACGCGTGATGGTGATCGGTTCCGACGTCATGTCGTCGATCATCGACTATACCGACCGATCTACCTGCATCATCTTCGGCGACGGCGCCGGCGCCGTCATTTTGGAGCCAGCCGATAGCGAGTCGCTGGGCATGATCGACTTTATGCACGAAGTCGATGGCTCGGGCGGGTGCTCACTTTACATGCCGGGTGGTGGCAGTCTCAATCCTTCGACGCATGAGACCGTGGACCAGAAAATGCATTACGTCCACCAGGACGGCCAAGCTGTGTTCAAGTTCGCGGTGCGCAAGCAGACCGAACTCTGCGAAAAACTTTTGGAACGCAATGGGATCAAGGCCGCGGACATCGATGTGTTTATTGCGCATCAAGCCAACAAGCGAATCATAAACGCCACATCGGAGCGGCTGGGCCTGCGGCCTGAAAGCGTCGTTATCAACATCGACCGCTACGGAAACACTACTGCGGGCACGATTCCACTGGCGATGAACACGGCTCGCGAGGAAGGCAAGCTCAAGAAGGGTGACCTGGTGCTGCTGGCATCGGTCGGCGCAGGGTTCACCGTGGGTGCGACGTTGTTGCGCTGGGCGTATTAGGCAGGCCTTCTACTCGCCGTTCGCGCCGCCGCTGTTCTTCTGTTGCTCGAACGGTTTTTGCAGATACTTCCGCGCTTCCTCCAACGCACCTTGCGTGTTGTCGTTGGTCTGCAAAGCCTGGCGATATTCGTTGGTCGCGCGTTCGCGCTGTCCGGTGATGTCAAAGATCTTGCCTAGCTGGATGTGGCTCCAAACCTCGGTCCAGCGCGGGTCGCCGTCGCCGTTGAGCGCATCCCGATAAGCGTTGGCGGAGGCCTGATAGTTTTTCTGTGCGAAGAAAACTTCGGCAATGCGGTAGTGGGCGAGGGAACTGTTTTTGTTTACCTCGAGGGCCTTGTTGTATTCCGTCAGCGCCCCTGCGAAATCGCCTTGTTGAACCAACGCTTGCCCCCGCTGGATCGATGCCCGCAGCTTTATGTCAGGCGAGTTTCTCAGCACCCGATTCTCCGGATCGATCGAGATCCGGCGTGGCTTGCCGAAAGTTTCGAGGGTGAATGCGGAGTCTGTTCCCACCACGTCGATGCGCTTTTCTTCCGTTTTTCCGTCGGTGTCGACTTTCAGTTCGACCGGCATGCGGAAAAGATCGAGATCCTGCGTGATCTGACCCACGATGCGGAAGCCTGCGCAGCGCTGACCTGCGGGGCATCGAGTGCCCAGCCGATAAACGGTGTATTTCGTCTTGAACTCCGGAGCGCCCGTAGAATCCAGCCACTGAGTGAAAAACCAGGTGAGCCTATCCCCGTAAGTTTGTTCCGCAACGGCTGTGAAATCATCCAGCGACGCCGATTTACCCGCGTATTTTGTCGCAAAGGCGCGCATCGTCTGGTCGTACTTTTGATCGCCTTCTACCCACCGCAGCATGTGCAGAATCATCGCGCCCTTGTCAGTCGCCAGCGATTGGAACTCGGGCGAAAACATGTCCAGCTTGCCAATGGTTGCCAGCGGTACCGAGTCGTAAGCCAGCGCTCCGACTGACATGTCTTTCACAACTTCTTCGAGACCAGAGGCTCCGGCGGCATTCTCCACGTAACGCGCTTCCGAGTAGCGGGCGAAACCATCGCACAACCACCAGTCATCGATAGTGGCGGGACTGACCGAAACCCCCCACCACTGATGCGCGATGGTGTTTGCCAGCAATCGATAATTCACTTTGTCGGTTACGGCGCGGCCCGCGATTGCCGCGATTTCCGGCGCCCACGCCGAGGGAACGGTGTCGTCGGGAATCTCCACCACCTTCAGGCTTGACGAAGGCGCCACCCCATAAAGTGTCACGTAGTAAGTAAATTCTTTGATCGCCGTTTCCGCATACAATGTGCCCAGGTTCTGGTGATTCGGCTTAAAAAAAACGTGCAGGTCAACTCCGGCTTCGTCACTCTTAAATTCCTGAAATGTTCCCGCAATGATGGTCCCAGGAAAACTAGGTTTGTCCCAGGTGAAGTTGAACGTCTTGGTAGGCAGGGCGTTCGCGGCCGCTTTCTTTGATGGTGCAGGATTGCCCTCGCTCTCCTTTCCGCTGCCAATCACCAACATATGAGCCGGCACAGTGATATTCATTGTTGCTGTGAAGCGGTTTATGCCGTAAGCATTCACCGGGAACCAGCGCCCGGCATAGAGCAGATAACTGGTGTCATCGTTGATCGAAGCCAGCTTGAGCCCCTGCACCGGGCTGTCGTCGGCAGTATCGAGCGTGCCATCATATTCGAATGTCAGGCTGGTGGAGCTGCCTTTGCTGAGTGGCTTCGACAACTGCACCCGCATGGTGAAGTCTTGAGTCATGCGCTCCGGGGATAGCGTTTGGCCACTGTCGTCGGTCACTTTGGTGACGCGCAAGCCGTTGTTCAACTCGAAAGTGGCCGCACTGATATCTTCCAGCGCGGTAATTTTCACCTTGGCCCGGGCAGAGATTTTGTGAATGTGCGGAGTGAGTTCGGCGTCGATTTGATAGTCGTCAACGCGCAGCCGGCTTTTCTCGGCTGCCCACGCGGGCAGCGAAAATAACAAAAGCAATAAGACGAGAAAGTCAGTAAGGGCCCGACGCTGGCGTCGAGGTTGAAAGGACATTCAGGAACGTCTCCCGGGCAATCCCGCAGGTCTCTAAGCTCTACGATGAAGATTGTTACGCAAAGGATGCTGGTAGGACAAGGCTTAGATGTTTTTTGAGTATCCCATTGTCATTCCGGCCAATCCTGAATTGTCATTCCGAGGAGCGAAGCGACGAGGAATCTGCGTTTGCCGGCGACGCGACAAGCTACGATTCTGCAGTTGAGCGCCGCATCAGCGTCACAATGGCGTTGGCAGCCCGTTCTACCGGATGCAGCGCTTCTGAATTCGGCCCGCGCAGCAAGGCTCTGACCTCGGCCAGGCCCTCAATCATCCGCTTACGCACGGGACCGTCGGGCAGAATCTCTTTGAGTCGCGCGACTACTTTCTCTGCAGTGAAGTCGCGCTGGACCAGTTCGGGCACAATCTCCTTTCCGGCAATCAAATTTGGCATGGCAAAATACGGCACTTTGACCCGTGAGCGCCCCAGAAAATAAGTCAACGGGGATACGCGGTAAACCATGACAAACGGCGTCCCCATCATTGCGGCTTCTACCGTTGCCGTTCCGCTCGCGATGATGCCAGCACGGGAGTGCGCCAGGGCAGGCAGCGCATCGCCGACCAAACGAATGGGGTGTCGGCCAATCAGCAATTCGAGAAAGCCGCGATCCAATGTCGGAGCGATCGGGAGCAGGTATTCGTATCCTGAACCGAGCTTCGCGGTCGATTCCAGAATCGTGGGCAGATTCATCCGGACTTCTTTCGTCCGGCTGCCCGGCATAAGGGTGACCCATGGTTTTGCCGCGTCAAGCTTGTGTGTCGCTGCGTAGCTCTCGCGATCAATGGAGGGCGGAGAAATATCTGCGAGCGGATGACCTACGAATGTAGCGTCTACCCCGCGGTCGCGGTAAAACTTCTCCTCGAAGGGAAAAATCACCAGGGCTTTGTCGACGTATTTGCGCAGCAACCGCACCCGCCCTTGGCGCCAAGCCCAGAATTGCGGGCACACGTAGTAGACGACAGGCATTCCGCGCCTGTGAATCTGGCGAGCTACGCGCCAGTTGAAGGCAGGAGAATCGATGACGACGGCGAGATCGGGACGGCGCCTATCAGCCTCTGCGATCAACTTGTGAAACAAGCCATAGATTTTGGGCAGATGGCTGACAATTTCGGAAATGCCAACCACCGCGAGGTCCTTCGCATCGACAACGATGTCGCATCCGGCGGCCCGCATGCGATCACCACCAGCACCAAAAAACTGAGGTTGTGTGGGGACAGCCGCCCTCGGCTGTCCAGCGGAGCGCAGCTCCGCAGCAAACCGCCGCCGCAAAGCTTCGATGAGCTGAGCCCCATACATTTCTCCCGAGGCCTCACCAGCCGAGATGAGAATTCGCACCGAAGCATTGTAAAGGGATATGGCACCTGCAATAGGGCTCGCTGGGAGAATCACTCAAATGATTGGGTCGGCCGTACGACGAACTCCGCGTGGTCCTTATTTTTTCCCCACCAATCCTTCCACTTCTGAATATTTTCGGGGGTCGCGTCCGCCCCTGGTCGCAACGGCGGATCTTTTACCATAAAACTCAATACTCCAACCAGACACTTATGAAAAGTCTCCGTTTCACAAGTCTCTAAATCAATTTGCGAACTGTACGGGACTGTGCCCCAAATTGGCTTGTAGCCCTGCTCGTTCGGGTAACAATAGGTCCACGGACCGCATTCTATTCTCCGCGCCTCCTGCACAGCTTCTTCCGAAACGTCCAGCGCATTTACTAATGTGTCCACCGCGCGCTTCCCTCCGATAAACTCCAACTTCCGCACCGATGCGTAGGCGGCCCCTGAGTTTAATCCGGCAACGATTTGCTGGAACATCTCGTCGTCGCCGAGTTGTGCCAGGGCCACTTGCAAGTTTCCCTGAATACTCTTCCTGCGATCGCCGAAAGGCGAACTGACTGCGAAGCCCATCGCCTCGGGTTTTCCTGAGTTCGGGAAATGCTGCAAAAGTTGGCGTGCCGAATCGCCTCCCTTGGCCGCGATCGCCAGAATTGCGTCCGGATATCCCCAATCCACCCTTCGGGCGAGGCATTTGAGATACGGGTCGGTCGCTTCCGCGTAGGCGGGAAAAGTCATTTGGTGCCCTTTGTGTTTGTCCAAGTAGGCCTTCCATTGCACGATCCCGACATCGGAATAATCTGCCACCGGCAAATCCGGCACCAGCCGCCGCCGTCGAATTGTGTCGATGTCGGAGAGGATTGCGTCGCGCATGTCTACGCCGTAGTCTCCGTACCACTGATACATCGTCGGGTCTTTGGCGTGTGCAATCAAGAACTCAATCAATTCCGTCAGCGCCCGATCGTCGCCGATAAAAGTGATGTCCTGCATTCGCAGCCCGGCGCGATAGTCATCATTGCCCAGCTTCGCCAAGGCGAGCCGCGCCGCGTTCACCCAGCCCTGGCAAACCGCTCCTCCGTCTTTGTCGGTCGGCCAGTCCGCCAGCTTTCGCAGAGCCGGTATTGCTTGTTTGTCGCCGATTGATGCCAGGGCAAGAACGTCGGCGGTGTAGGGCATCTGGTTATGTTGGCAAGAGGCTTGAATCTTCTCGATTGATTCTGCCAACTGCTCCGGACTCCAGCTCTCGCAAGTCTGCGCAATCGCAGTTACGGAACCGAATGCGGCGATCAGTATGAGGCTGGCCGCCAGCATCCGAGCGGCGGCCGTCCCCACGTGATCATTAGTTGAGAAGGCGAACCAGTTCATACCTCGCAAGAAACGGTCCGACGAGCCGCCTAAGCTCCGGCTGCGGCCGCAACTGCAGTGCGGCTGTTTGCCAGCAGCTTCACCATGGCTTGGGCATCGGCGGGACGGGAGTAATTGTATCCTTGCGCCGTCTCGCAGTTGAGCTGCTTGAGGAGCCTCACGTGCTCTTCCGTCTCCGTGCCTTCAGCGACGACTTTCAAGCCAAGATTGTGGGCGAGCATGATGATGATCCGCACGATCTCGTGGCTTTCAGGATCGCTGTCCATGTTCATAATGAAGGCGCGATCGATCTTCAAAGTGTCCACCGGAATGCGGCGCAGTCGGCTAAGTGAGGAATAGCCCGTTCCAAAATCGTCGATGCTTAAACGAACCCCGAGTGCTTTCAACTGCGCCAGCACTTGACCCGACTTTTCCGCATCTCCCATAGCGATCGTCTCAACGATTTCAAGCTGTAAGCAGGCAGGATCGAAGCCGATCTCCGCAAGAGTCTTACCGATCTCGCTGGCCAGGTCCGGCTGGGCAAATTCTTTGGAAGTGATGTTCACGCTCATGGTCAACGGCGGATTTGCGGGAAATTCGGACTGCCACGCTTGCAGCTGTTGGCAGGCTTCGCGCCGCAATTGCCGGTTCATGGGGATGATGAGGCCGATCTCTTCAGCCACGGCGATGAAGTCAATCGGTGGAACGATCTTCCCCGCACGTTGCCATCTCGTAAGCGCCTCGAAGCCCGTGATTTTGCCGGTTTGTAACGACACAATCGGCTGGTAGAAAACACGGAATTCTCCTTGATCGAGGGCCTTTCGCAGATCTGTTTCCAGCCGCAGCCGCTTGACCGCAGTCTCGTGCATGGCGGTGTCAGACACTTCGCAGCGAGCTTTTCCTGAGCGCTTGGCGCGGTACATCGCTATATCCGCATCACGTAGCAGGTGCTCCGCTTCAGTGTGAGGGCTGGTGCTGGCGGCGATTCCGATGCTCGCTGAAATTACAATTTCCTGCTGATCTACTACGAACGGCGTCGCCAGTTCGGCTTGCACTCGTTCCGCCACCCGAACCGCCTCAATGGGGTCACGGATGTCGTCGAGCAGAATGGTAAACTCGTCGCCGCCAAGCCTGGCCAGCGTATCATCGTCATGGTTTGGCCAATTTGGTGCGCTGCTAATGCGCGGGCGCGAGACCGTATCGGCTCGCCGCACCGAGTCTTTCAATCGTTGCCCGATCTGAATCAGCAATTCATCCCCGGCCGAGTGACCGAGGCTGTCGTTGACGATTTTGAATTCGTCGATGTCGATCAGCAAAACCGCGAACTTATAGTTTGCATGTCTTTTGGAAAGAGTCAGAGCGTGCTGCAACCGGTCGATGAAGAGAGCGCGGTTGGGCAGGCTGGTAAGTCCGTCGTGGAATGCGTTGTGGGCCAGCAGTTCCTCGGCCCGTTTTCGCTCGGTGATGTCGCGGTTCACGATCACCAGTTTGTCGGTCTTGCCTCTGGCGTTTCGAATCGCATTCGCGGTCGACTCCAGCGTGCGCCAGGAACCGTCCTTGTGGCGTATCCGGTATTCGACCCGTTCTCCCTGGCCGCTGCGCCGGGCTTTTTCCGCTGCTTGCGCAACTCGCGGCCTATCGTCAGGATGGATCTGCTCAAACGATGACGTAGTCTTCAGGTCTTCGGGAGAATATCCCAAGACTTTTTGATACGCGGGACTGTTGTAAAGCCGGCGGCCGTCGCTACCGACCAGCGCGATCATGTCGGCAGCATTTTCACTGATGAGCTGAAATAGTTGATCCCGCTCGGCCAGTTGGCGTCGAATCCGGTGCAGTTGAAAATGCTGGTAAATCGTGTAAAAGTCGAAAAGCAAAACCAGAGCGGCCAGCCCGCGCACCCACTCCTTTAAGTCGAACCAATACGACGCGTCCCGATCCCAACGAAACCAGGGAAAAGTGAACGAGACGATGCCCAGGGTCAACGCCAGCGTCACGGCTACGGCAAAGCCCCAGAGCCACCATTCGCGCCCTTCGATCTGGCGCATCTGCGTGGGAATCGCCTCAGGGCTATTTTGATTTACTTCCTGAAATGCCTGCTGATCCATGCGGTTTGATTTGCTGCTGAAACTTTAAGGATTCTAATTCGTGGAGAAACTTGGGCAAGAGTTACGAAAGTTGGGCCGTTGGTGCTGCACGCCGACACTGGGAAAACCCGAGCAACTTTGAACGCGGAACCGCAGTGGCGTCGCTGGTTGCGACGCCCGCTAATCGTCCGCGCCGGCGGTTACTTGCGAGCCCGAAGCTACTTCCTGGTCTTTGTATTGCAGTTGATAGAGTTTGTAATAAATGCCGTGCTGGGCTAGCAGTTGTTGGTGAGAACCCATCTCGCGGACTTGGCCCTTGTGCATGACGACGATCTTGTCGGCACGCTGGATGGTCGAAAGCCTATGGGCGATGATGACCGAGGTGCGGCCTTCGACCATTCGGCTGAGGGCATCGCGCACCCGGAATTCAGTTTCCGTATCCACGCTCGACGTGGCTTCGTCGAGAACCAGAATCTTTGGATCGTGCGCCAGCGCGCGAGCGAACGAGATGAGCTGCTTTTGTCCGGTCGAAAGCGTGCTCCCGCGTTCGCGGACTTCTTCGTCAAATCCGTTCGGCAGCGTGCGGATGAAGTCCGCAAGGTTCACGTCCTCCGCAGCTTTTTCTACATCCTGATCGCTGATGCCGGACGTGCCCAAACGAATGTTGCTGGCGACAGTTCCACTGAACAAGAATGGATCCTGCAACACCACGCCGAAGCGACGGCGAAGATCGGCGAGATCCATTTCTTTGACATCGACTCCGTCGATCTTGATCGCGCCTTTTTGCACGTCGTAGAAGCGCATGAGAAGCGAGATGATTGTGGTCTTGCCTGCCCCGGTGTGGCCGACAATGGCTACAGTCTCTCCGGGTTCGATGGCGAAGCTGACATCGCGGAGAACCCAATCGGGGTCGGAGGTAGTCGGGCTTTGCTCGACCGGACGGCCGGGGGCGGCCGTCCCCACATGATCGTTAGCGGGCACCGAGCGATAGGCGAACCAGACGTGGTCGAACTCTATACGGCCCGGCCCGTTTGGCACTTTGGTTACAGCAAGCGGAACGATCTCAGCGGGGGTATCGAGAAGTTTGAAAATGCGCTCGCTCGAAGCCATCGCCGACTGCAGAATATTGTACTTTTCGCTGAGATCCTGGATGGGCCGGAAAAAGCGCTGCGCGTACTGGATGAACGCAACCAGCACGCCGAGCGTAGTAGTGGTGCGGATTACGTCGTTGCCGCCGAACCAAATAACGCTCGCAATCGCGATCGCGGAGAGCACTTCGACGACTGGGTAGTAGACGGCGTGAGCCATAATCGCGTCTTTGAACGCGTCCATGTGGACCGCGTTCACCTCGGAGAACTTGTCGAAAGCGCGTTCTTCGCGATTGAAAAGCTGCAGCACAACCATACCGCTCACATGTTCTTGAAGATACGCATTGATTCTGGCGATGGCCACGCGAATACGCCGGTAGGAATCGCGGACTTTGTCGCGGAAAATCTTGGTCGCGATGCCAATCAGCGGCAACACGGCGAAGGTAATCAGAGCCAGCTTCCAGTTCATGTGCAGCATGATCGCGATAATGCCGGCTAAGACAAAGACATCCTCGAAAATCGAGACCACTCCAGATGTGAACATTTCGTTCACTGCATCTACGTCGGTGGTCACGCGGGTGACCAGGCGGCCGACGGGGTTCTTGTCGTAGAACCCGATGTGCATGCGCTGCAGATGGCGAAAGATCTGGGCGCGCATATCGAACATCGTCTTTTGGCCCGCCCACTGCATGTAATAAGTCTGGAGATATTCCAAGAGAAAACTGAAGATCAGAAGGCCAACGTAGAGAGTGGCGATCTGCGCGATCCCAACCAGCGGCTTATTGCTTAAGAAGCGATCCAGCGGTGTGTGCAGTCCGCCTACCGGCGCCAGGTAACGGTCAACCACGATCTTCGTTAAATAAGGTCCGAGAACGTCGGCCCCTGCCTTGATCAAAATAGACGCTAGCGCAATCCCGACCTGCCACTTGTAGGGACGCAGATAGGTGAGCAGCCGTCTCATCAACCGGCTGTCATACGCTTTGCCTAATACTTCTTCTTCCGATGCCATGGGCGGCTAGGTTGGCGCTTCTGTTTCAAAGATACCTTAGATAGATGGGAAAGCAGGCAAGGAAGATGAAAAAGGTTTTCGATCCGTCTGTGGAATCGTAACTTGTATCGTATCCTTCCGCTCGCCGCGAGGCGGAAACGCAGCAAGCTACGTCTCTATGCGATTTTTCTCAGCACGAGGGCGGAGTTCTTTGATCCGAATCCTACGCAGTTGCAGATGGCGTGCTCGATTTGAACTTCCCGGCCTACTTCGGGCACATAATCCAGATCGCACGCGGGGTCGGATACATCGAGGTTGATGGTTGGGGGAATCTTTTCGTGCTCCATTGCAATTAGCGTCGCGGCCAGGCTGGCTGAACCGCACGCCCCTTGGGTGTGTCCGATCTGCGACTTGAGTCCCGACATCGGTATCCGGCTTGCATGCTTGCCCAGAGCTAGTTTCAGGGCACGGGTCTCGACGCGATCGTTCATCTCCGTAGAAGTACCGTGAAGGTTCACGTACTGAACGTCCTCAGCTGCGAGTCCTGCTTCTTCGAGAGCCAGAGTGATGGCGCGAGCCGGTTCTTCGGGCGAGTCGCTCATCCGGACGCGATGGAAGGCCTCACAGGTGGAAGCGTAGCCCGTGAGTTCGGCGTAGATGCGCGCGCCTCGCGCCCGGGCGTGTACATAGTCCTCGAGGATAAACATCCACGAACCTTCGGCGATTACGAATCCGTCGCGGTCCGCGGAAAACGGCCGCGAGGCCCGTTCTGGAGCCTCGTTCCAGGACTGCGTGAGCGCGCGCAATAGAGTGTAGCCCTTAATGATGCCCGGAGTGATTGGCGAATCGACGCCGCCGACCAGAAACATGGGCTGAACCCCAGCTTGAATATGCTGATAGGCGTAACCGAGCGCGTCCGTGGAGGAAGTGCAACCCGCCGTGACCACGTGACTGTAGCCGCGAAAGCCGAACCGCATACTGATTTCGCTGGGAATCGTTCCCATAGTTCCGCTTGGAATGCAGAACAGGCTGACTTGCTTGACGTGGCCGGAATGCCACAGCCGATATTGTTCTTCAGAGAACTCTTGTGCGCCGCCGCCCGTCCCTAACACCACGCCGATTTCGCGTTTCTCATCCATTGACATTGCCGTTGGGTTGAGTCCAGCGTCTTGAATGGCTTCACTCGAGGCAGCGACAGCCAGGGGCACGACGCGAGAAACGTGCTTACGCTCGCGCGCGTCGACCCAGGCGAGCTCGTCGAATTCGGGAATCTCGCCGGCAATGTGTACCGGGAGTTCGGAGGGATCGAAGCGCGAAATACGCTTCACGCCAGATTTTCCGGCAAGAATGGCACGACAGAAAGCTTCTTTGCCGATGCCGTTGGGGCTGACCACGCCCATTCCAGTGATAACCACCCGCGGAAGCGTCATGAGTTTGTGGTTTCTACTCCTGCTTGCTCAAAATGAAAACGCCTGTCGCCGATAAGTTCGCGGTCGCAGTCGAGACCCGTCAGGCAACCACTGTCTCCCAAAGTGGGATAATAGGTGGAATGCCCCTTGGCCTGTATATCTCCGTGCCCTTCTGCCGCACCAAGTGCAGTTATTGCAACTTTGCTTCGGCTGTATTCTCCCGTTCCGTCTTCCAGGGCTATGTGGACCGCTTATGCGATGACATGAAACATGACAACCCGACTCTAGCACAGATGTGCGGCCGTACCGACCGGATTATCGACTCCATCTATTTGGGCGGCGGAACTCCTACTGTACTCGAAATCGCGCAGTTGCAACGGTTGTTTGTCGCGATTTCCCAAAATTTCGAGGTTCAGGAAGGCGCTGAGATTACGGTTGAATGCGCTCCGGGGACACTGACCCCGGCTGTAACTGACGCCCTCCAGCGCTGCGGCGTGAATCGCGTGAGCCTGGGCGTGCAGTCTTTTGTGGATCGAGAAGCGGCGTCGGTCGGGCGTTTGCACCATCGGACCACCGTGCTCGAAGACATTGCCAAGCTGCGCTCCGCCGGAATTACGAACATCAACATCGACCTGATCGCTGGACTTCCGCACCAGACTATCGATAGCTGGATGTTTTCCGTCGACGAAACGATCGACACGCAAGCGCCGCATGCCAGTGTCTACATCCTCGAAGTGGACGAAGATTCGCATCTTGGCCGCGAACTGATCGCGGGTGGTACACGATACCACGCCCACTTTGTTCCCGACGAAGATATCACAGCAGATTTGTATTTAATGGCCTGTGAGCGGTTGGACGCCGCGGGAGTTCGTCAGTATGAAATCTCGAACTTCGCATGTCTCGGAAATGAGTCGCGGCATAATCTGAAGTATTGGACACGGCAGCCGTATCTGGGATTTGGCGTGGATGCGCACTCGATGCTACCGGGCGCAGAGGGCGGAGTGGAAGCGGTAAGATTTTCTACGCCCGATACTTTGGACGCATATGTCGCCGGAGGAGGACTGAAGCGCACGCAGGTTTCTACTGCCGAGTCGCTCGAAGAGACTTTCTTTTTAGGGCTGCGGCTGAGTCGCGGAGTGGATCTGAGAAAAGTCGCGGCGGAGTTCGGGGAAAACGCCGTCGCAGGCTGTCGCGAGATCGTTGCCGATTTCGTAGCGACGGGACTGATGGAGCGCGCCGGAGACGTGATTCGCCTAACCGCAAAGGGACGGCTTCTTTCCAACGAAGTATTTGAACGGTTCATTTCGGTGCAGGCTGGCGCAATTGCGGTTCCATGATTTCTCCGCGTGCTCTGCGGCGATCTCTGCGATTCAAGGTTTGAGCACACTTCGATGAAATCGATAATTTAAATCGGCGATGCTTCCGAGACTGCCGCACCGGGCGAGCAGGACTCGGACTTGGGTAACTTTCACTCTAGCTTTGCACTATGTTCTAATCGAGTGTTTTGCACTTGCCGTCTCGGGATCAAATGCTCGATGCGGACGTCGAGCGGAGGCATTCTTGGATTTCTTACTCAATGAAGAACAGCTTCACCTGAAGAAAAGCGTGCGCGAGTTTGCCGAACGCGAGATCGCGCCGAACGTTATGAAATGGGATGAGGCTGGCGAATTTCCTCTGGCGACTATAAAGGAACTTGGCAAGCTGGGCCTGCTCGGGACGATTTTTCCTGCCGAATACGGCGGCGCGGGCATGGGATATATCGAATACGTCACCGCGATCGAGGAACTCTCTCGCGTTGACGGTTCGGTCGGCATCATTGTGGCGGCACACACTTCGCTCTGTTCGAATCACATTTTTATTGCGGGCAATGAAGAACAGAAGAAGAAATACGTGAGCAAGTTGGCAACTGGCGAGCACATCGGCGCGTGGGGATTGACGGAACCATCGTCTGGCTCGGATGCAGGCAGCGCGCGCATGACAGCGGTACGCAAAGGAAACACCTGGGTACTGAACGGTACCAAGACTTTTTGCACCAATGGGCACTACGCCGATGTGCTCGTAGTGATCGCCGTGACCGACCGTGCCGCGCACACGCACGGGCTCTCGGCGTTCATTGTAGAAAAGGGCGCTAAGGGATTCCGTCCGGGAAAGAAAGAAAATAAGCTGGGGCTGCGGGCGAGCGATACCGCCGAACTCATCTTCGAAGACTGCGTCATTCCCACGGAAAATCTTCTGGGCAAAGAAGGCGACGGATTTATCGATGCCATGCGGGTACTGGATGGCGGGCGCATTTCGATTGCGGCTTTGTCTCTCGGAATGGCTGAGGGCGCGTACGAAGCGGCGCTGAAGTATTCCAAGCAGCGAAAACAGTTCGGCAAAGCGATCAGCGAATTTCAGGCGATCCAGTGGAAACTGGCGGATATGGCTACGGAGATCGAAGCAGCCAAGCTGCTGACGTTGCGCGCAGCGTCTCTAAAAGACGCGGGGTCGAAGAGCACGCTGGAGTCCTCGATGGCGAAGCTGTACGCCAGCGAAGTGGCCGTCCGTTGTGCCAACGAGGGCGTTCAAATTCACGGCGGATACGGGTTCATCAAAGATTATCCGGCGGAAAAGTTTTATCGCGATGTAAAGCTGTGCACCATCGGCGAAGGCACGAGTGAAGTCCAGCGGCTGGTGATTGCGCGGCAGTTGCTGAAAGATTAAGTGGTCCGTTACCTCACAACTGGATCTTCCAAGATTCAAGAACATCCCGCACTTCCTTGCGTGGGAAGTTAACGAGAGACTCGTCAGTGAGCATGTCCCGGAGCTCATTCTTGCGTTTCTGTATTGCTTTCTTAACCCGGTCATTAAACGGTGCCGTTCCAGGTGGCAAACAAGATCGACCCGGCGCCGGCCACTCGTTTGGATAACCATGCGGGATTGACCCGGTTAGTATTTCGGCCGCCTGGTCCTTCACGTCGGCATGCTCGCAGGCCCAGCCGTACAGATAGAAGCAGCATGTTCGCAGCATGCGCTTGATCTCGGGCACACAGTCCGTGAATCCCTTGAGCGGCGTTGGTAACCATACCATGTTGGCTACGCATGAATAGTATCTTCGATCACACACCACCTTGTTGTTTCGCTGAAATTTGGGATCATCGACTCCCCAGATGTGGCAAACAGCCCAATTGTCCGTTTTCCTGGCACCGAGCGCTGCTATGAACGCTTTTCCTGCCTTGATATTCGGCTCGACTTTGTCTGTAACCAGTGCCGTGAGCTTGTTAGTGTTTTTGTAGACGGCTTCCCATCTCGCATCATAGAGCGGTAGTTTTCTGGCCGTCTCGGGATACCAGACTGGAAGTGCGTGGAAGGTGTCGGGGTGAACCCATTTTGCCGTGCGAACGATGATTTCAGCGATCTTCGACACTTCGTCTCCGATCTCATCTAGTCCATTCCGCACTACGAACAAATCCGTCACAGGCTCGCACTCCTCTCGGGTTATAGACCGCTTTGCTTGGGCGGGCAGCCCATCGCCATGCGCACTTTGTCGGCGATCTGGCAGACTCGCATGTTGCTAAGGGTGCGCAGCGGGAGCCTCGGTTCGACCAGAAAGTCCTTTTTCACGACCGTCAAATCTTCACACCGAATGCTGGATGCATGGAGGCCCGTCTCTCCCGGTGAAAGCTGGATGTGGGTGTCGAAGTCCTTTTCCACGGAACCAGTCAAGGGCGCGACTAGTACCGTGCTGGCGCCCGAGTGCCGGTTTCGGGCATCCAGAGAAACAATTATCACGGGTCTTGCGGCTTTGTCCGGCGGATCTGTGGGAAGCTTCACGTACCAGATTTCTCCACGCAAAGGCATTCGCTTCACAGATTAGTCCTCGCTCGGGAATTGGGTTGCGGCAAAATCCCCCCAGGCGCGGCCCTCGGCGACTTCTTCGGCGGTGAGAGAATCGTAGTAATTCGTAACCGAGGCCGAGATGCGCTCCATCTCTCTTGCTTGCTGCTGCTGACGAATGATGTCCTCCAGAACTGAGGATACGGACTTGCTTCGTTTTTCCTTGCGAAGCATTTCTAAAAACGTCACCGATTGCCGGGAAAGCGAGAAGGTCTTCTTAGCCTTACGAGTTGCGCTCGACCTGGACATGCGTACTCCGAGACAAACACTGATTATAGCATCTCTTGTGGTATGAACAAAGTATGAACAGCAGTATGACCGGCGCGCGTCCAAGATATTCTTGACGCGCGGTGCGAGTCGCCAGACAGAGCTACGATTTCTTCCTTTTTCGTCACGTGTTTTACACTTACAGATTGAGCCACGACTTCCAACCCCTGATTGAACGCTTGCGTTCCGGCGATGCGCGGAGTTTGGCGCGAACCATCTCAATCGTCGAAAACCGATTGCCAGGTTGGTCTGAATTGCTGAAAGCATTATTCCCGCAGACTGGACACGCTCGAATTCTCGGCCTTACTGGCGCGCCCGGTGCGGGCAAGAGCACGCTGGTCGATCAACTGGCCAAGCACTATCGCAAAGAGAATCGTACGGTCGGGATCATTGCGGTTGATCCTACAAGTCCATATACCGGCGGGGCGATTCTCGGAGATCGCATTCGCATGCAGGATCATTTTTCCGATCCGGGCATTTACATTCGCAGCATGGCCACGCGCGGTTCCCTGGGCGGGTTGGCGCGTGCCACGGCAGATGTGACCACTGTAATAGACGCTTCCGGACGCGATTTGATCATGATCGAAACGGTTGGGGTTGGGCAGGATGAAGTTGATATCGTGCGGCTAGCCGACATCACAGTTGTGATTCTGGTGCCGGGGATGGGCGACGATGTGCAGAGCATCAAGGCTGGCATCATGGAGATTGCGGACATTTTTGTGATCAACAAGAGTGATCGCGAAGGCGCCGAGCGCGTGGAGCGTGAGATTCGCGCCTTGCAATCGCTGGCCATTCGTAGCGATCGTTGGACTCCGCCGATTGTGAAAACCGTCGCCAGCGACGGAACCGGGATCAGTGATTTGGTCGCCGCCATTTCGGATTACGAAGCGTATCTTCAAGAAGAAAATCTCGTACTCCAACACAGCATTGAAAACTGGCAGGAACGGTTGATCGAGATGCTACGCGACGCGTTGTTGGACAAAGCACGCGAGCAAATGCAAGATGGGGATGTCACCCGCTACGCCGCCGATGTCGCCGAGCACAAGCGCGATCCGTATACGCTGGTGGAAGAGATTGTGGGCAAGATGGGAAAGGGATAGCGCGGAGTTGGTGCCGCGAGCAGAGTGCAGAGATGCTTCGCGTTGCTCAGGACGACAATGTGAGCTTTGAGGACGACTTGGCGTGCGGACAAAGACATCGATGTTTACCATTGACCATCTCGGCATCGCGGTAAAGTCGCTGGCGGCGGCGAAGGGTATCTATGAGAAGCTCGGACTGGCTGCGTCTGCGGAAGAAGTGGTCGAAGGCGAGCAGGTGCGAGTGGCGATGCTGCCTGTCGGAGAAAGCCGTCTCGAGTTAATGGAGGCGACGTCCGACACCTCGACGGTCGCGAAATTCATCGCCAAACGTGGCGAAGGGCTGCATCACGTCTGTCTGCGCGTGCCTGACTTAGAGGCAGTCGTCGAACGCCTGAAGACAGACGGTGTAAGACTGGTCTCGAACGAAATCAAGATCGGCGCGGGTGGCCATCGTTACGTGTTCGTGCATCCATCGAGCGCCGGAGGGGTGTTGCTGGAGTTGGTGGAAGCCAGCCACTGATCAAGGCGGCCACGGATTTCCGCAGATCTGAACCGACAAGTTTTATTCATGCTTCTTCTCGCGATTGATACTTCCGGCAGGGACGGCAGCATCGCGCTCGCGCGATGCGGGCCGGATGACGCCTGTGAAGTTATCGAAGTCGCAGCGCTTTCGGGAGGCACATTCTCTGCCGAGTTGGTTCCGCAAATCGCGGCCTTGCTCGCCAGGCACGGATTTGGCAAAGCGGAAATCGGTGCCTTCGCCGTGGTTTCAGGGCCAGGATCGTTTACAGGGTTGCGTATTGGGCTGGCGGTCATCAAGGGACTTGCAGAGGTGCTCGCAAAACCGATTGCCGCTGTCTCTTTGTTGGAAGCGATCGCAAGTGCAAGCAAGTTGGAGGGAAGAGTTGTGGCTGCCCTCGATGCCGGGCGAAACGAGATCTTTATGGGCGAGTATCAAGTGGGAATTGCGGGAACGCATCTGATTCGTGAACGCCTGCTGACACGACCGGAATGGTTGGAGTCAGCAAACGGCGCAGTGATCGTCACGGCGGACAGAACTCTCGCCGAAGCGGCCAGAGACAAGAGATTACACGTGCTCGAAGTCGAGCGGCCGCGCAGCAATAGGATCGCACAACTCGGATGGAGAAAGATTATCTCCGGAGAAACTGTTTCCCCAGAGGCGCTCGAAGCGAACTATATAGGACGCTCGGAAGCGGAACTTTTTGTCAAGGGAGGATAGCCTAAACGAGCCGGGCGAGACATCGGTCTTCCAAATGCCCATTCGCCGAGCCACACCAGAAGACATTCCCGCGCTGATATCCTTGGAGCGTCGGGCTGCGAGCGCAGCGCACTGGACCACCGAACAGTATGAAGCCGCATTCGCCAGAGCGCCGCTCAGGCAGTTTCTCGTCGTAGAGGAACAATCTGGCGTGCAAGGATTTATTGTTGGCAGAGCGATAGGCGAAGAGTGGGAAATCGAAAACATCGCGGTCGCGGAGCCCATTCGCAGCCGTGGGCTGGGCACCCGTCTGCTCGGAGAATTTCTTGACTTGGCACGAGGCCGAGGCGCACGGGCCGTATTCCTGGAGGTTCGCGAATCGAACCTGGCAGCCCGTCGGCTGTATGAGAAATGGGTCTTCATCGAGAGTGGCCGCCGCAGGCGTTACTATCGCGACCCGGAAGAAGATGCCATTTTTTATCGCTTGGACTTCGCCTGATAATTGCACCACATCCGGTGCAGATATCTCGAAATTGCTGAGAACTCAAGGGATACTCGCGCGAGATTTCACGTTGAAGCCTGCAAGGTCGTGTGGTAAGTTGAACTCTGAAAACCCGGTTAGGAGGTCTGCTGGATGCTAACTTCTAGGGACCAGCTCTTCGCCAGTCACGATGAATTTCGAAAACTGGCGATGGAGCATACGCTCTACGAAAAACGTCTTGATT
>JBEKGG010000061.1:0-18722 GCA_050012915.1 Terriglobales bacterium | reverse complement strand
TGCCCCTGCAATAAAGCCTTGAACAACGGGAAAAAACCAAATCCCGCCAGCAGCCAGAGATACAGCGGCGCGCTTCCCAGGACTACAAAATTCTTCCGCAGAAGAAGCATCAGAGCGACGGTGAGCCCGAGATTAACCGCGAGCCAGACAAGATAGGCGGTTAAGTACTTCAGGCGTGCAAATGGAACAAAGAGAAGAGTCTCGAATGGAGGATGGTTATAGGGGAGAATTGAACCCCGTCTACGAAGACCAATCGGTGAAAACGATCGCTGAACAGTCTCCTGAACCCCGTTGTTATACAACTCGGCGCCGCGTCCCTGGTGCAAAATCTCACTCGCCGTGTAGAAAATGGTGAAATCCGCAAGCCCGATGCGAACGCCGATCCTCGCATACCAGGCCAGCAAGACATGGAACAACAACATCGGAGCGAGATACAACGTCAGTTTCCTTTGTGTTGACTCCTTTAGCATAGAAGTAAGACCCGCATTATAAGCCAGCTGTTGTTGCGCATGGTTCGTGCAAGCAAGCCTTTGGATTTCAAAACTGCAGTGTATCCTTAGCCGGGTGAATGAACTTCTTCAAACGCGCCGCCTGTTCGTGATCATTCTGGCGCTCGGTCTTTTCACCATGGCGGCGCGTGGCGTAACTGATCCGGACCTGTGGTGGCATCTGCGCACCGGACAGTTGATTGTCCAAAACCACAAAATCTTTCACACCGACCCTTACTCCTACACTCGCTTTGGGCAGCCTTGGCTTGATCACGAATGGCTATCCCAAATTTTCATTTTTGGCCTGTATCGCCTTGCGGGGTGGGCTGGATTGATTGTGGGATTCGGCGCGGTTATCGCGGCTGCGTTTGTTGTGGTTTTCCTGCGCTCGCCGGGACGACCTTACGTCGCTGGAATTGTCACCTTGCTCGGCGCTTTCGCATCGGCTCCCAGTTGGGGCGTTCGCCCGCAAATGATCACGTTGCTTTTGGCCAGCGTGCTTCTGCTAATCCTCGAGCGTTCTTACGATCGTCCAAAGCTGCTGTGGTGGACGCCTCCGCTCATACTGCTTTGGGTGAATCTTCACGCGGGATACGCGGTCGGGCTCGCGCTGATGGTGCTGTTTCTAGCGGGCGATTTTCTGGATGTCAGCTTTGGCTTCGCGATTGGTAATTCCAAAGATGGAGTTACTGCGGCTGCGCGTTTTCGAGCGCTAGCCCTGGCCATCGTGGCTTGCGTGGCGGTCGTCCCACTGAACCCGTATGGCGTCGCGATGTACTCTTATCCGCTGGAAACGCTGCGCTCGCGAGCCATGCAGAACTACATCGGCGAGTGGCGTTCGCCAGACTTTCACCAATATCTATATCTGCCTACGCTTGCCATGATTCTGGCCACGGTGGTCTTGCCAGCTTTTTCGCCCAGGCGCCTGCGACCGCGAGAACTTCTGCTGCTATGTGTGATGACGTTTGCAGCCTTGCGTTCCGTAAGGCACATACCCATTTACACGCTGATTGCGATTCCGATTTTGAGTGCTATGTTGCTGGCATGGCTGGAGGAGAATGGAATTGCCAAGCGCTTCCAGTCGAAGAATTCCACGATGACTTCGGCCAAAACGCTGCTCAATGCGATTCTGCTGGCTGCTTTTCTCATTTTCACCGTTGCCCGGGTGCGTTTTGTCATTCGCCGGCAACCCGAGGCCGAAGCCAAGGAATTTCCCGCTGCCGCGATTTCGTTCATCACAGCGCATCGGCCACCGGCTCCGATATTGAACAATTACAACTGGGGGGGATATTTCATCTGGAAACTGTATCCCGAATATCGGGTTTACATCGATGGCCGGGCCGATCTCTATGGCGATACTTTTATGGACGAACTGGCCGCGTCCTACTACCTGAAGACCGACGCATGGCGAATCCCGTTTGAGACCTGGAGAATTCGGACTGTTATTCTCCCGCCCGACGCTCCGCTGGTAACGGCGCTCAAAGATTTGCCCGATTGGCAAACAATATACGCCGATGATCAGGCCATCGTTCTTGTCAAGACGACCCAATGAAGGGGTTTTCATTTCGATTCTCCCCCGACCCGGAAAACCCGAACAACAACGGTGAAAATCGGACGGTTCGCGCCGCTTCGCCCACAAAACACGTACTTTCGAGGGCCAAACTCGGTCCAAACGTACTTTTCCCTGTGCCTTCCCTTAGAAACTATGGTCACTAGCGGGACGCTCGAAGGTGCAACAAATTGTCGCTCTATGAAGAACCTCGGGGTATGATGGTCGGGGGGATTGAGGACAACCCTTTTCCCTTCCCTAAACCTTTGATTCAAAAAAAGCAAGTGTTCCGGCGCAGTGGAGGGCTCGATGCGCACGGAATCGCACCGACAGCTTGGCTGTCCGGTTGTGCTTTGGCTGCCACCAAGGCGGCCGGGCGCCAGATTTTGATTAGCGAGGAACAGGAATGAATCGCAACCGGCTCTTGTTAATTGGATTTATCGCCTTAGCGCTGGGGGCGTTTGTGAGCCTTGTCGTCTATCGTAATTTGCAGTCCAGAGCAGGCTCCAAAAATCCACCGGGGGAAGATGTAATCGTCGCGGCGGACGATCTGCAAGTTGGGACAAAGATAGACGACAAGGATATCCGAATTGTGCATTTTCCCAGCGGGGATTTGCCGGACGGCCGCTTTCACTTCAAGAACAAGGTTGTGGGCCGCGGGGTGGTGCTTCCTATTGCGAAAGGCGAATTCATTCTCACCAATAAGCTGGCGGGCGAAAATGCCGGCTTTGGCCTTCCCTCATTAATCCCGCCGGGCATGCGGGCGGTCTCGGTCCGAGTGAACGATACCTCCGCGGTTTCGGGATTTGTGCTGCCGGGCACGCGGGTCGATGTCTTGCTGACGGGAAATCCTCAGGGCTCCAACGAGCCGCAAACCGACACTGTCCTGGAAAATGTCGCCGTCATCGCTACGGGCCAGAGGCTGGAACGTAACTCCGCAGGCGAACCGCAGAGCGCTCCCGTGGTGACCCTGCTGGTATCTCCGGATGACGCTGAACGACTTACCCTGGCAGCCTCTCAGGGACATATTCAGTTGGCGCTGCGCAATCCGCTTGATACCAAACAGGAAGACGTAGCGGCAGTGAAATCGAACTCTCTCTACAACGCTGCCTCCGCGCCTGCTCAAGCCGAGCGGCCGCGAAGCGCGTCGAAACACGTTCCAGTTCAAGCCCCTCCCTCAATCCCGACTGCGTACACGGTCGAGGTTTACAAAGGAGATAAGAAGGAAGAAGACAAGTTTTAAGGACAGGTTTCAAGTACAAGTCCGGGGTGGCGAGGTTGCAGAAAATGTCGAGGATCCGCTCCCGCAGGCGGGAGAAACTTAAAAAACAAGTTGGCAGACTGGCGGGGATAACGCTGGGCGTCCTGTTGCTGCTTAGCGCCATCGCGGTGCCCAAATCACAGGAACAACAGGCGCCGCAAGCTGCTCCAGCGCAACCGGCAGCCCAGGCTCCGACTCCAGACCAAGCGCCGCAACCCGCATCTCAAGGTCCGGGGGCAACAGCACAAACTGCTCCAGAGACTGCATCGACTGGCGCCGCCCCGCTGCGCGTGATGGTGAACAAGTCGCTTCTGATCAATACCACTGAGCGGCTGAAGAGAGTCTCGGTAACCGATCCCGGGGTGGCCGATGCCATCGTGGTGACGCCTACCCAAATTCTGGTGCACGGACGTTCCGCCGGCGAAGTCTCTCTGCTGATCTGGGATGAACTTGAACGCTCGCGCAGCTTTGATCTGCGCGTGGACGTCGACGTGAGTGCGGCGGCCGAAGAAGAACGGCGAATTTTCCCCGACGAACAGATCACAGTTTCGCCTTCGCGCTCCGCGATTGTGCTTTCGGGTCACGTAACTACCGAGGATATCGCCAAGCGCGCCGAAATGATCGCCGCAGCCTATTCCAAGAATGTAGTGAATGTGCTCACTTTTGGTCCTGTGGGCGCGCAGGAAGTTCTTCTGGAAGTAAAGTTCGCGGAAGTCGACCGAACCGCTGCGTTGCAACTCGGAGTCAATTTCTTCACTCCGGGTACCGGTAATACGACCGGGACGATCACTACCGGGCAATATGGAGGATTCACCGTCTCCACCTCTTCCACAACCACCCAAACCAACGGAAGTGCGACCACGACTTCCACCGCGCCCACGCCCCCCACCATTAACCTTACCAACCCGTTGAACCTTTTCTTGTTCCGCAGCGATATCGACTTTGGAGTCGTGGTGCAGGCGCTGCAGCAGAAGAATCTTCTGGAAATTCTGGCGGAACCGAATTTGATCGCGGTGAACGGCAAGGAGGCCAGCTTTCTGGCAGGCGGAGAGTTTCCTTTTCCCATCGTCCAGCCGGGACAAGGTTTCACCGCCGTTAGCATCTCGTTCAAGGAATTCGGCGTCAGGTTGAGGTTCACTCCGGTGATCATGCCGAACGGAAACATTCACCTGCGGGTGGTGCCGGAAGTCAGTGAATTGGATTTCGCCGATGGGTTAACCATCTCCGGATTTAACATTCCGGCCCTGAGCACGCGGCGCGCAGACACGGAGTTTGAATTGCAAGACGGTCAGAGCTTCGTGATCGCCGGTCTCATGGACAACCGTGTGACCCAGATTGCCAACAAATTTCCTGGACTCGCCGACCTTCCGATTATTGGCAATCTGTTCAAGAGCAAGAATGTGCAAAAGAGCAATTCGGAATTGATGGTTTTGTGCACGGTGCATCGCATCGCACCCAGTACCCAGGCGCCGGCTACTCCGAAGTATCCGCAGCCGTTCCTCGACAAAGATAAGTTTGACTCCTCCAAGAAGCCATCCGGAGGCAGCAAATGACAGCCTGCACATCGGAATGCTGTGGTTTTGCGTACATAGAAGTTGGCGATAGGGAATTTGTGGGAGAAGTAGCGTCGTTATGCCCGAACTTTCGGTAATTATCGTTGCGGCGGACAACGAGCAGCGTGCCGTGATGCAGGTGTTGGTGGACGGTACCAGCGTGGCTCGGGCTGTGTATACCCACGTCAGTTTTCCGGTAGCCGCGAACGACCCTTTGGTGCGGCGGATCCAAACCACAAAGGCTGACGTGGTTTTGGTGGACATCCCTGCCGACAATGCCATTCTAGCCTTGCGGACAATCGAATTGCTCCACCAGGAACTTCCCGCAACCGCGTTGTTCGCCATCGGCAGTATCTCGCAGCCTCAGGTAATCGTCGGAGCCATGAGAGCTGGGGCGCGGGAGTTTATTGAACGCCCGACGACTACCACCGACCTTCTGGAAGCCTTTGTCCGTCTCACGGCGGCGCAGCGAAAAGTGAATCGGGAAGGGACGAACGGCAAAGTTTTTACCGTGGTCAACGCCAAGGGAGGAAGCGGCGCTACTACGGTCGCCGTGAATCTCGCTCTGGCTTTGCAGTCTGCCCACGGCAACACCGCACTGGTGGACCTCGCCCCGTTGGGACATACTTCGTTGCACCTGAATCTGAAGCCACTGTTCAACGTGACCGACGCAATCCGCAATCTGCATCGTCTGGACAGCTCGCTGCTGGAAAGCTTCATGACCCGCCACAGCGAAGGTTTGCAGCTGCTCGCCGGCCCCAACATTCCGGTTGCGGTGGAACCCTCGACCGCGGAGTTCGCGAGATTGTTCGATATGTTAATTGGACAATTCCGCTACGTGGTAGTTGACGCTTCCACGCGAGTCGACCCGACCACCCGGCTAGTCAGCAATTTGTCTCAGAACGTCCTGCTGGTGGTCAGCGCCGACGTCGCGTCTTTGTGGAGCGCGGCCCGGGTCCAACAGTATCTGGGAGAAAGTGGAAGCCGGGAAAAAGTGGGGCTTGTCTTGAATCGTTTCCGCAAAATTGCGGGTTTCAGCGAGGCGGATGCCGAGGCTGCTGCGGGAGTCAAATTGCTGTGGAAGATTCCCAATCAATATTTCGCTGTCTCGACGGCGATTGATCGCGGCGTACCGGTGGCGGCTCAAAACCATACCGACATTGGTCGCGCCTTCGCCGGGCTGGCAGCCCGCTTGACGGAAAATGATTTAGACGTAAAACGCAAAGCTTGGTCGTTGTTTAAAACGGTTTAGGTTTAAGAGAGTTCAGGATTTAAGGCAATCTAAGCATCAACACAGTTCGGACAGACTTCATGGCAAATTTGCAGACCTTCGAAAGAACCGAATACCAGCAGGTCAAGGCCGACCTCCATCGCAAGATTCTCGATCGGCTTGATCTGGAGAAACTCGGCAGAACTACGAGTGATACCGCTCGCGACGAAGTCCTGGCTCTGATCCGTTCCACAGTGAACACTGAAGCGGTACCACTGAGCTTCGCCGAGCGGGAGCGTCTAGCCCGCGAGATTCTGGACGAAATTTTCGGCCTCGGGCCTTTGGAGCCGCTGCTCAAGGATCCGACAGTTTCCGACATTCTGGTAAACCGTTTTGATCGAGTCTACGTCGAGCGCGCGGGCAAGCTTGAGCCCACCGGTCTGAGCTTTAAGGACGACGCTCACCTCATGCAGATCATCGACCGGATTGTGTCTCGAGTCGGGCGGCGGGTCGACGAATCATCGCCGATGGTGGACGCGCGCCTTCCCGACGGGTCCCGCGTGAACGCAATCATCCCCCCGCTTGCCATTGATGGCCCTTGTCTTTCCATTCGGCGATTCGGCCGCGACCCCGTCACGGCTCGCAACATGATCGAAAACAAGACCCTGACGGAGCCGATGCTGGAGTTGCTTTCCGCCATGGTCAAAGGACGGCTCAACCTTCTGATATCCGGCGGAACCGGCGCGGGCAAGACTACTTTGCTCAACGTTTTGTCCGGGTACATTCCGAATTCCGAGCGGGTGGTGACCATCGAGGACGCAGCCGAATTGCAAATGAAGCAGGAGCACGTCGTGCGCCTCGAAACCCGGCCGCCCAACATCGAAGGCAAGGGAGCAGTCCGTCAACGACAATTAGTGATCAACAGTTTGCGTATGCGTCCCGACCGCATAGTGGTCGGCGAGGTGCGTGGCGAAGAAGCGTTCGACATGCTGCAGGCGATGAATACGGGCCACGAGGGCTCGCTGACTACGGTGCACGCCAACGCGCATCGCGACGCTTTGGCTCGCTTGGAAAGTATGGTCTCGATGGCCAATCTGAATCTTCCCGAGCGCGCCATGCGGCAGCAAATCGCCTCCGCCATTCACGCCATCGTGCAGATTGCGCGTTTGTCCGACGGAACCCGTAAAGTGATTTCGGTTTCTGAAGTCACCGGCATGGATGGAGACGTCATTGCCTTGCAAGACATTTTTGTATTCGATCGAACCGGGATCGATGAAAGCGGCAAAGTAAGGGGTACTTTCCGCGCCACCGGATTGCGGCCCAAGTTCGCCGATCGCCTGGCTACCGGGGGCTGCCGCTTGCGTCCCGCACTCTTCGAGTCACGGGTGGAGGTTTAAAGAAGTCTCTCGAAGTTTGCCAGCCCAAAATCATGCTAGCAATTATCGCCATACTGGTCTTCGTCGCAGTCGCCTTGGGCGTCTTTGTGGTGGCTTCCTTAATGGACCAACGCAGCGCACAAGCTCGGCTTTTGCGCGAACGCCTGGCATCGGTGCAGGAAGCCGCGGAGCGCGCGCCGAACGAGGAACTGGCTTTGCTGCGCGACGAAATGTTGAGCAAGATTCCAGCGCTCGACACTTTGCTGCGCCGATCCACGCGAATTTCCAATCTTCAGCCATTCCTCGAACAGGCAAACCTGAAAATACGCGCGGGCAATATCCTGATGCTCTGCGTGGTCAGCGCCGTGGCTTTGGCCCTGGCGGGATTTCTCGCGGCTGGATCTCTGCCTCCGAACCAGGCTTTGTTGTTTGCCGCGGTTGGTTTAGTCCTCGGCGGATTTCTTCCTTACTCCTACGCCTCTTATCGCCGTACCAAGCGCTTTCAGAAATTTGAAGAGTTGTTTCCTGAAGCCATCGACACTCTGGCCCGAGCTGTGCGCGCCGGCCACGCTTTCACCACGGCCTTAGAGTTGATCGCCAACGAACTTTCCGAACCTGTGGCATCAGAGTTCCGCAAGCTTTTTGAAGAGCAGAAATTCGGACTGCCGGTTCGCGACGCTTTAATGAACCTGGCGGACCGCGTGCCGCTGGTCGATGTGAAATTCTTTGTTACGGCAGTAATGCTGCAACGTGAAACCGGAGGCAATCTGGCCGAAATCCTCGATAACCTTTCTTATGTGATCCGCGAGCGATTCAAAATCATGCGCCAGGTGCGGGTTTACACGGCCCAGGGACGCCTTACCATGATGTTGCTGATGGGGTTGCCTCCGGTCATCGTGATCACCATGCTGCTGACCAGCCCCTCGTTTATCCATCCCCTGTTCGCGGATCCCATCGGGCACGCGCTCGTGGTCGCGGGAATTGTTTTGCAAACGCTAGGCTATTTCGTGATACGGAAGATCATTCAGATTCAGGTTTGAGTTAACGCATGGCACTCGCGCTCACAATCGTTGTTTTCTTCACCATCGCCCTGGTCGTGTTTTCGTTTGGAGCGGCGGCCTATGCACCGTCTTCCCTGCTCGGTTCCCGTTTGCGCGCTCTCGGATGGCAAAAGGCTAAAGCTCAAGAGAAGCCTGCTCTCAAGGAGCGACTCGAACAAGCTCTCGATCCTTTCAGCAAAGCCATACCGCTGTCGCCAAGCGACGTCTCGCGAACCCGACGTTGGCTGATCCAGGCAGGGTATCGCGATACTCGCCACTTAACGGTGTATGTTGGCAGCCGTTTGGCAACCGGGATCTTCGCGTTGGCGCTGGTGGTCGCCACCAGTGGATTTAACTCTCCGGTCTTGATGGTCAGCGTGGGCGCCTTAGGGTTCTTTCTACCCCGCTTTATGCTGAAGCGCATGATTAAGGCGCGCCAGCAGCGCATCAAACTCGGTTTGCCGGATGCGCTCGATCTCACCGTGATTTGCGTCGAAGCCGGATTAGCCCTCGATCAAGCCCTGATGCGTGTCGGCACCGACCTGCACCATGCCCATCCCGAACTGAGCGACGAGTTTCACCTGGTAAATTTGGAAATGCGAGCCGGCAAGCCTCGAGCCGAAGCTCTGCGCAATCTGGTAGAGCGAACCGGCGTTGACGATCTCCGCTCGCTGGTGGGAACTTTAATTCAAACCGACCGCTTCGGCACCAGTATCGCCCAGGCTCTGCGAGTACATTCGGATTCGCTGCGCACCGAGCGGCGGCAACGGGCGGAAGAGCAGGCTGCCAAAACAACCATTAAAATGGTAATTCCCCTGGTTTTATTTGTCCTCCCCTCGATCATCTTTGTCACGCTTGGCCCGGCGATTATCGAGCTTATTCGGACGCTGTCGCCTGTGGTAGGACACTGATAAGGTGATCGATCTAGACTCATAGATCTAGAATTCGACGACCCAAAGATTCGGAGTTGTGATGTTGCCACCGGCTTCCCTAGGATATGCGTTCAACCGGACGCGCAAAGCCTACCTGGCCACCCATTTATCCGTGGCAGGAACGCACTGGTCGCGCCTGCTCGGGCTCATGGGCAAGGATGCGGCCACCTTTCCTGCGGGCGATGGCCTCTGGATCATTCCGTCGCGCGGCGTACACACGCTGGCGATGAGGTTCCCGATTGATGTCCTATATCTGGACCCGAACAAATTTGTCGTTCACGTCGAACGGAATCTGAAGCCGTGGCGAGTGGCGCGAGTCAGTATGCGCACAGCTTCGGTTCTCGAGTTGCCAGGAAACACGCTGCAGTCCAGCGGAACCACAGTGGGAGACGAAATCGAGATCGCAATGGGCGTGAAGCAAGAGGCTGGCACAGCGTGAACGGAGAGCTCAAACTCCTGGTCGAGTGGTCGTCGCCGTGGCAGGAATTTCTCACCGCCATCCGCCCCGCTCTGAAACGCTCTCCCGAACCTTTGGCCGGAGAAGCCAGAACCGGACTCGTCCCCTATCGCGGCATGTTCGCCTCCTGGATCGTGGAAGCCGCGTTATTCATTCTGGTGATCATGCTGTCGCAAGCTATCGACAAGCTGCGGCCCTATGAGCCGCCAGCCATGCCGAAGTACGACGTCATTTATTTCTCTGGCGAGGAACTGCCGCGCACCGAAGATGCCGGAGGAGCGCAAGCCGGCCGTTCCGGACGCGCTGGCGGTCACGAAGCTCACCACCGCACTCAAACCATTCGCGTGGCACGCGGCGAGTCGCTTCGCGAGAAGGTAGTGGACGCTCCCAAGCTTAAATTGCCGCAGTCTGATTCGGCGGTCGCCAATCTCCTGGCGTTCAAACCAGTTCCCGGGCCCGCGCCCGCGGAGGGTCTGAGATCGTCGCAGCGCTCACTTACGCTCTCCGAAGCGGTGGTCGCGCCTGCTCCGGAGGTTAAGAATGAGAAGGCGCAGCGCGCGCCGATGCTGAACGCGAACATCGTCCCGCCTACACCTGAGGCCCAACGCGAAAAGATGCGTTCTGTTCCGCTATTGAACGCAGCCATCGTTCCGCCCAGTCCCAGCGCGCCTCGACGCGAGATTACGCCTGTCCGCGTGCCCGGTTCGCAAGCCGTGGCTGTTATTCCGCCGCCGGTCTCCGCTCCCGAGCAGGTCACGAATCTTAATCCGAAGCTCACGCTGCCAGCACCAGCGGTAATCGCGCCGCCTCCCTCGCAAATTACGCGCGACATTAATCCCAGAGGCCCGGGATTTGGCGCAGGCGAGTTACGAAATCAGGTCGTGCCGCCTCCGGCCGCGATGGCAGACGCATCCACGTCACACCATTCATTCGGCGGCATTGGCAATGCGAATGTCGTTCCACCCCCAGTTCAGTTGAATGGATCCGCGACCGGAACTCGTGCCGTGCCAGGCTTGGGAACCGCCAATGTTGTGCCTCCTCCGGTGCAAGTCGGAGGCGGTTCGCTGACGCGTCCCACGATGACCGGCTTGGGAGGCGGCACGGCTGTCGTTCCACCGCCTCCAACCGTTTCCGGTGGAGGCTCGCTCTCCGGCCTGGGCAGCGGAAATCGCGGGGCAGGCTTGGGCGGTGCCATGGACGCCGGCTCCGTCGCTGCGCCTCCGAGTAATAACGGCGGCAGCGGCAAAGGGACGGGCATTGTGGTATCAAGCCAGCCCGGATCCAAAATCGGCGTGCCGGGCAATGGAGGCGCAGGCTCCCTGGCGATGTCTCCGTCAGGAGGAGACAAGCCCGGATTAGGCGGATCAGGTGGCGGATCAGGCATCGGCCGTGGCTCTGGAACAGGCAGTGGCTTATCCGGAGAAGGCTCGGGCGCTGCCAAAGCCGATGCCACCAAAGACGGCGCCGGACACGGATCTGACACCATGGCGCGCGGTGGAATTTCTCCTTACCCCGGCCCCGGCGGCGCGGGCAACGGAACCACCGGCAAACCGCCGATGCCCGGAGTCTCCGTGAATGGCGGCAGCAACATCGTGACCTTGCCCAGCTTTGGCGCCGATGGAGCTGGACCGAATGTCATCGCTCGTTCCTCGGCCGGCAAAGAGGCACAGGGACCGGGCATCACCGTAGTCGGCAGCGCCCGTTCGGGTGGAGCATTCAATTATTACGGCATGCTCAAGGGCGACAAGAACTACACCATCTACATCGACACCGTGCTGGGGACGGCGGTCATGCAGTATGCGGATCCATCTTCCGCAACCCATCCCTACGCCGAGGATTTGGTCGCCCCGCAACCGATGCGCTCCGATTTGCCCGCCAACTTGAAACCCTCGCGACTCGTGATTGCCTGCATCCTCGACCGCACGGGAACGCTGCGAAATCTGCAAGTCCTGGACGGAGGCGGCACCGCGATGACCTCGAAAGTCCTGGCAGCTCTAACCAACTGGAAATTCCGCCCCGTATTTCGCGGCGAGCAACCGGTTGAAGTAAACGCAATCCTGGGCTTCGACATCGACACTCGCTAAAACCAAATAGTGTGGCGCGGGCGCCCTCGCCCGCGAATGTTGGGAGCTCGGCAGGGCACAACATTTTTTCCGCTCTTGAGGAAATCCAAAAGTGGCTCCCGCACGTACTCCAAAGGGAGTTCACATTAAATCCGCTGCTCTGCGGGAGACTTCGATGACAGGTAAATTTCGAAAATCTACAAGATGGACGGTTTGCGGCATTGCTCTGCTTTCCTTTGCCGCGGGATCGCTCTTTACCGCACGACTGGCACGCATCGACCAAGTCAGAGCTGATAGCAATCGAGTCTTTGAGCTTCGCGTTTACCATACTCTGCCCGGCAAAGTGCCGGAGCTGGAGTCACGGTTTCGCGACACCACTTCAAAGATCCTCGCCAAACACGATCTGAAGGTTGTGGGCTACTGGGTACCCGAGGGTGCTCCCGCTTGGGACAACACATTCGTCTTTATGCTGGCTTATGCCAGCCGCGAGGAAGCGAAAAAGAATTGGGACGCGTTCCGGGCAGACCCAGAGTTTCAAGAGGTGCTCAAAGCCGAGCAGGCCAAAAAAACGGTGGAAACAATCGATGTGACGTACATGAGTCCAACCGATTTTTCGCCGATGAAATAGCGCCGGGTGCCCCAGGTCTCGCGCTTTCGAGACCTGGGTTTCCGCGAACCCGACAATGGCGCGCATCGGAAAAAAGGCTCGTCTAAGGCGTAAGGTGAAACACCGACCCGCAGCCCTGGGTAAAGCCTTCGTCGTCACATTCGGGTTCAGCGGATCCTCCGACGGGCGTGCTGCCATAGAAATCGCCGTGCGGACCTAAGACCAGGCCCATCGAGGGGATAATCGGGGCTCCGCTTTGGTCTTGGGTGAAGTCGTAGAGGTCGGTTATCTTCCCTTTCGTGTCGATTCTGAACAAACATCCCCCAGCGAAGGCGCAGTTGTTAACCATTTGGAGGCCGTACAGGTTCCCTTTCGAGTCTCTTACCAGATGGCTGGCGTAGAGATGATTCAGCACCTGGCCTTCCCTGCACGGAGGATCGGTGCAGGGGCTGAAGGTGAAGAGCACGCTATACTTGCCGCTGGTATCCACTTTGAAAATGGTTCCTAAGCCATACTCCCAATTTGTCTTCTTGACGATATCGCCGCCACTATCAGCAATGCCATAGAGGTTGCCGTCGGAGTCGATAATCAGTCCTAGAGGATCCGACCCATCATGTGGCCCCGTAAAAGTGTGCAGGATGGTGAACTTGCCGCTCGTATCCAGCCTGTAGATGGTCCCGCAGCCTTCTCCACTGGGCATGCCCCACCCGGGATAAGCGCACTTGAGATTGCCGCCATAGGCTGCGGTGCCGTAGATGTTGCCCTCAGCGTCGAGAACCAGGCCACCCTCCGGCTGTATTCCGTCTTTTCCTTTAAAGACATGAATCACGCTAAATTTGCCGGAGGGAGTGATTTTGAACAGCGTTCCACAGCCCAAGTCACCCCTGACCAAATTGCAATTGGGCTTGCCCCCGTAGGGCGACATGCCGTAGACGTTACCTTGCGCATCCACGGCAACAGGAGAATCGAGGCAGCAGGCCTGCGCTGTTTCTCCGGCAACAAACAACACGGATTCCTGTCCCTGCGGGTCAACTTTGAAGACTACCGATGCGCCGCCAACAAAGCCGTTCCCTTGCGTCGTGCCATAGAGGTTACCCTTCGCGTCCCGGGCCAACCCTGCGTAGGGACCGTATCCATTGTCTCCGCCCTCGAAGCGGTAGAGAATGGTCTCGTTGCCGGCGCTGTCTATCTTGAACACCGTTCCGCAACTGTCTTCGCCGCAGTCGAGGATGCCACCAAACTTGGTCGCGCCGTAGATATTGCCATCCGCGTCTCGGATGATGGGATTAGGAACTGCGCCGTCTGTCCCAGCGGCGAACCGATGGAGGATGGTGTAGGTTTGTGCGCTCGCTAGCGGCGTCGCAATTGCTAACAGTGCCAATGCGAGTATTGTGACGGCCATTTGTGGTTTTCTCATTTGTCTTACCTCCGGCGATTGCCAAGGAAAAAATCGGCGTCGCTGATTCGCGAGGACAATAACTCCGCAGGACTGCGAGTTTGTCATGGAAATGTAAAAGGTTATGCAGAGAAACGTGACGCAGAATCGGTTCCGCAAACACAAACTCGTTCACAACTCTTTACTTGTTGTTACCTGAATTCACACATCGGTTCGTCCGTTCAGTTATGTTTCCGTCGGGAGGGCAGTGCGATGAACATCAATCGGATTTGGATTTATGTCATGGTGTGCAGCTTGGCTGTTGTCTCGGCGAGCCTTCAAAGTTTCGCGCAACAAAATCCAGCGGCATCGACGACCAGCGTTCAGAACATGGACCGCGATGGGCAGCACGATTTTGATCCTCTCATCGGCAGCTGGAAATTTCATCTCAAGAAGCTCATGCATCCTTTGACAGGCTCTACGGATTGGGTCGAATTTGAGGGTACCGGCGTCTGCTACAAGATTTGGGATGGCCGCGCGCAGTACGACACGGTCGAACTCGATAGCCCGGATGTCGGCCATATCGAGGGTCTGACGGTGCGTCTATACAATCCGCAATCCCATCAATGGCGCCTTTATTGGGCGAACAGCAAGATTGGCGTTATGGACCCACCTCAGATTGGCGAGTTCAAGAATGGACGCGGCGAGTTCTTCGCCCAGGATACGATTAACGGGAAAGTCGTCTTAATTCGATTTGCCTGGACGAACCTGACCACAAACACGCCCCACTTCGAACAGTCCTTCTCAGCGGATGGCGGCAAGACCTGGGAAGTAAACTGGATCACCGATCAGACGCGAGTGCAATGAGCGATGGCCGAATGAGTAGCCCACCCTTAAAGTCGTGTGCTTCGGAGGTTATGGGGGGACTTCGACGGTGCCAGTAAAAGGGTGCCCCAGGTCTCGCGCATTTCGAGACCTGGGTTTCCTAAATCCGGCGCACCGCGACTGTCCAACTTAGCCTTGACGACTATCCACCGTCTCTCCTTTTTCCACGAACGCCTGCATCCAGCCAAGCACTCGCTTCCAGCCTTCTCCGTGATCCGCCGCATCTTTCACGTCGCCGGCAAATCCGCTGTGCGTGACCTTCAACATGGTGCCGGTGCCGACCTTTTGCGGACCGCTGTGCTGCAGGCCATGAACACTCCGCGGCTCCAACTCCCAACGGACCACCGTAGTCTTGGGATGTTGCTCGTAGTCTGCATGCCAGGTGTGCACCAGCAAACGTGGAGGGTCGATCTCGATGTACTCGCCCTCGACCCGAAATTTCTTGCCGTCCGGCCGCTGTCCTTCGGTGAACCACTTGCCTCCGGGGCGCACATCGGCCTTCCCTCCGCTGAGCCGGTACATACCCTTCTGCCCCCACCACTGTGCCGTCTGGGTCGGATCGGTGATTGCCTGGAAGACGCGCTCCGGTGGCGCCGCGATAAAGATTTCCGCGGTCACCACATCTTGATCGGGAGTGATTGCAAATGTAGCCATGAATTCTCCTTATTTATTTTCTACAAATTTCTTGAGCAGTTCGACCACGCCGGGCCAACCGCCGCCGTAAGCCTTGCGGGCGACCGCTTCCTCGGCCAGACCGCTGTGCGTCACCTTCACGTGCGTGCCGTCTTTGGTCGGCGTCAGCTCCCAGCGCACAATTGTTTCGCGAGATTTGTCGTCGTGCCAACTCGAAATCCAGGTGTAGGCCAGCAGACGCGGCGGATCGCATTCCAGCACTTCCCCCTGACAAACGCACCGGTTCACGCCGCTAGCATTCGGCTTAGTTTTTCTGGTTTCGAAGCGCCATTGGCCGCCGGGCCGTGTATCCATTTCAAAGACTTCGGTCCGGCACTCATCGCTATTCCACCAGCGCATGAGTTGCTGAGGATCGGTAAGAGCCTGGAATACTCGCTCCGCCGGGGCAGCCATGTGAATCTCGCTGACAATTGTGTCTTGATCGGGTGTGACCAATGTTGTAGCCATCGTGTTTTGTCTCCTCACTATTTTTCCAAATACTTTTTGATCGCTTCGATCAGACCGCCCCAACCCTGACTGTATGCCGCACGCGACGATGGCAGTTGCGCCAGACCGCTGTGCGTGACCGTCAGCCTAGTCCCGATTGGAATCGGCGCGAGTTCCCATCGCACCACCGTTTGGTGCGAAGGATCTTCGTGAAAGTCAGCCAACCAAGTGTGAACCAGCAGCCGAGGCGGATCGATTTCAAGGACTTCGCCGTGGTGCTCGAATTCACGAGGCGTGCCGTCCGGGCTCTTCGCGACTTTTTCGCGCGAGATGAATTCCCACTTTCCTCCAGGGCGCGCATCGATTTCCCAGACTGTGATCTCGTGGGTTTCGCCGGAGCCCCACTTCAGCGCCTGATTGCGATCGACTAGCGCCTGGAAAACGCGTGCGGGCGGCGCGGCAATTTCGATTTCGCTGACAACTGCGTCCTGGTCGGGCGTGATTCGTGTTGTGGCCACTGAAATCTCCTTTACTTGCGCGTCAAATCGAAAACTTCCTTCATCTGCTTCCCGTGGTCGATAAAATTCCATTCTTCCGTGTGATGATTGGCGTCCAGCATCGCGATCACGACGTGATCCATGTGCCCCGACTGCGGATTGTCGAGATTGGTGGCGTCAAGAAAGTTGAAGATGATGGTTTTGCCATCGGGCGAAGCGGTGGCCATCATCCGCGGCTGATTTCCGACCGCGCAGTAGTGAGTGAGAAGCAGGCGATTGGGGCCGTCGAAGTTGATCATCGAAATCATGTCCTCGCCATGCCCATTGATCTCACTCATCAGCGCGGAGCCGCCGGCCGTCATGCGGAAGGAAACCTGGACCGGTTCGCCCTGCGAGTTCTTCCCTTCCCATGAGCCGGCGAGCGACTTCAGTTGGTCGAATGATTTCTGTGCGTCCGATTGGGCAAAAACGGCGGTTGCCAACAGCACGATACAAGCTGCTATGCGTAGTGTTTTCATTTTCATTCCTCCAGGAAAAGTTATTTGTGTTTCGCCCGATCATGGGCGGTTTCCTTCGCATACTCGGCTTCGACAAAACTCTTTAAATTCGTCAGGCTGGTTTGCCAGAAAGCGCGGTACTGTTCCACCCAGGCATTGACGGCTTTCAAGGGTTCAGCGTTAAGCTGATAGAGCCGAAGGCGGCCTTCCCTTCTTTCCTGCACCAGATGCGCGCGGCGCAACAATCGCAAATGTTTTGAGATGGCCGGCCGCGAAACCGGAAACGCCCGCGCGATCTCGCCCGCCGGCTGAGTTCCCTTCCGCAGAAGATCGAGCACAGCTCGCCGAGTCGGATCGGCTAAAACCTGAAACGTTGCTTCCGTAGAATATGTAACCGAACGGTTCCGCATAATGTGTAACTTTACGGTTACGCGATAGACTTGTCAAGAGAAAAATTAGCTGACTTCGAAGCCAATGCATTCAGGCGAATGCGGCATGCATTCTGGAAGACTTCTGGGAGGATCAGGCTAACAATGGCAGGTTCGCGCTCGAGCCCTCGTCCGCAATCGGATCAGCAATATTTTTCAGGTCGGGATAATGCTCGAGCAGCGTCTCGGTCGCTTTCACACGCTGCCCACTCAGCATGTGTTTCAATTGCAGCGCGTTCACTCCGGCCTTGCCTTCAAAATGATTGTTCGCGACCACGTAGGTGACTTCGGCTTTGTGTGCGATGCGCTCGATCTTTTCTTTCCATCCCGATAATTCGGCCTCGCTGTACAGATAGTTGTAGCGATCAGCGCCTTTCTCGGCTTCGAACCATTGATCGTAGTTCCTGCCGTGCAGCCGCACGTACCCAACCGGAGAAGTCACGTGTTCCGTGGCTTCGAGCGAGCGACCGATCAGCGGTTGGTCGATATTGCAGAAGGCGACATTTCTTTCCGTGAAATAGCTGAGCGTCTCAGAATTGTTCCAGCTCTCATGGCGCACCTCGACCACGCGGGGAAACTCGATGAACTGCCGCAACAGTTGCTCCAGATATTCGCGGTTCAACGATGTGTTCTTAAACGAAACCGGAAATTGAATCAGCAGAGCGCCCAGCTTTCCAGCGGAAGCCAGCGCGTCCAATCCTTCGCGCGCCAGTCTTTCATCTTCATCGTTGGGCTTGATGGTTGCAGCTGAGGTCGGCTCCATCACCGCAATGGGAGAATGGGTAAACGAGCGATGCAATTTCGCGGTGAACATAAACTTCGGATTGACCGCGACCTTACGCACCCAAAGCTTGGCCAGTTCGGGCTTGATGTGCCCGTAAAACGATGTGTTGATCTCGACCACATCGAAACACTGCGCCAGAAATTCCAGCGCATGGCGCTTCCCGCGCTGCATGCCCGGCGGATAAAAGACGCCGTCCCAATCTTTATAGCTCCAACCGGCCGTACCGATGCGAATCTCGGGGAGTGCGTCCATGGGAGCAGGAAAGTTACAGAGTTGAAGGTTAGCACAGCGAAAGCGGCGGCTCGCGAACCGCTCGGGGACTCCGCAAACCGGCGTCGGCAACGGGATGTCACGGGAGCGAGCGCAAACGGGTGTATGATAAGCGACGCGAAAGTCGTTCTCTCCCCCGCTGCCGTGCCGGTTTCCAAGAGGAGTTAGCTCGATGAACCCAAACGATGGATGGTCTCGCCGGCTGGTTGTCAGGTTGGGCGTAATCGTGCTGTCCTTTTTTGTGTTCGCAATGCACGCATCCGCAGAAGGGAAGGAAAAAGTGCGGTACAGCTTCCAAGGCGGGCACAGACGGGGCGGTACCGGCGGGTGG
>JBEKGG010000060.1:0-18743 GCA_050012915.1 Terriglobales bacterium | reverse complement strand
TGCAAATTCTGATCGATGAAGTCTTGCTTCTTGTCTGCCATTCTTCCTCCTCGGTTTGTGACGTTCTGAGGTGATAACTGACGCCATTCCGTTTTATTCCCGGTCATTTTGGTCTGATGGAAAGCAATCCCTAATCACTGCATTCGGGAGTCACCGTGGTTCGCGCTCCTCCGCGTACTCCGCGGCTGTTCTCAGCGACCGCTGCGATTTAAGATTGTTTCTCTCGCCTGGAAACCTTGGCGACCAAATCGCCAGAACCACTAAAAGCGACAGCGAGCTTGGGTCCGAGACTTTCTCTCGAACTGACTCATCGGCGTGTTTAGCCGTTTCCGTTTACGCCGCTGAGGAAGCCGCCTAAATGCCCGGTCAGCGCCACCAGTACGACGCCCAGGAATTCGAGCACGAGACGATACTTTGGCAAGACTTCCGACCGCCGTCGCGCCCGGAAATGCACCCACCAGACCAGCCAAATCACCGCGCTCGAGACGCCCGCGAGCACCACATGCAGCAGTAAGATACCCTTCAGTTTCTGTCCTTCCAGTTGGAACTGCCACGCGAGTATTCCAGTAGCGAGAGCGGGAAAGGTGGACACTGCTGCCAATAGCAGGTTGTAATATGCGGCGTCCGCTACGCCGGGCCGCCGCGTGCGTTCCGCGATGAAGTCGAAAACCACCGCCGCAATGTACAGCGCGATGGGAAAATGAATCAGCACGACGTGTTGTGCGTGCTTGGCGAAAAGCGCGGCCTTGAGATCGAATGGATTTACCATTGCCCTATCCGCTCCAAGATACTGTCGTGATTTCGACCATCCCCGCTTCCTGCAAAATGAAGCTCATTGGATATAACGGAATCGCCGATCTTTTATTCCCCGCGACTCAGCCATCCACGGGCAGGCCCCGAAGATCGCGATGAGAGCGCGCCATCGGAATCAGCAAAAATATCTATGTGTGAGGGAACAAAGCGACGGCTCGCCATGCGTACCCACGGGCACTACTTCACAAACATCAGCCCATGGGGTACAGCGGAGCGAAACACGTAGGCGTAGAGCATGACAATGATTCCAACAATCGCACCGAGAGCGATAGAGTGCCAAAACACAAAACGAAAAATAATTCCTTCGTTGCCAACTTGTTCGGTTGCAGCCGTGGCGATCGTGATGGATTGCGCGTCGACCATCTTTCCCATGACTCCGCCGGCGCTGTTGGCCGCGCACATAAGCACGGGATCGATGCCGAGTTGCTGCGACGTGATTCGCTGCAGGCTCCCAAACAGCGCGTTCGACGACGTGTCGCTGCCGGTGAGCGCGACTCCGAGCCAGCCCAGGAACGTGCCGAAAAATGGATACAGCCACCCGGTACGTGTGAATGCAAGGCCGAGAACGGCGTCCAGCCCTGAGTATCGCGTCACATAGCCCAAGCCCAGCATGAACGAGATTGCGATCATGGCCAGTCGCATGCGCACCAGAGTGCGCCAGAAAACTTTCATAAGCTGAACGGGAAGTAGGCCCAACAGCAATCCGGAAACGATGGCGGCGAAGAAACATCCGGTTCCCGTAGCCGACAGCCAGTTGAAATCGTATCGTGCGGGCTCGGCGGTCGGCTTGGTCACGACCGGCGCAGCGCGATAAACGGCATTATGCAAGTAAGGCACATCCCACCCCGGCGGACCCGGCCGCGGCTTGCCGTCCGCAAGCATGACGCGAAAGGCAGGCGTGGTAGCTCGGTTCATCGCGAGCTTAATCGATGGAAGCCCCCACAGCAGCACAAAGACAGACAAGACGGCGAAAGGCATCCACGCTCGCAAGATTTGCCCAGCGCCGTAAGAACGTACTTTTACATATCCGTCGAATTTCTCCGCGGACCACTCTCCGCCAACCCGGTCCGCGATCTCGGCGGAAGGCGGCGGCAGATGAGTTGTGTCCTTGTCATAATCGAAACGCCAGATCTTCTTCGGCTTCCAGAAGCGCAAGAAGGCGACGACAGCGATGATCGACACCACTCCGCCCATAATGTCGACCAGATTGCTATCGACGTAGTTCGACCAAAAGAATTGGGTGACGGCGAACGAGAAGCCAACCACGATAATGGCGGGAAGGACTTCAAAAGTTTCTTCCCAACCAACCATCGTCCGCACTAACCAGAACGGAACAATCATGGCCGTGAAAGGAAGGATGCGGCCAATCATCGCGTTGAGATCGGATTCAGGGAGCGCGGTGACTGCGGCAAGGGTGTGAACCGGAGTGCCAATCCCGCCCCAGGCCACGGGCGCGGTGTTCGCAATTAGATTCAGCGCAGCCGCGTGAAAGGGCCTGAATCCGAGCCCGATCATGAAAGCGCCGGCAATGGCCACAGGCGCGCCGAAACCCGCCGCCCCTTCGATGAAGGCGCCAAAACAAAACGCTACTAACAAAACCTGCAACCGGCGGTCCGGCGTGATTCCGGCAATCGATTCCTTCATGATTTCGAATTGTCCGGTCTCGACCGAAATGTCGTACAGGTAAACGGCCGCGAGAACGATCCAGGCGATCTTGAGCAGGCCGAACGCAACCCCGTAGCCGAAACTCGTCACCGCTAGAATTAATGGCATCTTGAAAAACAGAATTGCGACGGACATCGCCGTCAGCGCGCCCGCGATGGCGCACCAGTGGGGCTTGACCTTGAACCCGGCCAAAAGACTGAAGAGCACGATGATCGGAAGCCCTGCCACCAGGGTCGACAGCCACCAATGGCCAAACGGATCGTAAGCCTGGGTCCAATGCATGACCTGCTCCCTTCGAAGAGAGTTCAGCGCCTGGATCGAATCGCGGAATTGTCTAAAACCACCGGCGCGGCTTCCCTGCTAACAGAATCAACTCCACTCCCAACTCTTCGGAACATTCACGTATGACCGATCCAAGGCTGCGACCGATGAGCAACCGAGCAACCTGAGCGTGCGTTCCACATCGGTTCGCAAAATCTCAATCGCCCGCACCACTCCGGCTTCGCCCGCGGCCGCGAGACCGTAAGCATAAGCCCGTCCGCATAGAACCGCGCGCGCGCCGAGGCAGATGGCTTTGACCACATCCGTGCCTCGACGAATGCCGCCATCCATCAGTATCTCGACTTGGCCGTTCACTGCCTTTACAACTTCGGGCAAAGCTCGCAGCGATGCGGGAACACCATCAAGTTGCCGGCCGCCGTGGTTCGAAACCACGACCGCTGCTGCGCCCTCATCGATAGCGTGACGCGCATCCTCGCCGGTCAGGACGCCCTTCACCACCATGGGTCCGCGCCAGTGTTCACGAATCCAGCGCAAATCTTTCCAAGTGACGGCGGCGCTGGCCAAGGCTGCGTTGATGTCGACAAGTGCCATCTGCCCCTGTCCGGGAATGATAACGTTCGGAAGCCCGGGCAAGCCGCCGTCGCGCAAGTAACCGATCAGCCATGCGGGATGACTTAACAATTCTGGGACGTATGGAAGTTTCTCCAGCACGCTTCCACTAATCAGTTCTTTCATGCCATTGCGATAATCGCGCTCGCGGATGCCGGACACTGGCGTATCGATCGTGACCACCAAGGCGGAGAATCCGGCAACCCGCGCTCTTTCGATCACGGCTTCGGCTGCGCCCCGACCACCCATTAAATAAAGTTGGTAGAAGACCGGACCGCTGGAACCAGCTTTTACATCTTCGAGTTTGTGCCCCGAAATTGTGGACAAAATGTAAGCCGTGCCCGCGGCTCCAGCGGCGCGCGCAGCTGCGACTTCCCCACCCGGATGCATCAGACGGCTGTATCCCACGGGGGCAAGCAAGAATGGAAGGGAAAGATCAAAACCCAAAACGCGTGTACACAATTCACAACTGTCGGGCACGACGGCGTGACGTGGCCGGAAAGTGATGTCCTCAAAGGCGCGGCAGTTTTCGCGCAGCGTGACCTCGCCTTCCGCACCTCCGTCCAGATAGTCAAAAACCGCTTTGGGCAAGCGGCGGCGCGCGATGGGCCGAAAATCCGCAATGCTCACTACGCGGGGAGACGCGACTGCACGGGATGTTTTGGTCATCATCGATTCCGGTATTCGTGGGTTCTCAAAAACAGGTAGCTATGGTAACACTGGAAAACAATGGAAGAGAAAACCTGGTAGTGGTGCAGTTTGATTGTCATCCTGAACAAGCGTTCTTTGCGTAGTGAAGGATCTGGGCGAGCCGCGCGATGTGTCGCGTTCTTTGCGACACAATAACCGCGCGTTTGGCTCGCTTCCCTATCAGAGTGCACCACTACCGAAAACCGCGAGGCCTTATATGTCGATCCGCTTGTCGGTATGCCGCTTCACGTACCAGCAGGGACTGTAGCCGAAGTGGGGAAACAGCGCACGAACGCACACCTGGTTTTGCGGCGCGGCGTAATCGTACTCCGTCCTGCCATTTTTCTCTTGAATCGCGTAGTAGGGCTTAATCGTGACGGTGGAAAATGGATCGCGATTATTGGGAATCTTGAAGCGGACCACAAGATAGTCGCCGGCGTACGTCAACAACGCCAATAACACGACAACGCAGCCAATGCGGAGAAATATCTGTTTCAATCTTATTCTTTCTCTAACCGTCGCGGCCTAAGGAAATTAGACGCGAGTTTCTGTCCTGGGTCGTTGGTCGCCGGTGGTTAGCCAATCGGTGTTGGGTCCACGCGAAGTGGCGGTTCACCTGATCAAGCTGCGCTGTCGCCGACGACCAACGCCCAAGAACCAATGACTGCCACATACACAAACGCCGGTCCTTAGTTTGGGGACCGGCGTTTCTGTCTTTCGCACCGACCTAGGAATCTTAGCTTCCCGGAAGCGGCGCTGTCGGCGCGCCGCCCGCCACCTCGGCTTGATTAAAAACCGCGTTGGCTCCCATGTGCGCCGGGCGGGGCGCCAGCATTTGTTCTTTTCGGTAAACCAAGTTGCTGGCGTTGAAGCTCGCGATTTCGAAGCCGTGTCCGTGGGTGATCGCATCCGTAGGACAAGCCTCGACGCAGTATCCGCAGAAAATACATCGGTTGTAGTCGATGTTATAAACCTTCGCGTAGCGCTCCGCTCCGCTCACCCGATGCTCGTCCGTATTCTCGGCTGCCTCAATATAAATACAGTTTGAGGGACACGACGCCGCGCATAGGAAACAAGCCACGCATTTTTCCAGCCCGTTCTCATCGCGCTGCAAAACGTGTACTCCGCGAAAACGCTCCTGAAACTGCGCGCCCCGAAGCGGCCCCGGCCCATCCGGATAGTTCTCCACTTGCGTGGGCTGGAACATCTCCATGAAGGTAATGCTCATACCCTTGGCGATGGCGGCGATATTTTTGAGCACTGGCATATCCAACCAGTATATCGGAAGCCATATTTCATCCGCAGGATTTGGATAGTGAATAGCAGTAAAGGCACGGCGGAAGGCTCAATCAGCAAAGCTGTGAAAGTACCGCAGATCGGAAACCGCGATCAGAAAAAGGCCCGATCCCGGAGGAGATCCGCGGAACTCGGGCCCTTCCAACTGCGGCAAGAGAATTGTATGCAATTCCGCGATCAATGTCTACTATGTTTATCGACAAGATGTATAACGCGGTTGATCCCATGTCCCACGAATCACTCGCGGCTTACATCTCAACTCCCCGCAGGGGCTCTGCCAGGCTGCGCATGAGGCGCGAGAAACCGGGGAAATCCAACGACTGCGGCCCATCCGAAAGCGCGCGCTCCGGGCAAGGATGCACTTCAACCATGAGCCCATCGGCGCCGAGTGCTGCTGCCGCGCGAGACATCGGCGCAATCAAACTGGGCCGGCCGGTTCCATGCGACGGATCAGCAATCACGGGAAGATGAGTCAGTTCCCGCGCTAGCGCAATCGACGCCAGATCCAGCGTGTTCCGGGTCTCCGTCTCGAAGGTTTTGATGCCGCGCTCGCACAGCACCACATTCGGATTTCCCCCTGCCACAAGATACTCAGCCGCCAGCAACCACTCCTTTACGGTGGCGGAAGGTCCACGCTTTAGAAGTACGGGCTTGCCTACCGTAGCCAGACGCCGGAGCAACGCAAAGTTCTGCATATTGCGAGCGCCCACTTGCAAGAGGTCCGCGTGTTCGCAGATAACGTCAACATCCTCCGTACTCATCACCTCAGTGACCACCGGCAGGCCCGTCTCTTGCCGCGCTTCGCTCAGCAGCCGCAGCGCTTCCACCCCCAAGCCCTGAAATTCATAAGGAGAGGTGCGTGGCTTATATGCACCGCCTCGCAGCAATCGAGCTCCACCAGCCTTTACCGCTCGCGCCGTCGAAAATAGTTGCTCCCGCGACTCGACGGAACAGGGACCGGCAATGACCACGAAGCTTCCGTCCCCGATCTGCACTCCGCCGATATTCACCACAGTGCGATGCGGCTTCACCTGACGGCTCACCAGCTTGAAAGGCTGCGCGATCGCAACCACCCCGTCGACTCCGGGCGCGGCCGCGAGAGCCTCCAACTCATGTCGGCGTCCGCCACTGCCGACGGCGGCAACGATAGTGCGCTCTTCCCCGCGCGTGATGTGTGCCTGGTATCCCGCCTCCTTCACGCGGTCAATGACGTGTTGGAGCTCAGCTTCGGTCGCCCGCTCCCGCATGTTAATGATCATGAGTTTCTCTAATCGATGACATTTACCGCAGCCGGACTAAACGCCCCACAGACACTGGTCGGGATCGTTGTGCAGCTTGTGGTCGGCACCAGTTAGCCAGTCTTCCCGCGCCGGACTGCACACGTCGATCGCAACTACGTCTTCCAGCACTTCGGACGAATGCTCCGCGCCCGGTGTAATAGTAAGGATTTGATTCGGCCGCAGCATGACTTCGCCATTAACAAAGTGAAATCGCCAACATCCTTTGAGCAGAATGATGACTTCCTCATTCTCGTGGCGGTGAGCCCGAGTTGAAGAACCCTTGGCCACTTCGAGCCGCGCCACGCTCATCTTCTCTCCTTGCGCGACGGTGCGGCGGTACAGTTCAGTCACCGCCTCCGGTTGCATTAAATTCCAATCGTATACCTGCATGGGTCTACCTCTTCTCTCGTCAATCGGCGTTGCTAGCGACAAACTCAGCGGCCGGCTGAGACATTTTATCCGGAGTTCCATCCGGCGTAATCCGCACGGGGTCCAGGAAAGACATAAGCTCGCGCAAACGTCCGCCCACCTGCTCGATAAGATGAGTTTGCTCGTTTTTGCGAGTGGCGTTGAACCACGGACGTCCCGCTTCGTTCTCCGCGATCCACTTGCGTGCGTATTCTCCGCGCTGAATTTCGGCTAACATGCGGCGCATAGTCTTTCGGGTTTCATCGGTGATCAGCTGCGGACCACCTGTGTAATCGCCGTGCTCGGCTGTGTCGCTGATGGAGTACCGCATGTAGTTCAATCCGCCGCGATACATCAAATCCACGATCAGCTTGAGCTCATGCATGCACTCAAAGTAAGCGATCTCAGGCTGGTATCCCGCTTCGACCAAAGTTTCGAAGCCGGCCTTCACCAGAGCGCTCACGCCGCCGCAGAGCACGGCCTGTTCGCCGAAGAGATCGGTTTCGGTTTCTTCACCGAAGCTAGTCTCGATCACGCCAGCTCGTGTGCATCCCAACGCTTTCGCGTAGGAAAGAGCCAGAGCCTTCGCCGATCCGCTGGCATCCTGATGAACAGCTAGTAAGCCGGGCGTTCCGCCTCCGTCGACAAAGACCTCGCGCACGCGATGTCCCGGCGCTTTCGGGGCAATCATGATGACATCCACGTCGGCGGGCGGCTGAATAGTTGCGAAGTGAATGTTAAAGCCGTGCGCGAAAAATAAAGTTTTCCCCGCAGTGAGGTTGGGCGCAACCGCATCCCGGTAAATGGCTGGCTGAGTTGTATCAGGCGCCAGGAAAACGATGACATCTCCCCAGACCGCGGCCTCAGCAGGCGAGACTACGCGCAATCCCTCAGCCTCGGCCCGGGCGCGCGACTTGCTTGTCTCGGAAAGCGCCACCACAACTTGAACCCCGCTGTCGCGAAGATTCAGAGCGTGCGCATGACCCTGCGAACCGTAGCCGATCACCGCGACTTTCTTGCCACGAATGAGTGCCAGGTCGGCATGGTTGTCGTAGTACATTTTTGCCATTTCATTTCTCCTTTGAACTTCGTTGTTCGAGATGTGCTCAGCCTTGCTGGCACATTCGATCCGTTATTGACAGCAGCGGCCGTCCTCATCCGACGAAGTGCAGTCGGCGTTTCCCCCGCCATGATCCGGCGGATCCAGAACTTTCAACAGCCGTGCCACCAGCTGTTCCCGCCCTCCGATCATGTGCAAACCGCTCTCGCGTTGATGTTCCTCCAGGGTTTTTTCCAACTTCTCTCTCAGGTTTTCCATACTTACCTCCACAAATAATTACTAAACTGAATACGAAACCGATTCGTCCTCCAACGAATCGTCTTGACCCGATGCATTTGCCGAAGCCTCGAGTCTGGGTCCGCGGGTCATGGCGACCCTGCCGGTTCGCGCCATCTCGAGAATGCCGTAGCCTCGCAAGATCTCAACCAGGCCGTCGATCTTGTCCTCGGCGCCCGTAGTTTCAATCACCATCGATTCGCTGTTCACATCGACGATGCGAGCGCGAAAGACGTGCGTCAGTTGCATAATCTCCGCGCGGGTCTCCGGAGTCGCGGCCACTTTGATCATGGCCAGATCGCGAAACACTGTCGGAGTCGACGTGACGTTTTCGACGCGTTGCACGTGCACCAGCTTGTAGAGGTTCGCTTCGATCCGCAGAGCGCCGCCTTCGTCGGTATCGACCACGATGGTCATGCGCGATACGCCCGGCTTTTCCGTGTGTCCCACCGTCAGCGATTCGATGTTGAAACCTCGGCGGCGAAATAACGAAGCCACGCGGTTCAAGACTCCGGGTTTGTTCTCGACCTGGACAACCAGTGTCATCAGCATGTTTTCCTCACAAGTCCTGTGCAGTTTCAACCAACGGACTGGGACGACGAATCATGGCGTGAAGATCGGCGCCCGCCGGCACCATTGGGAAGACAGAGTCTTCCTGCTCCACGCAGAAATTAATCACGTACGTGCCGCGATGTTCACGCGCGTTGCGGATCGTTGGAAGCACGTCGGCGCGCTGCCGGACCGCCGCACCGGGCAAATCAAACGCTCCGGCGAGTTTCACGAAGTCCGGGCTATACAGCGGCGTAGCCTTGTACCGCCGTTCGTAGAAAAATTCCTGCCACTGCCGCACCATACCCAGGTAGCCGTTGTTGATAATGGCAACCTTGATGTCAAGACGCTCCTGCGCGATCGTGGCCAGTTCAGCCATCGTCATCTGAAATCCGCCGTCGCCAGCCACGACCCAAACTTCCGCATCCGGCCTGGCGAACTTCGCGCCGATCGCGGCGGGCAGAGCGAAACCCATTGTGCCCAAACCACCGGAGGTAATCAGCGTGCGCGGTTGATCGTGTTTGTAATACTGCGCTTCCCACATCTGGTGTTGGCCGACATCGGTCACGACGACCGCATCGCCGCCCGTTTCACGCCACAAATCATTCACCACGTGAGCTGCATAGAGATGGCCGTCGTCCGGCAAATTTTGAATGTCTCGCACTGCGGAATCGCCCTTCAGTTCCTGGATTCGCGACAACCACGGCTCACGATTGCCAATCTGCACGCGAGGCAAAAGTTCGCCGAGCACTTGACGCAAATCTCCAATGAGCGCCACATCGATCTTGACGTTCTTGTTCACTTCCGCCTGATCGATTTCGATATGAATCTTCTTCGCCATCGGCGCATAGGTTTTCAAATTTCCGGTAACGCGATCGTCGAAGCGCATGCCAAACGCGAGCAGCAGATCCGCTTCCTGAATGGCCGTGTTGACCCAGGCCTCACCGTGCATACCCATCATGCCGAGATTGAGCGGATGGGATGCGGGGAAAGAACCAATGCCCAGCAAGGTCATCGCGACAGGCGCCTGCGCCCGTTCGGCGAAAGCGCACACTTCGCGCATCGCGCCGGAAAGCAGGATTCCGTGGCCAGCTAAAATGACTGGCCGCTTCGCATGATTGATCAACTCGAGCGCATCGCCATATTGAGGCGCGGCCGAACTCGCTGCCAGACAGCAGTTGCGATGTTTTGGTTCAGCTGCATCCCAATCGAATTCGCAACTCGCCTGCTGGGCATCTTTCGTGACATCGATCAACACCGGGCCCGGACGCCCCGATTTCGCCAACCAGAAAGCTTCGCGCATCGCGGGGGCAAGATCGTCGGCTCGCGTGACCAGATAGTTATGCTTCGTGATCGGCAGCGTGATGCCAGTGATATCGGTCTCCTGAAAAGCGTCGTAGCCGATCAGCTTGCTCCCCACCTGGCCCGTGATGCAGACGATCGGAGACGAATCCATCATCGCCGTCGCAATGCCGGTAACGAGATTGGTCGCGCCCGGCCCAGAGGTCGCGATTGCGACTCCAACTCCGCCGCCCGCGCGCGCGTAGCCATCCGCCATATGAGCCGCACCCTGTTCGTGGCGCACGAGGACGTGGTGAATCTCCGGATATTTGCAGAGCGCGTCATAGGCCGGCAGAATTGCTCCGCCCGGATAACCGAAGATGTGCTTCACGCCTTCCCGCTTCAGGCATTCCCAGATAATCTCTCCACCAGTTTTCTTCATAAGCTCCAAGACCTTCTTACTTCCTGTCCCTTTCGTGCCCTCTGTGGTTCTCGAATTTGAACTTCACTAACCACAAAGGAATCTTGCCTAATTCGTGATCGCACCCAGCGCCGCCGACGAAACCTGCCGCGCGTATTTCGCCATGACGCCCGTCCTGTAGCGTGCCTCTGGCGGCTTCCATGACGCCAGCCGTTTGCGAATTTCTTCGTCGGAAAGTTCTACCCGCAACTCACGCTGCCCTACATCAAAAACGATGACATCTCCATCGCGAACCGCGGCAATCGGCCCGCCCGATGCTGCTTCGGGCGCGACATGTCCCGCCATCAATCCACGTGTGGCTCCAGAGAAACGGCCGTCGGTGAGCAAGGCTACCGAATCGCCAAGACCCGCGCCGACGAGGGCCGCCGTCACACCAAGCATCTCCCGCATGCCTGGCCCGCCGCGCGGGCCTTCATATCGGATGACCAGCACATCCCCAGCTTGAATGCGTCCTTGCTGCACCGCCGCGAACGCTGCTTCTTCACTGTCGAAAACTCTCGCCGGTCCGCGGTGATGAAGATGCTCGTGCCCTGCGACCTTGACCACGCACCCTTCGGGCGCCAGATTGCCTTTCAAGATCACAAGACCACCAGTCATCTTGATAGGCCGATCGAGCGGACGCACCACTTCCTGTGCCGCAGCCTCGGTCGCAGCTTTTGCTTCATCGCCGATACTCTTGCCACTAACTGTGAGCGCGTCTGCATGCAACAATCCCGCTTTGTTGAGCCGTTTCGCGACGACCCCGGTGCCACCCGCACGATACAAATCAGTAGCCACGAACCTCCCGCCGGGTTTCAGATCGGCCAGCAGAGGCACTCGTTCCGAGATCTGATCAAAGTCATCCAACGAGAGGCCCACCCCAGCCTCGTAAGCAATCGCCAGCAGATGTAGAACCGCATTCGTCGAGCCACCGGTAGCGGCCACGCTGGCAATTGCGTTTTCAAACGCATCCCGTGTGAGAATCTGCTTAGGCCGAAGATCGCTCTTTAGCAGGTTCATTACCTGCGCGCCCGCGGCCTGCGCCACTTCTGGCTTTTTCGGATCAAGCGCAGGAATGCTGGCACTGCCCATCAGCGAGAGGCCAAGAAACTCACACACCATCGCCATAGTGTTCGCGGTAAACTGTCCGCCACACGCGCCCGCTCCGGGGCACGCGCTGTTCTCCATCGCCAACAGATCCGCGTCGCTCATCCGTTTCTGCGCGTGCGCTCCTACAGCCTCGTACACATCCTGAATCGTGACGTCATGCCCGTGGTAAGTTCCGGGGGCAATCGATCCGCCATACAGCACAAGGCTGGGAATATCCAAGCGCGCCAGCGCCATAATTGCTCCCGGGATGGTTTTGTCGCATCCCACCAGCGCGACGATGCCGTCAAACTGATTGCCACGAGCAACCAGTTCGATCGAATCAGCAATCACTTCGCGGCTGACCAGCGACATTTTCATTCCTTCGGTCCCCATCGTGATCCCGTCAGAGATGGAAACCGTGTTGAACTCCATCGGCGTGCCCCCGGCCGACCGAATGCCTTGCTTCACCGAGGCCGCAAGCTCGCGCAGGTGATAGTTGCAAGGTCCGATTTCAATCCAGGTATTTGCTACTCCGATCAAAGGGCGTTTCAGGTCCTGGTCCGTGAAACCCACAGCTTTCAACATGGCGCGAGCACCCGCGCGGCTAGGCCCTTGCGTAAGGGCTGCACTGTTGAGTTTCGTTGCGCTCATTTCCGCTCCGTCTTTCGGCCGACTAAATGGTCCGCAAAAAACTTAAGGCCATCATCTTTTCTGGATGATGGCCTCTGGTTCGATCTCTTGGGCTACATCATCCGCTGGTTGTGGGTGTTACAGCTACACCCGTAATAATAAAAACTACCAGCAGAATGAGTACCCGAAATAGTTCCGCCCGCAGCCAAACCACTGGGTTCGATGACAGCGACGCGTTGGCGGGACTTTGCATAATTACAGCTACATGCTGTTGAATTCTGAATACAATCGCATCTTTTCGGAAAACTGTCAACGGCCTAGTGATAGGTTGTAATCTTGATTCCTCATGGACAACAAGGCCATCGCCGGCATTCTTTACGAAACCGCAGACCTGCTCGAAATTGACGGGCAAGATTCTTTCCGCATCCGCTCCTACCGCAATGCGGCCGAGGCCATCGAAGCCTCTCCGCAGCAGATCGCAGACCTGATTGGCGAACCCAAAAAAGTTTTGGCAATCCCCGGCATCGGCAAGGGGATGCTATCGAACCTGCAGGAAATATTCAAAGAGGGTCGGCTTTCGCTGCACGCCGAGCTGCTCAAGAAATACCACCCTTCGATGCTCGACTTACTCAAGATTCAAGGCCTAGGCCCCAAGACCATCGCGCTCATCTGGAGCGCCTATCAGGTTTGTGATCCCGAAGGCGTTGAGAAATTGGCACAGGAAGGCAAGATTCGCACTCTTCCACGCATGGGCGAGAAGCAAGAACAGAAACTGCTGAAATCGATTCAGGATTATCGCCGGATCGCTGGCCGCTTTCTTCTCGATACGGCGGAAGCTCAAGCTGGAAAAATCATCGAACACCTGCGTGCTTATCCTGGCATCGAAAACATCACTCCTGCGGGTTCTCTGCGCCGGGGACGCGAAACAGTCGGAGATCTCGACATCCTCGTAACCGGAAAAGCTTGTTGCGATGACGCAGAGCGCCAGAAACTGATCGATCACATCATCAAGCTGCCGGGTTTGATGGACATCATCGCGCGCGGCGAAAATAAAGTAAGCTTTCGCATGCGCGGCGGAATGCAGGTTGACGTTCGACTGCTCTCTCCCGATTCGTTCGGCGCAGCCATGCAGTATTTCACCGGCAGCAAAGCCCACAACGTAGCCCTGCGCCAGCGCGCCCTGAAGATGGGCTACACGCTCAGCGAATACAGCCTGGCTCAACTCGATAACGAAAAGCCCGTGGCCGGAAAAAGCGAAGAAGAAATCTACGCCAAGCTGAATCTCGATTACATTCCTCCAGAACTGCGCGAGAACCAGGGTGAAATTGATGCCGCAGAAAAGCACACTCTGCCAGTGCTCATCGCACAGGCCGATCTGCAGGGCGATGTTCACATGCACACCGTTGAAACCGATGGCCGCAACACTATCGAAGAAATGGCCGAGGCGGCCCGCGCTCACGGATATAAATACATGGCCATCACCGATCATTCCAAGAACTTGGCGTTTGCCAACGGGCTCGACGACCAGCGCGCAGTGGAACACATAAAACGCATCCACGCCGCCAACCAGAAAAGCGACGGCATCCGAATCTTTGCAGGAATCGAAGTTGACATTCTGGCCGATGGTACTCTCGATCTCTCCGATTCTGTGCTCGAACAAATGGATCTGGTCATCGCCAGTGTGCATTCGCATTTCAATCAGAGTCCCACTGAAATGACCGACCGCCTGCTCAAGGCCGTGGACAACCCCAACACCTCATTCCTCGGACATCCCACCGGGCGCCTCCTGCTCCGTCGCGATGCCTATCAGTTCGACGTCGACGCCGTTTTGAAAGCTGCCGCCCAACGCAAGGTCGCAATGGAGCTGAATGCATATCCTGACCGGCTCGACTTGTGCGACCGCCATCTTCGCCTCGCTAAGCAGTACGGGGTCAAGATTGTAATTAACACCGATTCGCATCACACATCGCATCTCGACAAGATCCGCTACGGCGTCCTGCAGGCGCGCCGCGCGTGGTTGACCAAAGAAGATGTGCTCAACGCGCTCTCTGCTCAACAATTCAGCAAGGCCATGAAGCACGCATGGTAAGCGCAGCACAGGACCGTGAACGAAACTTGAAAAAAGTTGCTCTATCGTGGAGCAGCGGCAAAGACAGCGCCTGGACGCTGCATCTTCTCCGGCAACAGCCAGACGTCCAAGTTGCCGCGCTGATCACGACTTTCAACTCCGAAGCTGAGCGCGTGGCTATGCATGCGGTTCGGCGTGCATTGGTCGAGGCGCAAGCCCATCGAACTGGATTGCCGCTCTGGCCAGTCGAACTGCCGTGGCCATGTTCCAACGTGGAATACGAACATCGGATGCGCGCCGTATGCGAGCGTGCAATTGCTGAGGGAGTTACGGCGGTTGCGTTCGGAGACCTGTTTCTCCAAGACGTTCGCGATTACCGCGTGCGGCAATTGCAGGGCACGGGGCTCGAGCCCTTATTTCCGGTCTGGAAAATTCCTACCGAACAACTGTCTCGCGAGATGATCGCAGCAGGAGTGAAAGCCAAGATTACCTGCGTCGACCCGGCAAAACTTGCGAAATCCTTCGCGGGCCGGGACTACGACTTGCGCTTGCTGCAAGACCTACCCGACGGGACTGATCCGTGCGGCGAGAACGGTGAATTTCACACCTTCGTATACGACACGCCGGTTTTCTCCCGCCCGATCGAAGTGCGTAGCGGAGAAGTGATCGAGCACGATGGATTTGTCTTTGCCGACTTGCTTCCGCTGTGACCGTTCTCCGGAAGAAATCCTGTGTACCTTCGTGTCCTCTGTGGTTGATGAAGCACAAATGCGAAACCACAAAAGTACGCTAAGAAGCCGGGCGCACCAATTGTTACAACCCGGTTAAAACTGGCTCGCATCACTGGGAACCGCAGACGGAACAACGCTCTTCAAATTACAATTGCCCTGCACTTCGTACCCTGCAAACTTCAATGGCAAAAACTCCCACGCGCAGCGCAGAAGTCACGGCGGCCAAGAATTCCGCACAAAAGCCTGCCAGTCGCAACGGACGGGGAATCGTCGAGAGCGCACCGAGGAATACCGCAAAGAGCCCGACAGCGCCAGCCGGGACTTCTCCTCTCGATAATCCGGAATTCTACGTAAATCGCGAGCTGAGTCTGCTGGAATTCCAGAAACGCGTCCTCGAAGAAGCGCAGGACGAAACCGTCCCGCTGTTGGACCGGGTCAAATTTCTTTCTATCGTCGGCTCCAACCTGGACGAATTCTTTATGGTGCGCGTGGCTGGGCTCAAGCGACAAGTCGAGAAAGGTGTGCTCGAATGCGGTCCGGATGGCATGACCCCTGCCGAACAATTGACGGCGGTGCGCAAGCGAGTGGGCATTTTGTTTCGAGAAGCGCATGAGTGTTGGCAGCAGGAACTCGTGCCGGCCCTGCTCGAAGCCCGGATTCAGATCGCTGATTATTCGGAGTTGAGCAGCATCCAGCGATCCGTCTTGAACAAATATTTTCACGAGACGGTTTTCCCCACCCTGACTCCGTTAGCCTTTGATCCCGGCCGGCCTTTTCCTCACATCTCAAACCTGAGTGTGAACCTGGCCGTGCTGATCCGTGATAAAGCTGGCGTGGAACATTTTGCACGAGTCAAGATTCCAAATTCAATTCCCCAACTAGTGGCCGTGGCGCCACCACAGCGGGGAAAGGGCATGGACCACAAAAACTCCGGGCGGCAATCGTTTGTCTGGCTAGAACAGGTGATCGCAGCGAACCTGAAACAGCTTTTCCCCGGTATGAAAATTCTTGAAGCGCATCCCTTTCATGTGACGCGCGACGCAGACACGGCCATCCAGGAATTGGAGGCAGGAGATTTGTTGGAGTCGGTGGAAGAAGGCGTCTGGCAGCGGCGTTTCGCCGACGTCATTCGACTGGAAGTCAACGAGACCATGCCGCCGTCAGTGCTCGACATTCTGATCGAGAATCTTGAAGTTGATCGCGATGACGTCTATCAGATCAAAGGACCGCTCGCCCTGAGCCGGCTGCGGCATCTCGGGGCGATTGATCGTCCCGAATTAAAGTATGCGCCGTTCGTGCCCGGAATTCCCCGCGCCCTCGAGCCCGACGAAGATACCGAAGACATTTTTGCTGCGATTCGCCGCCAGGATATTCTTCTTGAACATCCCTTCGACTCTTTTCAGCCCGTGGTCTCGTTCCTCCAGCAGGCCGCACGCGATCCCGCAGTGCTGGCGATCAAAATCACTCTCTATCGCGTCGGCAGGAATGCGCCGGTCGTGGAAAATCTGCTCAGGGCCGTCGAAAACGATAAGCAAGTTGCGGCCCTGGTCGAACTGAAAGCGCGATTCGACGAAGAGAGCAATATCGAGTGGGCGCGGGCGCTGGAACGCGAAGGCGTACACGTGGTTTACGGATTGCAAGGTTTGAAAGTTCATTGCAAAGTCGCTCTGGTTGTGCGTCAGGAAGGAAATCTGATCCGCCGCTACGTGCACCTCTCCACCGGCAACTACAACAGTATTACCTCCCAGCTCTACACCGATTTCGGAATGTTCACCTGCGATGAAGAGATCGGCGCTGACTGCACCGACTTGTTCAACTATCTCACCGGATATTCCGCCAAGGCCGAATATCGAAAACTGCTGGTTGCGCCAATCGACTTGAGACCGCACCTGGAGCAGATGATCCAGCGCGAGATTGATCATCAGCGCCGGGGCGAGCGGGGACATCTGATTTTCAAAATGAACGCCCTCGTCGACACGCGCGCGATTCGCCTGCTTTACGAAGCGTCGCAGGCGGGAGTGAAGGTTGATTTATTGGTGCGCGGAATCTGCTGCCTGCGCCCGGGGATCAAGGGTGTGAGCGAAAACATCCGCGTCACCAGTATTGTGGGGCGCTTTCTCGAGCACAGCCGAATTTACTATTTCAGAAATGCGGGACAAGAAGAACTCTACATGGGCAGCGCCGACCTCATGCCGCGCAACCTCGATCGCCGAGTTGAGGTGATATTTCCCGTGAGTGACCCCAAATTATTGCGCCACCTGCGCGACGATGTTCTATCCACTTACCTGGCCGACACGGTGAAAGCGCGCCACATGCAGCCCAGCGGCAACTACACGCGTAGTTCGCACCGCGCTGCGCCCTCGGCAGTAAATAGCCAGCAACTGTTGCTCGAACGCGCCACGACCATTTCCACGCGCTGATCCTCGAATCATCTTTGAAACCTGCTGGAACACTTTTTCAACCCCTATTCTTCTCAGGATGTATAAGCTTGGAGATCATCGACCAAAGGACGGCAATGCATGCTCTCTTTTAAGCTGGACGCTCTTATCCTTATTCTCACCGTTGCCGGTTCCATAGCATTCATGCTGGCTATCGACCGCCTCTGGCCTTGGGAAAAGCGTCACGTCCACAACGATCTGATCGGGTGGCACCTAAGCGTCCTGGGCACGACCTACGCGGTCATTCTGGGATTCATGCTCTACGCCGTATGGACGAACTTCGGGGCCGCCGACTTGAACGTCGACCTCGAGGCCAACGCACTCCGGAACGTTTATCGAATCGCCGAAGGTCTGCCCGAGCCGCAGCATTCCGAACTTCAGAAAGAGGCTCGCGTTTACGCCGACGCTGTGGTTAATCAGGAATGGCCCGAAATGAGTGGCGGCGGGCTGCCCGAACAGAGCCATGCGATCAACCGGAACATGTGGCAGATCGTTATGTCGAGCAAACCCACATCTCCTTCCGAGACTCTCGCGGAAGACCACATCCTGTCAGAGCTCACAAGCCTGACTGAACACCGTCGCGTACGTCTGCTGCAGAGCCAAAGTCGCATCCCCAGCATTCTTTGGTGCGTGCTCATCGTCGGAGGCATTCTAACTATCGGCTCGGCCTGCCTGTTCGGCTCGGCTAGCCCTCGTCTCCACAGCCTACAGGTCTTTGCTTTTTCCCTGTTGATCGTGCTCGCTCTGCTGGCCACTGCCGATATCAATCGCCCCTTCCAGGGATCTGTGCACGTCAGCGTCTATGCCTTTCAACGCGCCCAACAGAATATGAACGATTGAACCCGATGTTCGCAGCATGAGGGTTGTTCGATTTCCAGCTATTGTAGCTTCGCATACTCCGCCTTAGCTTCTTTCAGAACGGGCACGCCCGAATCGCCATCTTTCCAAAGCGTAAGAAAATCTTTGTAAGCGGCGAGCGCCCTCACCCGCGCCGCATCGGCATCCGCTCCCTGCGAGCTCTTCGCTTCCAAACCATTCGCTCGCGCCGCACCCAAACGCGCCAACGCTCCCGTCCAGCAATTCCAAACGATGCCACTGTGGTCGAGAATTTTCTGAAA
>JBEKGG010000059.1:0-23246 GCA_050012915.1 Terriglobales bacterium | reverse complement strand
CGCCTACGAAAATTTCTGGCAAACCTGATCTTCGTGAAAACTCCAGCGTGCAGATCGAGGGCATTTTCAGACTCCGTGGCACCGATCATCCGCTAACCCTGACCGTTCCGGTACGCATGCAAGGGCAAAGTCTCAGCGCTAAGGTGCACATCGTCATTCCATACGTGGCTTGGGGCCTGAAGAACCCGAGCACATTCATGCTTCACGTGAACGAAAAGGTAGATATCGATATCAGCACCGCCGGACGAGTGCTACCGCAGGCGGCGCCACCACCGAACAATCGCTGACGATCTCCGGACCCAACGTAAAAAGCAATCTGAGCGCGAATCCGGCTTCCACAGTCTCCATTCGCCGTCGCCACCTCGTGCCCAATCGATATGTTTCTCTGGACAACCATTCTGGGAACGGCTCAAAGCTCTTTGGATTCCGACTTTTGCCGGCTCAATTTTCGGGGACGTGATTGCCGTCACATCGGCTTGTGACAACCGACGCTGCGGCCACGTATATTTCTGCTCTAGAATCTGTCCACGGGCACCGTTTTCCCAGCACCCGGATGTCGGTGTCAAACGGTCAGAAAAACTCTCATAAACCGATTCATCTTTCCCATCCATTCAAAGCCTATGTGTGGCCGCATGTGGGCGATCAGGAGTTCACTATGCAGCCCTCAAAATCGAATGCTTACACGCCTTCAGGCGGTCTCTACGGAACCCGTCTTCCCAGCCCACGCCAGCAACAAGTCATTGAACTCGTCGCCCAGGGACTCAAGAATTGCGAAGTCGCTGAAATCATCGGCACGTCGGAATATGTTGTGAAAAATCACCTTCGCATTATCTTTGACAAACTTGGATTCTGGAATCGGGTCGAACTTGCGCTCTGGTACGAAGCCCGCAGGCACGAAAGCATCGCCGAGAACACCCGCGATCGGGCCATGGCCTGACAGTTTTGGAAAAAACGCATCCGCCTACTGGTCGCGGTGAACCGTGTCCATGGAGAAGGCTGGGAGGCAAACGGCGATGTATTCTGCGCCGCCAGACGTCGGAGTGGAATATTGTATCCATTCGCCTCCGTGCGTGATGACCGCTTGGCCAGCCGCCACGTCGATGTGGCCATCCTTGTGCCGCACTCTCACCATACCTTTAAGAACGAGCGTGAACTCGTCGAATTCCGGTGTCTGTCCAGGTTCTTCCCAGCCCTCAGGACTACGCATATGAGCGACGCTAACGCCGCCGGTCTCGGTGTTGATTCGTCCGATATATTCGTCGATCAGCTTGGGTTTTATTCCAGCGGCGGAAATACGAGTTGGCTGCGCTACAAAAGTGGGCATGAGTGCTCCTTCTGAGAAGAACTACTGTAGCAAGAGCAGGCACGACTCAGGAAGCCGCAAGGGATTTATCTCCGCCGAACTCTGCGGGTTGTCCTCAGCAATCTCCGCGATTTTACAATTTTGAAGGTTGAAGGACCTGTTAACATACGCTGGTTCGTATGGCTTCCAGGTTACCGAACGCCGCCGTTCAAAACGAAGCAACCGCCTCGTCGGCATCGCGGCTGATGTCGCTTGATTTATTTCGCGGGGCGACCATTGCCGGCATGATCCTAGTTAACAATGCGGGAGACGAGCCCGCTTCTTATTGGCCGCTCAAGCATGCGCAGTGGAACGGCTGGACGCCAACCGATTTGGTGTTCCCGTTTTTTCTGTTTATCGTCGGCGTGGCAATGCCGTTTTCCTTCAGCGCGCGGCTAAAACGTGGAGACTCGCGGCGAGAACTTCTCCGGCATGTGCTTTGGCGCGGAGTGGTGCTTTTTGCTTTGGGCATGTTTCTAAATGGATTCCCCAGTCAATATCATCTGGCATCCTGGCGCGTTTACGGCGTTTTGCAGCGGATTGCGATTTGCTATGTGATCTCTGCGATTCTTGCTTTGTGGACGAACTGGCGCACATGGATTGTCGTCATTGTCGGCTGTCTGTTCGGCTACTGGATTCTTATGCGTTTCGTTCCAGTGCCCGGATTTGGCGTACCTACTCACGATATTCCATTGCTTGATCCCGATCACAACCTTGCGGCGTGGCTCGACCGTCGGCTGCTCGCCGGACACTTGTACGAGGGCACGCGCGACCCAGAAGGCGTGTTGAGCACCATCCCCGCGGTCGCCACCAGCCTGCTCGGAATGCTCACGGGGCAATGGCTTCGTTCCTCGCGCTCTGCGCAGAGTAAGGCGCTGGGCATGGTTTTGTTTGGGGTTATCGGGGTAGCGGCAGGGAAAATTCTCGACCTCGGCTTCCCCATCAACAAGAAACTTTGGACGAGTTCCTATGTGATTCTTACGGCCGGTCTGGCTCTGCTCTGTCTGGCGCTGTGTTATTGGATTGCCGACGTCAAGAAATGGCGTAGCCTTTGGACGAAACCACTGCTGGTATTCGGAACGAATGCGATTGCTGCTTACGTGTTTGGCGGAGCGATTTCGGCTTTGCTTGATCACTTCCAAACCGTCGGAGGAATGAGCTGGCAGGAGTTAATTTACGAAAACACGTTCGTTCCACTGGCGAACCCCGCGAATGCGTCCCTGCTGTATGCGTCGGCGTATGTGCTGGTTTGCTGGGTGGGGATGTGGCTGCTCTATCGCAAAGGCATTTTCTTGAAAATCTGATTGCGGCATTTCAAACCAAATTGTCGTTCCGAATTGTGGCTTTCAAACCAAATTGTCATTCCGAGTGAAGCGAGGAATCTGCTGTCCCTGGAGGCACGACGATGCAGAGTCCCCAGCGAGAGTAGCTACTCGAAATGACCGTGTTGTCTTGCCGAATGCGTCGCAGTAATCTGCACTCCCTTATAGCGTAGTATTTTCCTGAACAGCGGATTGTCCCGATCCTATCCACGATGAATGTTTCCGCACAGAGCAACTGTTCCTGGATTCGAATACGTGCTCTCCTGATCTTCGCTGTGACCTTTTTCTCCTATGCATATTTTTACGAAGGGGCCGGATGGAATCAGAATTCCCGCTTCGATCTGGTCCGCGCCATCGTTGAGCATAGAACTTTGAGCATCGATGATTTTCAGCAAAATACCGGGGACAAAGCTTTCGCTAACGGGCACTACTATTCTGACAAGGCTCCGGGACTCGTGCTGCTGGCCGTTCCAACGGCTTGGATTGGACGCGCGATCCTGCACGCGCGGGGAGTGGATCCGGCGTCTCCTCGTGGCTTATTGGACCTCGCGTACTGCGTAACAGTTTGGGGCGTTGCTCTGCCAATGGCCTCGGCATGCGCGTGCCTGTTCTGGATTGCGCTGCAATCAGGATGCAGTGGGAGTGCCTCGGCGTTCGCTGCTCTCGCGCTGGGGCTGGCAACGCCGATGTGGGCATACTCGACGTTGTTCTGGGGGCATGCGCTGGCAGGAGCATGCTTAGTCTTTGCCTTCGCTTGCGCCTTGCGCTTGCGAAGTTATGTGAGTTCAACGGCGGATCTGTTTTATGGATTGGTTCTTGGTCTGACGGCGGGGTGGGCCACTGTTACAGAATATCCTTCCGCGCCAGCCTCTGCGATAGTTGCTGGTCTGTCGCTGGTCTTGATTTGGAAAAGTGGATGGCGTCGGCGCTCGCGCATCGTCTTTGCTATTGCCGCCGGGGCCTTGCCTTGCGCTATCGCGCTAATGGCTTATCAGCATGCCGCATTCGGATCCATTTTTCATCCCAGCTATACCTATTATCCGCCGGGCGCTTTCTCGTGGATGACGCATGGCTACCTGGGCTTGACCTATCCAAAAATTGATGTCGCGTTGAAGCTGTTGTTCGGCTGCCGCCGTGGACTGCTGTTTTCGGGGCCAGTCGCACTAGCTGCGCCTTTCGGTTTGCGCTTGCTTTGGAGACGACCGGCGACGCACGCTGCCGCAGTCGCGGCGACTGCAATCGCTGCTTATTATTTCCTCTTTCACGCTGCCTTTGCCTCCTGGCCCGCGGGTTGGTCGTATGGCCCGCGTTACATGTCGCCCGGTTTGCCGTTGCTGTGCCTGGGATTAGCGCCGCTGTGGGATTACGCTCGGCCAGCCTGGAGGATCGTGCTTGGAGCGCTGGCTGCGGCTGGCGTGGTGCTAACGCTGATGGCAGTTTCAGTCTCAGCGCAACCGCCCGACGAGTTTCACTGCCCGCTGCGCCAGTTCTATTGGCCATCGTTTTGGGCGGGAAGATTTTCTCTGAATATTGGGACTGTGCTCATCCCTGCCGAGCAAGGCACAAACCAGGTGCATGGCGCGTTCAACCTGGGACAGTTGGCGGGTCTCCACGGCTTGGCAAGTCTGATCCCGCTGTTGATGCCGTGGGCTCTTACGGCTGTTCTTTGGGCAGGGATCAATCGAATCGAGCGGCCTGCATAACTTCAAAATTCACCAGCATCCGCGCCGTTCACCTTACTCAAGTATGAATATGGTTCCGACTAGAGTCGCAATGACCGTTGTGACTAGCGATTCTGGCCGCAATTCGAACTGCGGTGGACAATTCCCATCCTCAAATCCGGGTTATTCGGCAAATCGAAATACATAACATGTTTCGTCAGACGCACCTGAATCGGCTGATTGGCAGTAAATTCTGACGGCAGGTAGTTAAACGGCGTCTCGTACCGTCCGACATAGGTTTTGCAATCGATGCGTACCGAGACTTCGTAAGTGTAATAGCGCGACGTTAACGGCGCATCGGATGGGTTGCTGCCTCCGATCATGGGCTCAGTAGAATAGGCGTTATGCTGCTGTACCTTCACCACGACGCCTTGTACGTAGGCGTTGGCATGGCCGCGCTCCACGGCGTAGAGCGCCGGCGCGCCAACCACGAACGACACGATAAAAATAAAAAGATTGCTTTTCATCATCTTCTTCTAAATGAGATCGCTTGCCAAAGTCGCAGAACGTTGCCGGACCGTAACTCGAACGAATATTCAAGGGCGATCTCAGAAAATCGTCCCAAACCTGCTTATGACCCCGCAGTTCGCGGAACTATAAACGTAAAGATGCGAAAAAACTCGAGTTGGATACTGGACGATGGAGGGGGTCTGATGTGCAGCGACAAAGATATAGCCAGAGCAAAGCCCATCGGCATCTTAGAGCTTTATGCGATTCGATTTACGCCAACTGCCCGAACCCTCGCCTCCACCTATAAAAGAGCCGCCCGATGGCCCCGAGAACCCTGACGTGCCTGTGCGAGAGCCCGATCCAGATGAACCATTTCAGATGTCGGCCCGCGAGAAGAGCTGAATCGCGCGAATCGATTCCGGTGGGCTTGCCAAGAGTCCAAAGGGGGTTGACCGCGACGGGCTCCGAGGCCAAGGGCTGCCGAGGGTCGGAGTACAGTGTTTACCCGATTGCGGTTGCCGCTCGGGGACGCTATTGTCCAGAGGGGGTTTGGTATGTCTCACGAACTATTCACCGTCGCGTTGGCCGGCCTAGTGGCGGTTGTCGTTGGATCCATCTTATTTCGCTTCCTTGTGCTCCCGTGGGTGTACCGCGCTTTGGACTCTGAATAAAGAACCGGCCCAAGATATCCATCGTCGGAACGCATTTCATTTTTTCACATCTTCTTCGCTCGACACGTCGATCAGGGCGAAGACCAATCAAATCGCGCCGAGCTACCAGTGGGAGCGAATTGAACCGAAGCTCAGATCCTCAACAAGCCATTTGTCAGTAAGCAACCTCGGGGCATAGCCTAGAGGTAGGAGTGTCCCATGAGCGCTATCGATGTCAGCATCCCCGCCGAAATCCCAGAACTCAGCCCATACGCTCCCACTCGATCCACAATTAAGGCGACGCCACTCAACCCCGAAGAACTGCGTAAGACAGAAGCATACTGGCGCGCCTGCAACTACCTCAGTCTGGGCATGATCTACCTGCAGGAGAACCCTTTGCTCGCGGAGCCGCTGCAGCCCGAGCAGATCAAGAATCGCCAGCTCGGGCACTGGGGATCAAGTCCTGGCTTGTCTTTCATGTATGTTCATCTGAATCGGCTGATCAAAAAGTACGACCTCGATGTGATTTTTCTCGCTGGCCCTGGTCACGGCGCGCCTGGGATCCTAGGTCCAGCGTATTTGGAGGGGACATACTCTGAGATTTATCCGGAGAAAAGCCAGGACGTTGACGGCTTGCGCGAGTTCTTCAAGCAGTTCTCATTCCCTGGAGGTATCGGCAGCCACTGCACCCCGGAGACGCCGGGATCGATTCATGAAGGCGGAGAGCTGGGCTATGTCCTGTCCCACGCCTGCGGCGCGGCTTTCGACAATCCAGAGTTGATCGTTGCAGCGGCGGTCGGAGACGGCGAATCCGAAACCGGACCGCTGGCGACTTCGTGGCACATCAACAAATTCTTAAACCCTGCGCGCGATGGCGCAGTTTTGCCCATCCTGCATCTGAACGGATACAAAATCGACAATCCGACTTTACTGGCGCGAATCTCGCATGAGGAATTGGAGAACCTGCTCCGAGGTTACGGCTGGACGCCCTATTTCGTGGAAGGTTCTGACTTCGACGCAATGCATCAAGCGATGGCGGCAACCACGGAACATTGCATTCTCGAAATTCGTGAGCATCAACGGGCTGCACGTAAGCAAGGCGTTTTGAGCCGGCCTCGGTGGCCCATGATCGTGTTGCGTTCTCCGAAAGGATGGACCGCGCCGCGCGAAGTCGAAGGCCATTATCTCGAAGGCTTCTGGCGGGCTCATCAAGTGCCTCTGGCCAATGTTAAAAACGATGCCGCTCAACTTCGAATTCTCGAGAATTGGATGCACTCGCTCCAACCCGAACCCTTCTTCGATAGCGGCGGTAAATTAAGCCCGTGGTTCAGCGAGCTGGCGCCGTCCGGCAATTGGCGAATGAGTGCTAATCCACACGCCAACGGCGGACGCTTAAAGAAAGCTCTACGTTTGCCCGATTTCCGGGACTACGCGGTCAAAGTCGAAAAACCAGGTGTGACCCAGGCTGAAAACACTCGTCCGCTTGGCGCTTTTCTCCGTGACGTAATGAAGCGGAACATGAACAATTTCCGGGTTTTCGGTCCTGATGAAACCACATCGAACCGCCTTGATGCGATTTATGCGGTGACCAAGAAATTCTGGATCGAGGAATTCTTCCCCGAAGACAACGATGGCGGCAATCTTGCCTCCGACGGACGAGTCATGGAAATGCTCAGCGAACACACCATGGAAGGAATGCTCGAAGGCTATCTCCTGACAGGACGGCATGGTTTCTTGTCTACTTACGAATCATTCGTGCACATCATCGACTCGATGTTCAACCAGCATGCGAAGTGGCTGGAAGTGAGCCGGCACCTCTCGTGGCGAGAGGCTATCGCATCGTTGAATCTTCTGATTACTTCCACGGTGTGGCGGCAGGATCACAATGGGTTCACTCACCAGGATCCGGGTTTTCTCGATGTGGTGGTCAACAAGAGCGCCAATGTCACACGCATCTACCTGCCTCCTGATGCGAACTGCCTGCTGTCGGTGGCCGATCATTGCCTTCGCAGCGAGAACTATGTGAACGTGATTGTCTGCGACAAGCAAAAGCACTTGCAGTATTTGAATATGGAGAAGGCCATCATTCATTGCACCAAGGGCATTGGCATCTGGGATTGGGCCAGCAATGATGAATCTGGCGAACCCGATTTCGTGATGGCTGCCGCCGGTGACACCCCCACTCACGAAGCGCTGGCAGCCACTGCCCTGCTGCGAAACGAATTCCCTGATCTCAAAATCCGCTTTATCAATGTGGTCGATCTGTTCAAACTGCAACCCGACACCGAACATCCGCACGGACTGTCTGATTGGGATTTCGATTCGCTGTTCACCGTGGACAAACCGGTCATGTTCAATTTTCATGGCTATCCGCAACTCATCCATCGTCTGGCCTATCGGCGCACCAATCACCACAACATTCATGTTCGGGGTTACAAGGAAAAGGGCAACATCAATACACCGCTGGAATTGGCCATCGAAAATAACATTGACCGCTTCAGTCTTGCCATGGACGTCGTCAACCGAGTGCCAAGGCTGCAAAAGATTGGCGGACACGCAAAAGAGCGATTCCTGAATCAACAGATCGAATGCCGGACTTATGCGCACCAGTTCGGTGTCGACAAGCCCGAAGCGGCTAATTGGACTTGGCCATTTTGACCGCCGGACGCAGACCTACGAGGGGTGCGGCTCGCCCTCGATTACGCGCACCGTGTCCCGAGCAATGAGGAGTTCCTCGTCCGTTGGAATGGTATAGGCGAGCAACTTCGAGTCGTCCGTACTGATCTTGTCTTCGCGGCCTACAATCTGCTCGTTCCTCTCCGCGTCCAGATGTAGACCGGCCCATTCCAGCCCTGAGCTAATCCGCGTGCGGATATCCGGCGAGTTTTCTCCGATGCCTCCGGTGAAAACTACAGCGTCGGCCCCGCCCATCGCAGCCAGGAATGCGCCTATATATTTTCGTGCGCGATAGCAGAAGATCTCGATGGCAAGCCGGGCTCGGGGGTCATCATGCTCTTTCAGTTGCGCCTGCAATTTTCGCATGTCGTTAGTGAGCCCTGAAACGCCGAGCAAGCCCGACTGAGTATTCAAGAGCGTGTCCACTTCGGACGGCGACAGTCCCTCTTTTTGACCGATAACATTGACGACAGCTGGATCGAGGTCTCCCGAGCGAGTGCCCATGACCAGGCCTTCCAATGGCGTCATCCCCATGGACGTATCCACGGAAGTTCCCGCCTTGATAGCGGCTGCGGAACAGCCATTTCCCAAATGCAGCGTAATGATGTTTGTTTGCTCCCGCGTGAGCCCGCGCAGGGCCCGATAGCGAAACGCGACATAGCGATGTGAGGTTCCGTGGAATCCGTAGCGACGAATGCGATAACGCTGATAGAGGTGATACGGAAGGGCGTACAGGTAAGCTTGCTCAGGAAGCGAGTGATGGAAAGAAGTATCGAAAACGGCTACTTGGGGGACATCCTTGCCGAAGAGTTTTCGAGCCGCCAGAATGCCCTTGATGTTATCGGGATTGTGCAACGGCGCGAGATCGATGCAATCTTCGATCCCTTTTAACACCCGGTCGTCTACCAGCGCCGATTCCTTGAACAACTCCCCGCCATGCACAACGCGATGTCCCACAGCTTTCACATCGGTCGCGCTCTTGATTTCAGAAATGCCTGACCGATCCGAAACCAGGTAGCGAACCAGATACTCCAGCGTTGCAGCTGTGTCCTGCAACGACGCCGTGAAGGTCTGACTTGGTTCGCTCCGGCGCTGAATGCGGACGATCGCTTCACCGCCGATGCCTTCTACCTCGCCGCGACAGATGCGATCGTCCTTGTGTTGCTTGATCTTTTCGAGATCGGTGGCAATGACCTGAAACTTCAGGCTAGAGCTTCCCGAATTCAGAACCAGCACATTCATTGCAAGGATTTCCTTCAACTGCGTGTGTCCCATCCAAGATAAGCTCCGCCGTCTGTTGGCCGCAACCGTTTGCGCAGCTACATCATCGAAACGCATTTGCAGTTTGATAGGGCGGGCGGATACCATTGCCAAATGCCGTGGAGTCGTGTCGTGATCTGCATTTTGGCCGGCGGACTTCGGAATCTTTGGCAGGCTGCATAAAATGCGAATTGTTTCTCTACTGGCGAGCGCTACAGAAATCGTCTGTGCCTTGGGCGCAGGCCGAATGCTCGTAGGGCGGTCGCACGAGTGCGATAACCCGGAGTGGGTGAAGAAACTCCCACCCTGCAGCGCGCCCGCATTTGACGTGTCGGTTTCGAGCGGGGAAATTGACAACGAGGTTCGGCGCCGGCTCCATGCGGGCGAACCGCTGTATCACGTTCACGGTGAATTGATCCGCGATCTGCGCGCCGATCTGCTCATTACACAATCGCATTGCGAAGTGTGCGCTGTAACCCCCGGAGACGTACAGCGAAGTTGCGGACATGATGCGCGGCAACTGGCATTATCCGCCACGTCTTTGGATGACATATTCCAAAGTATCCTGCGGATTTCGCAAGAGCTTGGCCTCGAGGAGCGAGGCGAAGCCTTGGTGCGTCGCGAACGCAATCGCTTCGAAGCAGTCAGGGAGAAGGCCGCGAGGTTCAGCCGGCCAACCGTCATCGTGCTGGAGTGGACGGACCCGGTATTCGCCATGGGAAACTGGGGTCCGGAACTGGTTGAAATTGCGAACGGCGAACTGCTCATCGGAAAAAAAGGCGAATACTCGACCGCAATTTCTGGCGAGCAAGTTCGTGATGCCGATCCGGAATACCTGATCGTGGCGCCTTGCGGATTTGACCTGGAGCGGAGTCTGTCCGAGCAAAGCGTATTGCAGCAATGTTCATGGTGGCAGGAGTTAGGAGCGGTGCGAAAGGGGAACGTCGCGTTTGCGGACGGCAATCTGTTTTTTAATCGCTCCGGAATGACCGTCAGCCGAACGGCGGAGATCATTGCCGAAATCCTCCACGGCGTCCCGTTCGGCGTAGAAACCGAGGGAGTGAGTTGGCGCTGGATCGAACCATCTGTCGTGAACCAAGCTCTGAGGTCCGAACACTATTCCGCAGGGTCGTAGTTCAGATTTTGCCCGAGCCATCGCTCAATCTCTGCCACGCTCATGCCCTTGCGTTTGCTGTAATCGGCCACTTGATCGCGGTCGATCTTGCCCAAGCTGAAATATCGCGATTCGGGATGAGCGAAATACAGACCGCTCACGCTCGATCCCGGCCACATGGCAAACGACTCGGTGATCAGCATTCCGGTGTTCGCCTGCACGTTGAGCAAACGCCACAGCGGACCCTTCTCCGTGTGATCCGGACACGCCGGATAACCCGCAGCCGGCCTGATCCCACGATACTTTTCCTGAATGAGGTCCGCGTTGCTTAGGCCTTCTTTACAACCGAAACCCCATTCACAGCGAACTTGCTTGTGCAGGCACTCGGCGAAAGCTTCGGCCAGGCGATCGGCGAGAGCCTCTGCCATGATCGCGTTGTAGTCGTCGTTTTTCGCCCGGAACCCGTCGCACAGTTCTTTCAATCCGATCCCGCTGGTTACGGCGAATGCACCGATATGGTCGGGCAACCCGGTTTCTTTGGGCGCAATGAAATCGCTGAGTGATCGGCAGGGCTCGCTGCCTTCCCTATTTGATTGCTGACGGAGGAAGTAGAATTGCTCGACCACTTTTTCACGCGTGTCGTTCGTGTACAACTCGACGTCGTCGCCCACAGCGTTGGCTGGAAACAAGCCATACACTCCGCGCGCGGTGATCAAGTTCTTCTCAATGATCACATCCAGAAGAGCGTTGGCTTCGCTAAAGAGTTGGCGCGCCTGGGTACCGTGCTCGGCGTGTTCGAGAATACGCGGATAAATTCCTTTTAGTCCCCAGGTATGGAAAAACGGACTCCAGTCAATAAACTCGCGCAGCGTCACCAGAGGAAAGTTATCCAGCACGCGTACCCCCGTAAAAGCCGGTACGGGCAGATCCTCCGCGCGCCATTCGATCGGAGTGCGCCTCTTTCGAGCTGCCTCAAGTGAGATGACAGTTAACTTCGGCGCGGAGTGAGCCTTGCGGAGCGCCTCATAATCGGCGCGATGCTGCACCACGAACGCCGATTTGCCGTCTTCGCTCAAAAGACTAGTCGTCACGGGCACTGCTCGGCTGGCGTCCAGCACATGCACAACCGGCTCGCTGTAATGCGGCGCAATCTTAACAGCGGTGTGCGCCCGGCTAGTCGTTGCCCCGCCGATCAGCAGCGGCAATTTGAAGCCTTGACGCTCCATCTCGCGGGCCACATGGACCATCTCGTCGAGAGACGGCGTAATCAGGCCGCTGAGGCCGATCATGTCTGCCTTCTCCGCCTTGGCGCGTTCGAGAATTTTTTCGCACGGCACCATCACTCCCATGTCGATCACTTCGTAGTTATTGCAGGCCAGGACGACGCCGACAATGTTCTTTCCAATGTCGTGAACGTCACCTTTCACCGTCGCAAGTACAATTTTTCCCTGCGCCTTGACCACTTCCCCGGCTGCAGCTCTGGCTTCTTTCTCCGCCTCCATGAACGGCGTCAGATGCGCCACAGCCTTTTTCATCACACGGGCAGACTTGACCACCTGAGGCAAGAACATTTTGCCCGCGCCGAAAAGATCGCCGACCACACTCATGCCCGCCATCAGTGGACCTTCGATCACTAACAGAGGACGACCGAGTTTTATGCGAGCTTCCTCAGCGTCGACCTCGATGTAGGTGTCGATTCCCTTGACCAGCGCGTGAGAAAGACGCTCTTCGACTGTGCCTTGGCGCCATTCTTCGGCCTTCTTTTCATTTACCGCCCTGCCGACTCCCTTCAGCTTTTCGCCGTAGTCTACCAGTCGCTCGGTCGCGTCGGGACGCCGGTTCAGCAGCACGTCCTCGACTAACTCCTTCAGCTCTGGCTCGATCTCTTCGTAGACTTCAAGCATGCCGGCATTCACGATGCCCATGTCCATGCCCGCCGCGATGGCGTGATAAAGGAACGCGGAGTGAATGGCTTCGCGCACCTTATTGTTGCCGCGAAAACTGAATGAGATATTCGAAACGCCGCCACTCACTTTCGCGTGCGGCAGATTGGCCTTGATCCAGCGCGTGGCGTTGATGTAATCGACCGCGTAATTGTTATGCTCCTCCATGCCGGTGGCCACGGTGAGGATATTGGGATCGAAGATGATGTCTTCGGGAGGAAACCCGACTTCATCGACCAGAATGCGGTAAGCGCGCTCGCAGATGCGAATTTTATCGTCGTAGGTCGCAGCTTGGCCTCGTTCATCAAAAGCCATCACGACTACGGCTGCACCGTATTTCAGAACTTTTGCAGCATTCTGGCGAAACTTTTCTTCGCCTTCTTTCAGTGAAATCGAATTAACAATACCCTTGCCCTGCAGGCACTTCAGCCCGGCTTCGATGACCTCCCATTTCGAGGAGTCCACCATAAACGGGACTTTGGCGACTTCGGGTTCGCTCCCCAACAACTGCAGGAAGCGCGTCATTGCCGTGACGCCGTCGATCATGCCCTCGTCCATGCAGATGTCGAGGACATTCGCTCCGTTCTCGACTTGCTGCCGGGCAACGCTTACCGCTTCTTCATATTTGCCCTCTTTGACCAGCTTCGCGAATTTCGGCGAACCAGCCACATTGGTCCGCTCCCCAATCATGATGTAGACGCCGGGTTGCTGAGTGAAGGGCTGCGAACCTGAGAGACGAAGCGGCTTCGTCTTCTTCGTGGCATCGGCCACGCTCGCGGGCTCGGACACACTCATGCTCGACTCGCAATCTCGGTCTGGTGAGCGAAGGATTCCTCGGCGGGCGGGGTTCCCCACTTTCGCGGAGGCTGGCCTTCGAGCGCCTTGGCGATCGCCGCGATGTGCGCGGGGGTATTTCCACAGCAGCCGCCGGCAATGTTGATCAACCCTCCGCGTGCGAAGTCGCCCAGATAGCGGGCCATGTCCTGCGGGCCCAAATCGAAGCCGGTTTCCGACAAGGGATTCGGCAGGCCGGCATTGGGATAACACGAGATTGCTACGTCCGCTTTCTCCGAGAGTTCCTCCAGAAACGGATACATCAGATCGGGACCGATCGAGCAGTTCAGACCCACCGAAAGCGGTTTCACGTGTCGGACCGCATTCCAGAACGCCTCGGTGGTCTGCGCCGAAATCATCGTCTCGCCGCCACGCCCCACCGCCGCCGAAATCATCACCGGCAATTTCTTGCCACCTTCGTCGAAAACCTCGCGGATTGCGACAAGCGCGGCCTTGGCATTCAGCGAGTCGAAGATCGTCTCGACCAACAACAGATCTGCGCCGCCAGCGATGAGGGCGCGCACCTGCTGCGCGTAAGCCGCTTTTACCTGATCGAAAGTGATCACGCGAAAGCCAGGATCGTCGGCATCAGGCGAGTTCGAGAGAGAAACGGTAAGCGGCCCAATTGCTCCCGCCACGAACCGTTGACGCGAGGTCGCGCTCCCGACTCGATCCGCCCATTCCCGGCACTGCCGCGCCGATTGCTCATTGATATCCCAAGCAAGAGTTCCGAGAAACTGATCGTCGATGACTTTTTGATAGAACGCGGGATCCTTGCGGCCGCCGTGCTCTCGCGGATCATCGACAAAGAATTCGCTCTGAGTAATGCTGGTCGCGCCGAAGGTGTTGGTCTCGATAATGTCCGCGCCAGCTTCAAGAAACCGGCGATGGATGTCGCCGATCACTTCTGGCTTAGTGAGCGAGAAAAGGTCGCCGTTGTTGAGAAGACCCTTCTTCGAGTCCTTGAAACGCTCCCCGCGGATGTCCGCTTCCGTCAAGCCATAGGTACGGATGGTCGTGCCCATCGCTCCGTCGATAATGGCGATTCGACTATCGAGTATCTTTCCCAGAGGATGCTGATGGGCTTTCGTCATATGCTTTTGATGACTTTTGGCAGCCTTCGATTCGCCTTAACTCTGCGACATTTGCGCGAAATACGCCTTCCTTATTATAGCCATTGGCAGGTTTCTGCAGCGCCCAAGGCGGGCGATCACTGAAGTAAGCGTGATAGCGTTAAACGCAAGGGACTTTCCGGGAGTATCAAGAAGAGTGCACACGACCGCAATCAAGTCTCACAGTAGGCGAATGCCCTTCGTCGCGGCTGGCGCGGTCACGGGCATTGGCAGCCTGCCTCTCACGTCTGTACCATCGGCAATTCGTGCAGTGGCCGAATTCTCGCCGGAAATTCCTTTTTGGCCTCAGTTACCCCAACTCTCAGATCAGGAGAGTATCGTGGGCCAAGGCCTCGGCATTGTCGAAAACCTGATCGAACCTCGTGAGGAAGGCTACGGTTACGAGGTGAAAGAAGGCCAGATCGATTCGCTTCTCGAACTTCTGCACCGGAGTCGTGGAGAGTTAACATCGGCAAACGCGGCAGGCTTCGGCGCGTTCGAAAAAGCGTTGTCATCTGGTCTCTTCAAGGCCGCGGCCGCCATCAAGGGGCAGATCGAAGGCCCAATCACGCTGTCGGCGTATCTGTTTCACAAAGGTCGGCCCTTCCTGGCCGATCCCGCACTTTTCGCAGCCATCGCGTTTCATGTTTCGCAGATCATCGGCTGGCAGATTGATCGCCTGAAATCGGCTGGCTTGCCTGTGCTGCTGTTTGTTGACGAACCGGCCTTGTGCCTGGACGCATCTGTCGCAAACAACGTCCCGGAAGAACAGAGGCTCAATGCGTTGGCCGCCACGCTCAATGGCGCTCGAATTCATGGAGCCTATGCCGGACTGCACTGCTGCGCAGCGCGTCCCTTCGAGCGTATGTGGCGCGTGCAACCAGACATCATCTCGTTCGATGCCCATGAAGGACTCGACTTATTCTTTGCCGATTGGCATGCGCTGGACTTCATGCAACAGGGCGGAACGGTTGCGTATGGAATAGTGCCCACGCGGCCAGGTCTGAGCGCTGTCGATTCGGCGAGCATTTTTGTTCGCTGGCTGAAAGCGGCATCGCTGGCTGGCGATCCCCAAAAATTTGCTCAGCGCGCGATGATCACGGCAACCTGCGGACTTGGATTGCTCGATACTTCTGCGGTCGCTGAGTCGTTCAATGTCGCGCACAGCGTAAGCAAACTGATCCGGGCTCTGGCAGGTCCGCCAGAGCTGGATTGAGAAGTCCGAAGCAGGCTCCGAGAATTTTCGACGTTTGTAACCTGCGAAGTCAGCGTCGCGTCTACTTGATTGGCCGCGAACCGTAATGAGGTCATCCACAAGTCTACTGGCGCTTTGCTGCCAGTCAGGACCCGACGCCACGTGGGAGACGCCGATAAGGGCGCGGAGCAGATCGAATGCTCCAGATCTCGACGAATGTCGCCGCTCTTGATTGCGCGCTTCACCAGCGAATCGATCGCTCCCTGGATTTGAGCGCGTGAACCTTCGTACAGCTTCGAGGGCCCTCCCACCAGCGAATTTAGCGCGGGGCCGATGATCTGCTTGGTCGCGATGTAATCGACGAACAGTAACATCCATGCTCGCAAGGGGCCAACGGTGGGAGCTTCGAACTCGTTGAACTCGATCTTGCCAACTTGAAAAGCGTACGGGCTTGTGCCGACCACTTGCTGGCGAACGGGAAACCTTGGACGTGGTCATCGCTAATGCCGGAGTGATGGCCACACCGTTCGGCCACACCGCCGACGGCTTCGAAACGCAGTTCGGGACGAATCACTTGGGCCACTTTGTGCTGGTCAACCGGATTGCGGCACTCATCCGCGATGGCGGACGGCTCATCAATTTGTCTTCTGCGGGGCATCGTTACGCGAATGTGGACCTGGACGATCCCAACTTTGAACGCACGCCTTATGACCCGATGCTTGCTTACGGCAGATCCAAAACCGCGAACATCCTGCTTGCCGTTGCGTTCGACAAACGTCATCGAGACAGTGGCGTACGTGCGGTCGCTGTGCACCCAGGTGGTATTCAAACCGAAATGGGTCCTTATCAAGATCCAAGCCGTACTAAAAAAATGATCGACCAGATAAATCAGCAGCGTGCAGCTCAAGGCAAAGGTCCATTCCAGTGGAAGACGATTCCTCAGGGAGCACAACTTCAGTGTGGGCGGCTGTCGTTGCTTCTGCTGACGAGATCGGCGGCCAATACTGCGAGGACTGCCACGTGAGCCATCTCGTGCCGAACGGCCTGCCCGTGGGCATAAACGAAAGCGTGCGCAGTTATGCGCTCGATCCAAACAACGCCGAGGCACTCTGGAAGAAAAGTGAAGAACTGGTTGGAGAGTCCTTTGACTAACCGCAATACCTTACGCGCAATGCGCACATGTAACGACGTGGCATGATGACGACTCTCAATCGAAACATGAGAAGTTGGATGGCGGCTTGATCTACATATCCGCAGGCAACGGCAACCTCGCCTGCGATACACTGGGCGCAGGACCGCCGGCGAGGTACGTCAATCATCATGACAACTCAATGGACTACAAGAATGCGCCGATTAATCGTAATGCTGGGGGCAGCGCTGATCTTTTCCCCGTGCTTACGCGCTCAAAAGGCCACCTGGCGGATCGATCCGCTCCACAGTGCGGCCCACTTTAGCGTTCGTCACCTGATGATCTCGACGGTGCGCGGTGACTTCGCGGGGGTCACTGGTTCCGTAACCTATGATCCGAAAGATGTCGCGCGGGACACCGTGGAAGCCACCATCGACTGCTCCACCGTGAACACGGGAGTCGCCAAGCGTGATGCTCAATTGAAGACTGCCGATTTCTTCGATGTGGCCCGCTACCCTGTGATGAAGTTCAAGTCCAAGCGGGTGGAAAAGACGGGTGATGGCAGACTAAAAGTGACGGGCGATCTGACCATTAACGCTACCACTCAAGAGGTGGTGCTGGATGTGGACGGCCCGAGCCCACCCATCCGCGATGCCCGCGGCAATGAGAAAATCGGCCTGGCTGCCAGCACTCAGATCAGCCGAAAGAAGTTCGGGATCATCTGGAATGAGGCGATGGAATCGGGTGGAGTTGTGGTCGGCGATGAAGTGTCGGTCAGCCTCGATCTTGAACTGATCAAGAATACGAAACCGCAATGACCCCGCAGAATTCGAGCCGCCGCTCTTCTTGAAACCCCTCTAGGCTAGAACGTAAAGAATCTCGCCGCATGTTCACTACCTGCAAAAAGGCTCATCAGTATGAACATCGATGGAAGGTAAATGATCGATGCAAAGAGGAGTCGACGCGCGCTCGCGCTGGATCTGTGCAGGACGAATTGTGATCCGTAGTATAAGAACCCTAAACTGAGGAGCAAAGCGCCCGCGCAGTAGAGAAAGCTTGGGTGTTGCGCCGAGGCAGGAAAAAGGCCAAGCGGGATGAGAGCCAGAAGCGGCAAAACAGTCTGTAGCGTCACAAAGCGAGTCCTCGCCTCACCGTGCGGCAACACAAAGTAGCCAGCACGGTCGTAGTCTTCGCGGTACATCCACGCGATCGCCATGAAGTGCGGGAACTGCCACAGGAAAAGAATGGCGTAAAGGAGCCATGCTCCCTCACTCAATTTGCCCGATGCTGCCGCCCATCCGATCAGCGGCGGCGCAGCCCCAGGGAAGGCTCCGACTACAATGCACAAAGGCGTTATTCGTTTAAGCGGAGTGTAGAGAAACAAGTAAGACAATAGCGTAAGAACGGCGAGCAGACTCGCGAGTGCATTGACGGTTACTGCCAGATAAATGCTGCCCGTTGCCGACAAGGTAACGCCGAACCCAAGAACTGCGGAAGGTGTCAACCGGCCGGCTGCGAGCGGACGTCGGGCAGTCCGGCGCATCTTCGCATCGAAGCTCCGTTCGATGTACTGGTTCAACGTGCCCGTGCCGCTGGCGACTAACAGCGTACCCAACAGCGTGTTGATCAGCAGCAGGAACGGAAAACGTTCTGACTGCGTCGCGTGACCTAAGTAGAATCCGGTGCAGGTTGCAAGTCCGATCAGGAAATTGACTTCGGGTTTGGTCAGCGCCAAATAATCAGAAATCGCGCCGGTCAGGCTCGTGGCGGAAGTTGGCCCGTGGTTAGCAGTCGCGGGCGAAGCGCCAGCAATAAAGATGGGTTCGGTTGCCACGTTTAGCGAACCTCCGCCTTCATTGGACACCCAGGTGGACGATGCGGAAGGCGTCTGGGAAGAAGATAAGAAGATGCACATGAGGCAGAGGCAGGCGCAGACGGCGGTCATCATGACCCACTTCATGGCGGGGATCTCATATTTCAAGTGCATGAAGTATCCGATGATCAGAGCGGACTTGATGATCGAAAGAATCATGAGCGCTTCCAGCATGTGCAGCGGCTCAAAGACCCGTCTGTAAGCCAGGACGACCTCGACCGCGGTGAGCAGCAGCAGTACGCCCCAGACCCAGAAGTATTGTCCCTTGGCTTCTGCATCGTGTGTTGCGGCGGCAGTGTGCATTCATTCTCTCCCGTTAAACTCTTCGTGCAACTCGCAAGATCCTTCGGCTTCGCTCAGGACAGGCTCTTCGGAGCTCTCGCTCCTCAGGATGACGTCAAAAACTTTTCACATCACACCCGCGTGGACATGAGATAGACCAGCGGGAAAATGAACATCCAGACCAGGTCGACAAAGTGCCAGTACAGTCCGGCGATTTCGACATCGGGTGCGTCGTAATCTTTGGGCTTCAGAAACAGGATCATGGCAGCCACAATGAATCCGACGAGCAGCACGTGGATGCCGTAGTGAAAAACGCTATCGGCCGGAATCAGCCACCAGCCTACGCCCCAGAGGGCCAGCAGGATGGGCAAGAATGCTTTGCGCAGCGAAACCACGCCCAGATAAATGACACCGATGGTGACATGCAGCATGTGCATGCCGGTCAGAGTGAAGAACGTTCCCCCGAACTGCGGCACCGCCGACCAGGGGTTGGCGCCCGGAAGCATGCCTTCTTCAATCAGGTGACCCCACTCTCTGCCGTGCAGCACGATGAAGGCCACTCCGAAGACCATGGTGAGCAGAATCCAGTTGCGCGTCCAGCTGCGGTCGTTGCGCCGCGCCGCCATCACCGCCAGCACCATGGTCAGCGAACTGGAGAGCAGGCAGCCGGTCATGATGGTGGCGTTGGTGATACTGTCCTTGCCAAACGGCGTGGGCCAGTCGGGATTCGAAATGCGTCCGTAACTGTAGGCGAACAGCAGCGCTCCGAAGGTCAGCGTGTCGGAGAGCAGAAAAAGCCACATCCCGATTTTTTTGGAGTAGGTGCCAAACAGCGACGGCTCGAAAACTTCCAGCCCCCCGTGTTGCACCGCGACTTCAGACATGTTTTCGGTCTCCTTCAGTATTTAGCGCATGAACCACAACAGCCCGAAGATATAGAGCCACAGCAAAAACATGAAATGCCAATACCAGGCGGTAACGTCGACCACGATGCGCCGCGCCTCCACCGGCCGGTGCAAGAGCGATACCGTCGCCGCGTAGAGCAGCACCAGAATGCCTCCCGCCAGATGGACGCCGTGAGTTGCGGTCAACAGATAAACAAACGAACTGCTGGCGCTGGTGGAAAGATAAAAACCGCGATCCGCGAGCTCGCGCCAGGCCATCCACTGCCCGGTCAGGAATCCGCCGCCGAGAACAGCCGTGACCGCCAGCCAGGGAAACCCTTTGTCCTCTCCGAGCGAAACCCCGGGGATGGAACGAACCGGTGCCAGCGCCGCCTGCCGCGTAATCTGCCGCCGCGCCAGTTCCACCGTGATACTGCTTGCCATCAACAATGCTGTGTTGACCAGCAGCAACCAGATCGGAAGGTCGACCGGAATCCAATCGCGGACATACGAGTTGGTACGTTCGTCAAGGGTGGGCAACCCCCGCCGCACCACGTACGCGCTGGTCAGCGAAACAAAGATCATGGTGATCGAAGTCAGCCCGATCGCCAACCCCAAGCGGACTCTACGCAGCCGCGCTCCGTAGTCGGGCGAACCGTCGCCGCGTCCATCGCCGCCTCCGCCGAACGCAGGGGGACGCGTCCCGCCGCCACCCTGGCCGGTTTTCGGCACATCAATCGAAATCGGAGGACTGAAAGTAGCCATGTGCTGTGTGGCGCGGGCGCCCTCGCCCGCGATCCCGCTTAATGTGATGCCACCGTCGCCGGATCGGTTTGCATGATGTAATCCCGCGGCGCGCCCGGCACGCTGTATTCATACGGCCCGTGATTCACCACCGGAGTATGGCCGCCAAAATTATCGTGCGGCGGCGGCGTTGCCGTCGTCCACTCGAGCGTCGTCGACTCCCACGGATTGTCGCTCGCCTTCGCACCCCAGAACATGCTGTGGATCAAATTAAACAAAAAGATGAACTGCGCCAACACCGTAATGATGGCCGCATAGGTGATGAAGCGATTGAGTGGCAGCAGGTGCTGCAGATAAGCCAACTCCGTGAACTGCGAGTAGCGCCGCGGCTGGCCCGCCATGCCCAGATAATGCATCGGCATGAAAATGCAATACGTCCCCACCAGCGTGATCACGAAGTGGATCCGTGCCCAAGTCTCATTCATCATGCGGCCAAACATCTTGGGAAACCAGTAATACGTGCCTGCGAACATGCCGAAGATCGCAGCTACTCCCATGATCAGATGGAAGTGGCCCACGACAAAAGCCGTGTCATGCAACGGAATATCGAGCACCGGCTGCGCCAGAAATGGCCCGCTCAATCCGCCGGATACGAACAACGAAACGAAGCCGATGGCATAGAGCATGGGCGACTGGAATCGCACCCGCCCGCCGTAAAGCGTTCCCAGCCAGTTGAACGTCTTGATCGCCGAGGGGACGCCGATGGCCATGGTCATCAGCGAAAAAGAAAACGCCGTGTACGGGCTCATCCCGCTCATGAACATGTGATGGCCCCACACCATAAACCCAAGTAAGCCGATGGCCATGAGCGCGTACACCATGGCTTTGTATCCGAAGATCGGTTTACGCGAGAAGGTCGAAAGTATCTGCGAAGCCACGCCCATGCCCGGCACAATCGCGATGTAAACTTCGGGATGCCCGAAGAACCAGAACAGATGCTGCCACAACAAGGGTGAGCCACCCTTATGCCCCATCACCTGCCCGTTGACCACCACCAGCGGAACATAAAAGCTGGTTCCGAGATTGCGATCGAGCAACAACAGAATGCCCGCCGAGAGCAGCACGCCGAACGCCAGCAGGCCCAGAATCGCGGTAATGAACCAGGACCAAACCGTCAGCGGCAGGTGCATCATGGTCATGCCCTTGGCCCGCAGGTCCAGCGTTGTGGTGATGAAGTTCAGCGCACCCATCAACGAGGCAATGCAGAAAAGCGCGATGCTCGTGATCCATAAATCCGCGCCCATTTGTTCGCCCGGCCCGGAATTGGTAAGCGCGCTCAGCGGCGCGTAGCCGGTCCAGCCGTGCAGCGGGGCTCCGCCAGCCACAAAGAACGCAGCCAGCAGAGTGACAAAGGCCACGAACGTCGTCCAGAACGAAAGCATGTTCAGCACCGGAAACGCCATATCCGGCGCGCCAATCTGGATCGGAAGAAAATAATTCCCGAACCCGCTCTGCGGCGCCGTGGTCAACACGAAAAACACCATAATCGTGCCGTGCATGGTCAGCAGTTGCAAATACGTTTCCGGTGCGATCGTTCCCACCAGCGGCAGCACCGCCGTCGGCCAGACCATGTGAATGCGCATCAGCAACGACAAAAACATGCCGACAAACACCGCCACCAGCGCCAGAAAGTAATACTGCAGCCCGATCACTTTATGATCCAGGCTGAAAATATACTTGCGGATAAATCCCTGCGGTCCCGCGTGCGAATGGATTGTTGCGCTCGTCGCCATGGTTATTTCTCTGCCTCCCGTGCCGCCACCCACTTGTCAAAGTCTTCCTGACTCACCACGTGCACCATGCCGTGCATCTTGTAATGCCCCAGCCCGCACAGTTCGGCGCAGGCAATTTCGTAGTCGCCAATCTCGGTGGGCGTGAAGTGCATATGAATCTCCAGCCCCGGCACCGCATCCTGCTTGAACCTCATCTGGGGAATAAAAAAGCTGTGGATTACGTCGATCGCACGCAATCTCAAATCCACTTGCCGGTTCACCGGAATATACATGGTGCCCGTGACCACATCGTCCTTGGACGCGGGATCGGCGGGATCCAGCCCCACCGCGGCTTCGTTGCCTGAGGAAGGATCGATCAGCTTGGCATCGGTCCGGCCGAACTTTCCATCCGGCCCGGGATAGCGGAAGTACCAGGCAAACTGCATGCCCGTCACTTCCACCGGAACCGAACCTGCTTCCGCCGGCGCAAAACGCTCCGACGCCCAGATCGGACTGCCCATCAGGTTCAGCCCAATAAAAAGAATGGCCGTCAGCGCCGTCCAGGTCACTTCCATGGTGGTGTTGCCATGAGAATAGTTGACTTTGCTGGCGCTTCCGCGGTCGCGGTATTGCCAGACAAACAGACCAAGTGCGCCCTGCGCGGCCACAAATACCACGCCCATGATCAAATACGTCAAGGCGAACTGATGGTCAATCCACGGCGTCGACGTCGACACGCCATGCGGCAGCCACCAGGTTTGAGCTGCGAAAAAATACGTGCTCACCAGGGTAATCAACCAGATAATTACAAGCAGGGCGAGGCCCATTTACCAGACCTCCAGAGGACAGGGTTTGTCTATCGTCATAGCTCGTTCAAAAACACCATGCTGCGTTAGGCCCCGAAGTTTACCACAGCCCTATGTCAACTGCGCAAGCCCTTCTT
>JBEKGG010000058.1:0-18818 GCA_050012915.1 Terriglobales bacterium | reverse complement strand
ACCTTGCCGGTGGTTGCGCCGGTCGGAACCGTAGTTTCAATTTCGGAACTCGATACCACGGTGAACGTGGCCGTTGTGCCGTTAAAAGTGACGCTGGTCGAGCCGGTCAAATTCGTTCCCAGAATCTTGACGGTCGCACCAACCTTGCCCGACGTGGGCAGCGTTTCTACGAACGGTCCAAACCCCACGGCCAGGCTAAAGACCGTGCCAACGTCGCTGCTACCGCCCCTGTAGCTCGTACCATAGAACTTTCCGTCAGTGCCTTGGGTCAAACCGGCAGGGCCGAGGCCGTCAAAGCTGTAAAGCGTTGTCAAGTTGCCATCCGCAGTTATTTCGAATGCTGTGCCTCCGGTCCCGCCACCGGTGCCCCCGTAGAAATTCCCGCCTGTGCCTTGCACCAATCCAGTAGGGCCGCTGCCGTCGGCACAGTTGGTTTGCGAGCAAAAGCTGTACAGCGTCGTCAACTGGCCCCGGTAGGTGATTTTGAAAACTGTACCGGCGCCATTGGTCCCGCCACCAAATGTTGTCCCGTAGAGGTCCCCATTGGTAGCTTCAACCAACCCTGCGTAAGGGTAGCTGCCGTCGGTGCAGTTGCTCTCGGCACAAAAGCTATAAAGCGTGGTTAGCTTACCGGCTGGCGTAATTCCGAATACCGTACCCTTGCCTTCGGCCCCGCCAAGGACGGTTGTTCCGTAGAAATTCCCATTGGTGGCTTGCACCAGCACTGCTCCAGGCTCGGCTCCGTCATCGCAGTCATTTTGAGCACAAAAGCTGTAAAGCGTCGTCAAACTGCCCTTTGGGGTCATCTTGAAGATCGTGCCCGACTGATTCCGTCCGCCGCCAGCGGTTCCGTAGAAGTCTCCATCGGTCCCTTGAATTAGAGCTCCGCCGGGGTGTGCCCCCTGGCCACGACTCGCACCGCGAAAGCTGCCTAGCCTCGTGAACTTCCCGCTTGCCGAGATTTTGAAGACTTCACCATCTCCGTGCCCGCCGCCGTCACTGGTTGTTCCGTAGAAGTCTCCGTCCAACGCGAGAAGCAGTTCGCCAGAAGGGTTAGCACCGTCACCGCACTTGTCTAGAGAGCAGAAGTTATAAAGCGTAGTGAATTGGCCGGCCGAGGTGATTTTGAAAACCGTACCCACGGCATTGGTCCCGCCGTCCGTGGTTGTGCCGTAAAACTTCCCGTCCAGACCCTGGACGGGAGGAGCGGTAGGAAGCGCGCCGTTGGTGTTATCGAAATTTACCAGGATGGTGAAGGTCTGCGCAGGCGTGGTAATTGCGGTCAGGGCGCAGAACAGAAAGAAACAGCAGGCGCTCCTCGATGCACCGAATCCGCCACGAGCCCACTTGTGACCGCGCTCTGCAAGGTTGTCGGTTCTCATATTGTGTCCTGTCGGAAGGGACAGGTCGCGGCGGGGGAGTAGCGGCGACCGCAGAGAAGTATACTCCGAGGGCTGACGGTTGGGTGGGATCTTCCCCAAGGCCCATTTCCTAAGGCCGACTAAAAACGGAGAGTTGGCGAGGAACCCAGGTCTCAAAAACCGCGAGACCTGGGCCACCCGCGGTGTGGGATTCATGCCCTGGCAAATGATTCTTGAGTTTTCTTGGAAGGCATTCGTCGAGCAGCAGTTTCATCGGAGTTGGCTGACGACGAGCGATTTCGCGTGTTCCAGCGCATGGACTGCAGCTTCACGGCTGACCGTGGGAAAATCTTCCAGAAACTCGTGCAGCGTCTGCCCACCTTCCAGGTAGTCCAGCAGATTCTGAAACGGTACGCGCGTTCCTCGAAAAACGGGAGTTCCCCCGAGAATATCGGGATCCTTGGTGATTACCTCATTGTTCTGGGCGAGCATGCGATTCCCCTTAACCTGAAATTCTCGTCTCAGTCTACTCCCCGACACCAAAGCCGACCAAACGAGACGTAGCTAGCTAGGTCTCTACGGGATGAAAGGCGTACGCGCAAGAAAAAGCCGGCCGAGCTTGCGCTCGACCGGCTGTTGTTCGACGAATACTGCTTGACGGGCTTGGCCTCGGCTACTGCTGAGCCGCGGGCTTTGCCTTCCTCTTCGGCGCGACATGCGGATGATCCGGAACTGCTTTCACGACCGATTCATCCACGGGTTGCGTGCCTGCTTCGGAGAACGTAGCTCCGGCGGGCACGATCCAATATTCCGCGCTCATGGTGCCAGCGCTGCCGGTGCGGCACTCGATGCGGTTAGGATCGATTCCCAGCTTGGCTTCGCCGCTGGTGAGATAAGCCTTCGAATTGACGGCACGTTCCGCCGCCAGGTTCGGACGCTTCTCAGTCGGTTCAGCATTGCCGACGATGACCAGTTTGTTGTCTGCATTCTGCTGCAGGTTCTTGGCCACGTCGTCCAGTTTGCCTTTGCACTCGTTGTCCACGCGCCACGGCTTCTTGATCTTAGCCATGTTCGCGAAGTCGCAATCCGTAAGCTTGCTGGCTTGCGGCGGCGGTGGTGGCGGATTTTCAACCGTCACCTGTGTGGAGGCTGGCGTACTCAGCCCGCGCGAATCCGTACAGGTCGCGCTCACCGTGACCGGACCAGGAGATGCACCCGCAGTATTAAGAGTGCCGGTGTTCCCGCTGCCCGTGACCGTACCGCTGGTTGCGGTCCAGTTCCCGACTGTGACCGGAACGTTGTCCGGACTGGTGCAGGTGCAAGTGATAGTCGCGCTTCCACCCGCCTGCAACGAGCTCGGGCTGGCCGAGCAAGACATGGTCGGCGGATTCTTCGGCGGCTCCTTCACCGTGTAGTTCGCGGTGCAGGTGGCTTGTCCGCCATTCTTTACTTTCGGATCCGTGACCGTAGCGGTAACGGGGTAGGTGCCGCCGGCAACTCCATTGGTGTCGATGCTGGCGGTAGTGGTGCTGCCGGTAACTTTTCCGCCCGAACCAGCCCAAGCGTAATTCAAGGTGTGCTTGGGATTAAAGTTGGCGGTCGTTACCGTCGCGGTGATGGGTTCGCCCTGCAAAACTTCGCTGGGCTGCACCGAGCAAGTCGCGCTCGGTGTCACCGACGGAGGATAGCCAAAGTTGAACACGAGGCCGGTGCGCAGGCGTATTCCCTCGAGCGAGACACGCCGAAGGTCGGGGAACGCCGAAGACACAACGGAGGAATAGTTTTGCCGCCCATAGACGTAGTCGGCTTCGAAGACTCGCCAGTAGAACAGATGAGTCAGCTTGAGATCCATGCCGCCACCGAGAACCGCGCCGATGCCATTCCCGTTGGGCAGGCCGTCTACGCCGAGCCGGTTGTAGCTCAGGAGAGTGTGTAGAAAATAGTTGGCCGATTCGGTTCGGGCGGTAAACTTGGGACCGACTGAAAGAGTGGACTCGTAGTTATCCCAGTTATATCCAAAGTCGCCTTCCAGTCCGAAAAACTTTTGGAAGTTGTACGTGTAGGCGGCGCCAAAGCCCGCGGTCATATCGGAAAGTCTTTGGCCGGTTGGTGCGTTGTAATTGCCAAACGGATTGGGAACGGTACCACCGGGATGCAGCCACTGATAGCCGACGAAGATTTCGTCCTTCGGGGTCTCCACGTCCTGCGCGAGGGTGACGGCCGAGAGCAGGACCACAGTTAACATCAGCAACAAACTACTACATAGCACACGCAAACTTAACCTGGGATGAAACGACATATCGTCCTCCGAAACTATTTAATCAGCTTTGTATATCCATGCACGTACAAGATTGGGAATCCACCGCATGGGAACCGTTAGAACCGTCGCTACTGACTTAAAGTCTTGTAGGCAATTCCAAAGAAGTGCTGGCTGCCACATTTATAGCATTAAGTTCAGAGCCAACATTCTACTCGAAGGTGATTCATTGCGTCTAGCGGATAGCTTAAAAGCGCGTCTTGATTTGAGACGTAAGGGTGGGCCAGCGGCTTGGATAATCGAGGTCGTCTGAAAGTTAAACCGGCACGGGCGTACTTTCCACGATCTCCTGGATGGCCTGTTCCGCCTGCTCCGACTTCTTCAGAGTCGAAGAGTAAAGTCCATTGACCACGACACGATGGGCAAAGACGGGCACGACGAGCGGCTTGATGTCATCGGGTGTGCAGAAAGTGCGGCCGTCAAGGAACGCCATGGCTTGGGCGGCGCGATAAAGCATTTGCGAACCGCGGGGCGAGACGCCGAGAGAGAGCTGTTCGGACTCCCGCGTTTTTCTGACGATGCTCAGCGCATAGCTGACCAGCGATTCATCCACGCGGACTTGCGTAACCGCCTGCTGCATTTCGAGTACGTCCGCTGCACTGAGCACCGGCTTCATTGATTCCAACTGCGTAGTGCCAGCTTCCGAGCGCAGAATCTCGCGCTCGGCATTGCTGTCGGGGTAGCCCATCCTTACGCGCATCAGGAAACGATCGAGTTGCGATTCCGGCAAGGGATAAGTGCCGTGGTGTTCAACCGGATTTTGCGTGGCAATAACCAGGAACGGCTGCGGCAGCGGATACGAGTGCGCGTCGACCGTGACCTGACTTTCGTTCATGGCTTCGAGCAGCGCGGATTGGGTTTTCGGCGTGGTGCGATTGATTTCGTCGGCCAACAGCACATTGGTAAAGACTGGGCCACGCTTAAATTCGAACCGTTGCTCGACAGCAGAGTAGATTGAAATCCCGAGAACATCCGAGGGGAGCATGTCGCTGGTGAACTGCACGCGCTGAAAAGTGCAATCGAGAGCCCGCGCGAGAGCCTGCCCCAAAGTAGTTTTGCCGACGCCGGGAACGCCTTCGATCAGGAGGTGTCCGCGAGCAATCAGGGAAACGACGGCCAGACGAAGAATGTCGTCCTTGCCTCGAATGACTTTGCGAAGGGCGTTTTCCAGTTGCGCCGCACGATGCGAAACGGCGCTGGCGGTCTCAGGGGACATTATTGGGATTCTACTATGGGGGCTCGAAGGGTCGGCGGTTACGGAGGTTATGGGAAAGCTGTCAGCTCTCAGCTTTCAGCTCGGAAAATATGGTTCGGAGCCCTTGCTGAAAGCTGATGGCTGATAGCTGATAGCTTCTACGGCGTAAACTCCGCCGGCCTTCCCGTCAAGCGCTCGATTCGCTTTGCGATTGGGGGATGAGTCGAAAACAGGCTGCCGAAGTTCATCCCAAGGAATGGCTGAATAATAAATAGGTGCGCGGTCGACGGCGTGGCCTGCAAGGGCAAGCGGCGCGAGTAAGCGTCGAGTTTTGAAAGCGCGCTGGCGAGCGCGTACGGATTGCCGGTGAAGTGCGCGCCAGTAGCGTCGGCCTGATATTCGCGCGAGCGCGACACGGCAAGCTGAATTAATGACGCGGCAATCGGCGCCAGGATCAGCATGAGAAGCGCGCCGAATCCGCCGCCGCGATTTTCATCACGATCACTGCCCATACCGCCAAAAATCATTGCGAAGCGTCCCATGCTGGCCAGCATAGTAACGGCTCCGGCAACCGTCGCGGCCACCGAACTAATAAGGATGTCGCGGTTGTTCACATGTCCCAGTTCGTGCGCCAGAACGCCTTCGAGTTCCTCATCGTTAAGCAAGTTGAGGATTCCCTGAGTCACAGCCACCGACGCGTGTTGCGGGTTGCGCCCGGTGGCGAAGGCGTTGGGGGATTCGTTGGGAATCACGTAAATCTTCGGCATCGGGATGCCGATTTTCTGGGTGAGGCGCTCAACAGCGGCGTAAGCGCGGGGCAATTCCTCGCGTGTGACTGGCTGGGCGCGATACATCGCGAGCGCGATCTTGTCCGAGTAGAAATAGGAAACGAAGTTCATGATCGCGGCGAATGCCAGCGCCAGCAGCATGCCATTCTCCCCGCCGAAGGCTCGACCGATGAACATCAGCAACAGAGTAAGCAGCGTCAGCAGAAACGCGGTTTTGAATGTGTTACCCATGAAGATCTCACTACATTAGATGGTGCGCGAGGGCCGGGGATTCAGATCGGGGATTGGGCAAGGCGCAAGGTGTGATTGTCAGAAATGCTGGTCGGGCTCTAGCGATTCGTTTGCCCAGCGGACGGGCGCGGACGCCCGTCATCCATATTATTCATTAGCTGACTTTGAGTGCGCCTCGTTTTACTGCGCGTTCCAGGGTTTGATCCAGCGCGGCTTTTGCTTTTTCGTATTCTTGCTGCGAGATTCGGCCTTGCTTGTGTTCGACTTCGAGTTGGAAGATTTCTTCTTTCAGAGCTTCGAGCAGTAGCGCGGAGCGATCTGCGGGCTTGGGTTTCGGCGCGGGGGGAATGCCGAGCTCGGCGTCCGTCGGACCGAAATCGGGGATGGCGGCGGCTTTCGAGCGAGTGGCGATATAGAGTGCGCCTGCAGCCAGCACAATTCCAAAGCCTCCGAGAATGTACCAGCGATATTTTTGCAACGGATCGGGAGCGTCGATGGGCGGGCCGAGTCCGCCGCCGGGACGGGAGTCGCGTCCGGCTACTGCGCCGCTGGTCTGCGCGCCGCCGACGGGAGTGGGTGGACCTTGGCTATCGTCTCCCGGTTCGGCCAGCGTTCCTGTGCCCGAAATCTTGAAGGCGAGTTTTTGCCCGGCGGTGGTGTCGGAAGCGACCTGTACGATTGCGTCCCCTTGGCGCGGATCGTTCATGGCTTGAAAGGCTGCGCCTGGGCTGGCGGCGAACTGCATGGATTTCGGCATCACCACCACAAAATGCTTGGCCCCGTAAAGCGTCTTGGGGTCGAAGCTGGCATCGCCGCTGTAGGGGAGGTGATAGCTGACCTGGAACTGAGTTTCTCCGGGACGCAGCGGAAACAGAAATGCGTAGCGGTCCTTTTGTTTTTGCGGTACCGGAGCCGAGTTGATGGGCTGGCCTCCGGCCGTCATGGCCATGCTTTGGTCAATTTGAGCGCCGTCGGGGAGATAGAACTCAAAGCTCTGGTCGTTCATCTGGGTGCGCGGCGGATCGGAAGTATTATTTACGGCAAAAAGGCGGATGCCCTGCAGTTCGTTGCCCTGCGCCTGAAAACGCATTACGTCGGCGGTTACGCTGATGCCCTCAACCTTCTTCGAGACATCGTAAACCTGCACCTCGACCGAAGTGGTTCCCGGAGGCGCCATGCGGTGATAAGTCACCCCTTGATGGATGACGCGCACGAGATGCGGGCTCGCGGGGTCGTCAAGTTTGACGCTGAAGTGGCCCTTCGCGTCGGTCTGGGTGCGACCGGATTCCTCCATCCCCTGGCCTAAACTGAGGAGCACGACGTCGTCGCCAGTGGCAGGCTTGTTGGTGGTGCCGTTTGTCACTTTGCCGGTCAGGGTTTGCGCAGCGGCGGAAGCTAGAAGCATCGTGCAAAGCAGGAGAAAAAATCCCCCGGTTTTCTGTTTACCAAGATTCAAACTCTGGCTCCTTTGCGGGGGCGAATTGGTGGATTGGCGGCGGCTTCTTCCAAATGAGCGATCTCGGCCAGAACTGCGGCGGCTTCTTCTTCGAGCGAAGTCTTCATGGTCTGATAGTCGGAATCTGGAAACTTGCCGGCTTTGAACTCGAAATTCAGGTCGCGAAGATTTTCGTAGATGGCTTCCTTGCGCTCGCGTAAATAAATGACGCGAGTTTTTTCCGGTCCCATATAAAGCTTGCCCGGTAGATAAAATATGTAGACCAGCGCGCCGATCGTGATCAGAATGCAAGTCAGAAATTCGATGCTCATATTTCGGTGTCCCTCCGGGCTTGATTGCGGAAGCGCTCAAGCTCCGCGCCGTGGACAGCGGCAACCGCGCCCACTGGCAGTATCAGCGGACGTGATCTCCAAGTGCGGACGATTAGCGTAACCATCACCAGTCCGAGCACTAAAACCAGATACGGCATGATCCAGGCCACACGGTTAAATCCTGTTTTGGTGGGCGCGGCCATTACGGTTGTTCCATATTTCTGAACGAATCCCTGCAGGGTTAAGTCGTCGTTGTCGCCGCGATCCACGGCAGCTACAAGTTCGGCACGCATGCGATCGGAGTAAGCGCAGCCGACGTGATTGCATTCGAGCAGTATCTGGTTGCATCCGCAGACGCACATCATGCGATGGCCGAGATCGTTGACGCGGGCGGGTTCGTCGCCGGCGCCGAGCAGGGTGAAGAGGGCGAGAGTCAGCAGGATTAGTTGCGCGCTGCGCCTCAAGAAAAAACCTGTCATTCCGAGCAGCCGCAGCGACGAGGAATCCGCAATTTCTTGGGAAGGTCGAGAACTGCAGATCCCTCGCTTCGCTCGGGATGACAAGAAGAGGCGGGATAACAGATTGGTTTCGGCCCCCATCAGTCGCCCGCTCCCACCGGTTCGGCGCGCATTCGGGCCGGGACTGGAACTCTCACCGGTACCGCATTGGGGATCAGGGCTACGACCGTCCCGGCGATGATGATCCAAACGCCAATCCAAATCCACATGACCAGGGGATTCAGATGGACCTTAATGATCGGCTTTCCCGTGTCCGGATTCTGGCCTTCGTAGACCACATAGAGATCTTCTTGTGGCGTCGAGCGGTTGGCGACCATGGTGGAAGTTTGCTGGCTCGCCTTGTAGAAACGGCGCTCGGGGTTGAGCGTGGCGATCTGCTTGCCGCCTTTGAAAACATTCATCACGGCCCATTCGCTGCCATAATTCGGATTGTCATCCTGAGTGTACGACTGACAGACCAGCGTGTAAGCGCCGATGGTCAACTTGTCGCCGAAGCCCATCTCTTGCTCTTTATCCTGATTGAATACGGAGCCGGCGAAACCGATCATAATGACGATCACGCCGAAGTGGACGATGTATCCGCCGTAGCGGCGAGTGTTGCGATGCGCGAGTTGCACCATGGAGGCGAAAAGATTCTGGCCGGTATGGCGGCCAATCACGCGGCCTCCGCGAACGAATTCGGAAATTACCGTGAACGCCACCAGCGCGGACAACATGATCGTCATCAGCGAGTAGAAGTAGGAAATATCTGTCCACGGCTTCATGCCGAGCGCCACTAGCAACACGCCAACGGCAAGCGCGCCGATGGCAGGCCATAGGAAGTTGCGTTTCAGGCTCTCGACTGACGTCCTCCCCCATGCGAGCAATGGTCCGACCGCGGTCAGCAGCAAAAGCAGCAACGCGACCGGCACATTCACACGATTAAAGAATGGAGGTCCGACTGTAACTTTGTGCCCCTGAACCCACTCCGAAAGCACCGGAAAGAGCGTTCCCCAAAGAACGGTGAAGCACGCTACCAGCAATAAGAGGTTGTTGAACAGGAAACTGGATTCGCGCGAGACCAGCGATTCAAGTTTGTGTTCGGTGCGCAGGTGCGAGCGATTCTTTATATAGAAGAAGAGGCAAGTCACGAAGATGATCGCGAGAAACGCGACAAACCAGTCGCCGATCGAAGATTGCGCAAACGCATGTACGGAACTGACTACGCCGCTGCGAGTCAAGAAAGTGCCGAAGATCGAAAGCATGAAGGTGGAAAAGATCAGCCACATGTTCCAGGTCTTCAACATGCCGCGCTTTTCCTGCATCATGACGGAATGAAGGAACGCCGTGCCGGTGAGCCATGGCATCAGCGAAGCGTTTTCGACCGGATCCCATCCCCAGTATCCGCCCCATCCCAGGACCGAGTAAGCCCAGTGTGCGCCGAGAAAAACTCCACAGGTTAAAAATCCCCAAGTCACCATGGTCCAGCGGCGGGTAATCTGAATCCACTTTTCGCCGGGATAGCGCATGATCAGAGCGGCCAGCGCGAAGGCAAAGGGAACGGTGAATCCGACGTAACCCAAATAAAGCATGGGCGGATGGATCACCATCTCGGGATATTGCAGCAAGGGGTTGAGCCCGTTGCCGTCGGCGGGTAACGAACCTTGCATCACTCCGAAAGGATTGGCGGCGAAATTCAACAACAACAAGAAGAAGACCTGGACGGCGGCGATGATGACCGAAGCATGCGCAAACAAACGGACGTCAGTTTTGTAGCGCAGCCTGAGGACGAGTCCGTATGCGGAGAGCAACAGTGCCCAGAAGAGCAGCGAGCCTTCCTGCCCAGACCAAAGAGTGGCGAACTTATAAGGCGCGGGTAGGTCGCGATTACTGTGATGAAAAATGTAGGCGATGGAAAAGTCGTTTTGGAAAGCTGCGACCACCAGCACTACGGCGGCGAGGAAGACGATTGCAAAGCTGGCAATACCCGCACGGCGCGCGGTTTCACCCAGGCGCCCGGACCCAGGCCCTTTAATGACCAGCGCCAGCAGACCTGCCAGAAAAGAATAGGCGCACAGGGCTAGCGCAAGGAGAAGCGCAAAACTACCTATTTGCGACATGGGGGAAACCTAGGTTGTATTTTTTCAGAAACCATCCGCATAAGCAACCGTGAAGGCCGGACGAGCGGAGCTGTCCGGCGGCTTTCAGGGCCACATTTCTGGCAGAGCTTCGCTCCGCGGCCCGGACGAGAGCCCGGGCCTACGTGGGCGTCGCGATTGGTGGAATTTACGCCGATGCGGTCTGTTGATGATTCTTGGTGGCGAGAATTTCGCTCTCCGCTTTGATCCAGTCTTCGTTCTCGTGGCCGGGAGTGCTTCCTCGTTCCAAGTAAAGTTGATACGCGCGCTCGCGGATTTTCACTTCCAGATCGGCTGGTAAGCCGTTTGCCGGCGAGGTCTTTCGAACCAGGGTTACAGATCCTGCCTCGGGCATGGTGAGAACTTGTTTGCTGGTTGGAGTGGCGGGGGTGCGGGGAGTTTTTGCTTTAGCCATCGTTGATGCTCCTTGGGACTGCTAAGTCCATGAATTGGGAATTTTATGATTGAGCGCAGTCACTGCGCGCTCATTAAACTCGACGAAGAGTACGTATGTAGTAATGATAAACCGAGAGGCTGTGAATTTGTGAGAAAGGCGGAAAGAATTAATCTTTCTGAAATATTGATTTTGTTGATAACGGCTTAGTAGAAATCATGCGAACTGGTTTCCGCACGGGTGATGGAAAGCGGCATCACGCGCTCGGCTTTCACTGAGATGACATTGTCCTGATTCTGCAGAATTCCTTCCACCATGAGAAACTGCGCGGAACTTAAAAGTAGCCGGTTTTTCTGAAACAGATCGGGCATGACGATCGCATTGGCCACGCCAGTCTCGTCTTCAATACTGAGAAATACGAAACCTTTTGCGGTGCCGGGACGCTGGCGGCAAATGACGCATCCCCCAATGCGGAGATGTTGTCCATCGGGGATGCGGCTGAGATCGCTGGCTTTGCGAATGCCCATCGCATCCATTCGCGCGCGGTGATAAGCCATAGGGTGCGGGCCGACGGTCATACCAGTGCCGCGGAAGTCAGCGACCAGGCGTTCTTCGGGGTTCATGGGAAGCAACGGGGAGTTGGCGTCCGGCTCGGATAGTTCGTCGAGCAATGGGCCGGAGCGGCGGACCGCGCGCTCGACCTGCCAGAGGGCGTCGCGGCGGTGAAAAGCGGGTTCACCACCGAGACACGGGGACACAGAGGTATCTGAAGGGTTCCCATTTATTGAGATATTTTTCTTATTACGTTTATCGGTTTTCTCCGTGCCTCCATGTCTCCGTGGTGAATGTGAATTCCCGATTTCATTCAGCGCTCCAATTTCCGCCAGGGTGTTCAATTCATCTTTGCGCAGCTCGGGGACGCGATGGACTAGATCGCGAACGGAAGTGAATGGAGTGAGATTACGCTGATGAACCAACGCCTGACCAGCTTCTTCGCGCAATCCGCGGGCATAGCGTAGACCGAGACGTAAGGCGGTTGAACTTACTGAGTGCTGACTGCTGAGCGCTGACTGCTCCAACGTACATTGCCAGCCTGATTTCATCGCGTCGATCGGCAAAACTTTCAGGCCATGCCGTTGCGCATCTTTCACGAGCGTGGCTGGACGATAAAACCCCATGGGCTGGTTGTTGAGCAACGCAGCGGTGAAGGCGGCGAGATAATGACATTTCAAGTAAGCGCTGGCGTAGGCGATGAGCGCAAAACTGGCGGCATGCGATTCGGGAAATCCGTAGAGAGCGAACGAAGAAATCGAAAGAACGATCTGCTCCTGCGCTTCGCGTGGAATGCCATTTTGTTCCATGCCGCTGCGAAGCCGGGCCTCGATATCTTTCATGCGAGCTTGTGAACGCTTGAATCCCATAGCGCGGCGCAATTCTTCGGCTTCGCCTCCGGTGAAATTGGCTGCGACCATGGCAATGCGCAGCAATTGTTCCTGGAACAGAGGTACGCCTAGAGTGCGCGCCAGCACGGGTTCGAGCGTGGGATGCAAATGGTTGACGGGCTCGCGTCCCATGCGCCGATGTAAGTATGGATTCACCATCTGCCCCACGATTGGTCCGGGACGAATGATGGCGACTTGTACCACGATGTCGTAAAAACATTTTGGCTGCAGGCGTGGCAGACACGACATCTGCGCCCGGCTCTCGATTTGAAACATGCCAATGGTGTCGGCTTTTTGCAGCGTGGAATACACGACAGGATCGTCGGGCGGCAAGTGAGCGAGATCGACTTCCTCGCGATGATGGTTGCGGATGAGCTGCAGCGAATCTTCGAGCACGGCCATCATTCCCAGACCGAGCAGATCTACTTTGATGATGCCTAAGTCGGCGCAATCTTCTTTGTCCCATTGCACCACCACGCGGCCCGGCATCGATGCGGGTTCCAGAGGCACGACGGAATCGAGTTGTCCCTGGCAAATCACCATGCCGCCGGAATGCTGGCCGAGATGGCGCGGCAAATCCTGGACCGCGACGCAGAGCTCAAAATATTTGCGCAGCCGGGGGTGATTTATATCCAATCCGGCATCGCGGAAGCGAAGATCAAAGGTGTCGTTGGCATCACGATATTCCCAAGTGGAAACTGCGGCAGAAACTTTGTCGAGGGTCTCGGGATCGAAGCCCAGAGCCTTACCCATTTCGCGCGAAGCCATGCGGCTGCGATAGGTGATGACGTTGGCGGTCATAGCCGCGCCACGCTCGCCATAGCGTTTGTATAAATACTGGATCACGCGCTCGCGCTGATCGCCACTAGGAAGATCGAGATCAATGTCGGGCCATTCGCCGCGTTCCTCGGAAAGAAAGCGCTCGAAAAGCAATTCCATGCTGACGGCGTCGACTGCGGTAATGCCGAGCGAATAGCAGACGGCGCTGTTGGCGGCGGATCCGCGTCCTTGCACCAGAATATTTTCTTCACGGCAGAAGCGGACCAGGTCCCAGACAATCAGAAAGTATCCGGCGAGGTCGAGCTTCTCGATGAGTTTCAGTTCGCGCTCAATCTGGCAGCGGGCGCGAGTTTGCAGTTCGGATGTCGCACGGCCATAGCGCTGCTGGAACCCTTCCCTGGTGCGCTCGCGCAGGAACGACATCATGGTTTCGCCTTCGGGCACGGGATATTTGGGGAATTCGTATCCCAGATCTTTGAAAGTGAATGCGAGCCGCGAAGATAGTTCCGCCGTGTTCGCAATGGCCTCGGGGAGATCGACGAAGAGGGCTTGCATCTCCTGCGGCGATTTCAGATGGCGTTCGGAATTGCGTGCCAGCAGACGTCCCGCAGTGGCGAGAGTGCGATGGTGACGGATGGCGGTGAAGACATCGCAAAGCTCGCGCTCCCGAGCCGTTGCGTAACAGATACCGTTAGTCGCAAGTAGAGGAAGATGAAGCGAGCGGGCAATTTCGATGGCGGCGTGATTGCGGGCTTCCTGCTCGCGATGAAAATGCCGCTGCAGTTCCACGTAGACATTGTCTCGTCCGAAAATATCTGCCAGCCGCTCGACGCAAGTACGCGCTTCTTGCATGCCGCCGTGAGCCAGCGAAAAAGCGAGCGGGCCGTTGTCGTCGCCGGTGAGGCAGATGAGTCCAGCGGCATGTTCTTGCAGTTCTTCCTCTCGCACTGCCCCTTCGCCTTTGGCTGAGCGCAGCTTCATTTTTGTAATCATGCGGCAGAGGTTTTGATATCCGATGCGGGATGAAACGAGCAGAGGAAGGCGGAATTTACCACAGAGACACCCTTCGACTTCGCTCAGGGCAGGCTCCGACGCAGAGGAATCTTTTAATTTGTGATTTATTGTCTGCTCTGTGACTCTGTGCCTCTGTGGTGAAAAGTTTTCGCAGGTTACTTCAGCGCCGATGTGCGCTTTTATTTTTGCTTTCTTCGCTGCCATGTGGAAACGCGGAGAGCCGTAAACGCCGTCGCGATCGAGCAGCGCCATCGCCGGCATGTTCAAGTTGGCACACGCTGCTATCAGAGTTTCAGGCAGAGAAGCGCCTTCGAGAAAACTGAAAGCGGAGCGGGAGTGAAGCTCGATATACATAGAGAAGCATTCAGCACTCAGCACAAGCAGGTATGAATCTTCGATGGTTGAATGCTGAGTGCTTTTTGCTAGTCATACGTTCCTTCCAAAAACCATCTTCCGTCGAGCCGATCGCGGACCAGGCGAAATAAAGCGATGCCAGTTTCTGCCTGCACTGCGATGTCCCATTCCTCGCGCGCCCAGCCTTCTTTCTCCCACCAGTCTCCAGAGGAGCGCCACGGTCCGGCGGCCCATAGAATTTCTCCCTGCATTGCTTTGTTCCTGAGACAGGTGATGTGCGTGGGCTTGCCGTCTTGAATGGTCACTACAACGTCGACCGAGGGGCGGAAGATGCGCAATGCGGTCACGAGATCGTCACCACAGAGACACAGAGACACAGAGGAACTCAAAGAAGAAATAGGAAATAAAAGAGTTGAATTGTTCTTCTCTGTGTCTTTGTGGCTCTGTGGTGAACACGGTTCTGGTGCGAAATGTTGCATGCGGAATCCCTCGGGACGATGCGTGTCCAACAGTCGCAACGATCCCACTTTGTCTTCGCCGACGATGCCCGCAATCCTGGCCAGAGTAAGCTCCAGTTTTTCCGGTTCGGGCGCGGGAGGAAGAAAAAGTCCGTTCTGCGCTGAACGTGGCCGTACTGGCTCTGCGGCAAGTTGAATCATGACGATGGGCGCGCCGGGAGGATGCGCCTTCAAATCCAGCTGCAATAACTTGAGGAAAGTTCTGGAGTCAAGTAGTGGGATGGGGAGTCGAAGGGTGCGGTGGAAACTTTGCCGGCCTGGATGGGCAGGGGCGCCTGTTGCTCCATTATTATTATCCAACTCCAGGCATAGTCGCAGTTCTTGTGTTGCCAACGCGCGGGCTTCCAGGCGAGCACACAGTTGCTCCAATAGCCGTCCCAGCAGAAATGCCAATGGTTCGAGCAGCACAAGAGGATATTCCAGTTCGATGGTTTCCTCGAAAATCAGCGGCGGCTCGACTGGAACCAATGTGCGCGAAGTGGCGCCGCGTGCCAGCGCTTGTAAACGGACTCCATCCTGCCCCAGGCGCTCACTCAGCGCGACGCCGGGCAATGCCGCCAGATCGCGCAGCTTGCGAATTCCCCAGCGGCTGAAAGTCTCCAGAAGCTGTGCGGATTCCTGGGTTGAGTTTTCAAACAATACTTCGACCGGCAAACTGCCCAACTGATTTGCTTCTTTGCCTTCCGGAATTACAGTGATGCCGGAAAATCCTCGAGCCGCCAGTGTTGCCGTATCCGGATTGCCAGCCACGGCCACGCTGGTTTCGAGTCCAAGATCAGAAGCGCGTCGTGCCAAAGCGCGCGCAATTTTTGGCAGAGGGCCGAAGAGCGGCTGCAATCCGGCAAGATCTAACACGATGGTGTTGCAGCCCGTGGCTTCCACTCGGGGCGAAAACGATTGCGCGCAATCCAGCAGGGCGGCGTGAGCAGCGGCTTCTTGCAGCAGAGAGCGTTCCCGCAACACTATATTGGAGCAGGCTTCTATTTGTAGCTTGGTCATTCCCGGGCTGACTCCGGCGCGGCGCGCATTTTCATTGACCGCAAAAACTTTTTGCAGTGGAGTTTTGCCTTCGAGCATGGCCAGGGATTGCGAGCGCAACTCCGGTTCCGCGCGCAAAAGCGCCTCCACGGGAAAATCGGGAACGAAGATGCAGGCGAAATATTGACGCATTGATTCAATGACTCATCGACTCAATGAGTCAATCCTTTTCATCCCACTTTTGTTGCGAACGCGGCCGTGACTGATCCCGCTGGTTTGCGTTCCAACCGGGAGCGCAAAAGTTCTCCTTGCACTTGAAGTCCATCGAGAAACTGGGCGTGAGTGGGAGTTTCTGCTGAAAGCAGAGAGCTGACAGCTGACAGCTTTTTCCCCGAAACTTTCAGCAACAGCGAGGCACAGGTCCGGGCGCAAGGTGCCTGGCTAATGACGAACAACACCGTGGCCGTGTGCTCAATCGCGCGTTGGAAACGAAACCAGGAGGTCAACGGAATGCGGCGCGCCATCTTCAATGGAGTATCGCCGAGATCGATGATCACCAACCCGAAGCCACCGCTTTGCAAAAGCAAGTCGGTGACCTGCAAGGCCTGCTCGACCGGTTTTTCGATTTTGTTTTCTGTGACTCTGTGTCTCTGTGGTGATTTTTGCAAACGCATCCCGCAGCGCACCCAAAGCATTTTTTCGAAATTCACCCCTGCCGCCGCAGCCGAGCGGGGATTGAACGCATCGCTGATATCGACCAGCGCACAGATTTCCTGCCGTTGCGTCGCAGCTGACAGGGTGGCCAGCAATATACTGGTGCGGCCGGATGAGGCTGGTCCGCAAATCTCGGTCAGGCATCCTCGGGGCAGGCCGCCGGTAAGCGCATCGAGTTCACGGATGCCGCTTGAAACCATCTGCGGACTGGCCCGCACTTCCAATCGCGATGCGGGAGTCACACCAGCCAATTTGGGCATGGCTGCCAAGCGTTCTAAAATCAGCATTGACCGTGCTGAGGCGGCGACGGGAACAAAGCGGCCTGGGGCCGCAGTCGATACCAGCGGTAAAGACGACATGGAGACCTCAGGATTTCAGGGAACGTCAGGGCCGCGACCGGCTCTGGGGGCGGAATTCAAATATTCGCCTTTTGTTCGCTTTTGATTGTTCTACTGCCGACTGGAGTTGTCAAGCATTTAAAAATTAATTTGCGCACAGAATTCGGGGAGAGCTGGGGAATTGCCAGCTTACAAAAAGCAGGAACTGCATGCCTGGCTCTACCAGCGAATGCGAGCTGAAGCCATACCTGCAGCTCGCAGGCTTTGTTATAATCACCGTCTACTCGATGGCGCTATCGTCTAGGGGTTAGGACGGAAGATTCTCAATCTTCAAACCCGGGTTCGATTCCCGGTAGCGCTACCAATATTCATCTTTCCATTTTGGCTGGAACAGGTCCTTCGCTTCGCTCAGGATTTCGCCTGCGGGCTCTCGCTGTGCTCACGCCGGCTCAAGTTCGATTCCCGATGCGGACGATCGGAAGCACACAGAGCCGTCGTCAATTGCGCGACGCTGGGAGAAGTCTCTTCGCCGGTTCTGCACAGGTCGCGCCTATAATGAGCGTCTCGAATCGTATCGGCAAAGAGCATGTCTTCTGCGCGCATCCCGTGGTGGGTCTGGTTGGTTGCGGCGTCCTTCATCGCCTGCTTCGTGGTGGGCTTTTGTTATTTGCCTTTCAAGCTTCCTCAAGCAAATGGATTGAGCATTAATTTTCCTGACAATCATTTGTTGTCGGAAAGAACGCTCCCGAGTAAACATCCGCAAAGTGCGAATGTCTTGCATGAAAAGTTCAGGGTTGGGCGTAATAGCCGGTGCGCGTTCTCGCCGTAATCCCCGACTTGTTGATTTTGACCGTGATTGAGTGGTACTCGTTCGCCTGGTCAGCCCGAGCAGGATCGAACGATAGAACATAAAAAGAATCGGCATCCGACGCGCAATGCGCGATTTCGGCAGAGAGATCGTTGCTTGAATTGAAAACGCGGCCGCCGCTTTGAACCACAAGCACCTGTAATCCCAGGTCGCCGGGCAGGGTATGGCTCGGAGAGGCGACACCTTTTAAAAAGTCCTCATAGTACGAAATCCGAACAGTGGCGGCATCCGCCAGACCGAGCGGGTCAACGCTGTAGAGAGTGATGCGGGCCTGCCTGAGTCCGGTGGAGGCCGCGACGATTGAGCCGAAAAGACTCTGCTGTTCCTTGCCGGTAAGCTGGACATTTGGCCCCGAAAGCAGGGGCCACCCCGGACTGAACCAGATCATCAATTTTCTACCGGGCCGCGGCGTCTGGTATGCAATAAGCTGGGTCAAGGTTTTGAGCGAGAGATCATAGCGCTCGGCCGCGCCGTAGAATCCCTGAGACCGGTTAATTGTCCGCACGCCTGTTTCGTATTGATCGTAGAGCGCGGCCAGAGCGTTTCCGTCGCGCGAGGATCCATCCTGAATCTTTGCTCCGGCGTCGGTGAAGACAACCAGCGACACCGGCAGCGGCAGCTTGCCTCCATTCGCCAATAGGAATTTCTTGATTTCATTTCGTTCGTAATTGACAGCCTGGAACGAAGCATTGACTGCGTCGACGACTAGCACAACTTCGACCGGCGGATCCGTTGTCGGGCCTGCTGCGCTATCGACAGCGTGAAACGATACGATATTCCTTGCCTGCTTATCGTCGAGAAGGGTGAAATCCTGCTTCTGCAGTCCGCGGACAGCGATGCCAGATCGATCCGCTACCTGCACGTCGAGCGTGATTTGGCGGTCTGTGGGGCTGGGTGGTGGAAGCGACGGACCGGCAGGCCGGGGTTGGAGCTGAGGCGGGGCGTTGTTTTGCGACGGCGGGTTTTGCGTCGGCGGGTTTTGAGTCGCAGGCGCAGCGTTTTGTTGCGGCGCAGTCGTGCTTTGCTGCGACAGAGCAGCCAGCGGCAGAACCAGCACAATCAACCACCGAATGAATCGTCCCATCCGAACTCACCTCGCCATATATTGTCCGCTCAGCATTTGA
>JBEKGG010000057.1:0-18845 GCA_050012915.1 Terriglobales bacterium | reverse complement strand
AGCCCGCTTTCATCCCGCCCATCATCCCTTGGAGCCACCACTTTTCCCGGATGCCTTCCGAAATCTTGGCGCCGGGCCGGTTGTAGCCGTAGAACGGCAGGGTGATGTCCCTGTAAAACTGCGGACGATTCTCCAAATACGCGGCTCGAAGGCCGTCGAAAACCGAGATAGGCGCACCCGCGGGATTCTTGTCCGTCTTCACCATCAGCGGTGGCACGGAACTGATGAGCACCGCCATGCCAACCCGTTTCGAACCATGCCGGCCGATGTAGCGCGCAACTTCTCCTCCGCCGGTGGAGTGACCCACGTGGATTGCGTTTTTCAGGTCGAGCTTTTCTGTCAGGGCTGCGAGGTCGTCGGCGTAGGTATCCATTTCATTGCCATCCCAGGTCTGAGTGGAACGGCCGTGCCCTCGACGGTCATGTGCGATGACTCGATAGCCGCGCTGGCCGAAGAACATCATTTGTCCGTCCCAGTCGTCCGCGGTGAGCGGCCAGCCGTGACTGAACACGATGGGCTGGCCTGTTCCCCAGTCCTTGTAGAAAATCTGTGTGCCATCTTTTGTGGTGATGGTGGGCATGACTTTTTTCTCCTTTTCGATTCTGATTCCTGCGAAAAATACTTGGTTGCAGGTAATAATTCCGATCAAGCGGTACGGACCCGCTCAGGATGAAAGCGAACGGTTGCAAAAACCGTGATTGTAGCAAAAAGCAGCAACACGAGTAGTTGGGCGATGAGGAACGGCGGCTCCTTCTGCGTCGGAGCCAGGGCTTTCAGAGCGGGAATCTTTTCGAAACATTGAGCCACCAGAACGAAGACATTGAAGTAGAGCGCCAGCACAGCACCAATAACGTAGATTGAACGCCACGCGCCAGCGAGATGAAACATGTAACGGGCCGGAATCGCGAGGGCCAGCACCGCCAGCGAGATGATTCCGAGAATAATTCCCGGCGTGACGTGATCGTTGGGGAAGAAAAATCCGGAAATGCTTGTCAGCGCCGTAGTTATGAGAAAGGTGACCGTCCATCGATCAAGGCGCTTGCCCGTCAAGAGCCCGAACATGACAATGAATCCCGATCCAATTCCGACCAGGCTGATCAGGACGTGCACAAACGCGTAGGTTGCGGTGCTCAAGCCGAGAATCACGGCGCATCTCCCTTGTTTCGTTGGTTACTTCGACTGCATTACTGGATGCGATTGTTGTTGAGATTGGATAACAATTTGTTCGAAAGGAAAAAACACCTGCCACTCAGCCGCCGTCTCGGCGTCTTCACTGCACAGAATTTCGAGAAAAACCCTGAGGCATCGACTGACCGTACCCGGAAAGTTTCTATCTTGCATCACTGCTCCCCTTCTTCGCTTGGTTATTTGGTGCCGACGTGTCGAGCAGATATTTTCCGGCATTGCAGCAAGGAACGAATCACGAGATGCAGTGTTTTTTTGCTACCTCGGAAGGCTGGGCAAAGGGATACCCCTTTTGTGGTAGGCGGAATCTTCGCACACGCGGCTGAGACTTCGTAGAACGCAGTATTCGCCTGCGACCCTGCAGGCGCGCCGGTTCAATCTGGCGAAATACCCCGAAAGTGGTACCCAAACAACCCGATATCAAGGGATTCGCTGCGTCCGCACTTGCTTGTACGCTTTAAACAGCGCCTATTGGGCGAGCGCAGCGGTCCGAAGTTCGGCCCCGCAAATATAGTGAACTCTTTCTTACGCATTCACCGACGGCATCTTTTATTACCAGCTTTCGTCCTCATTTGTACCTGCCTCAATGCTGCCGCGCAGCAAAAAGCAAGTGGCGCGGCGGCCCAGCCTAATTGGGTTCTTACATGGAGTGACGAATTCAACGGTCCTGACGGCTCGCCGCCAGACCCCGCTAAGTGGGTTGTGCAGAGTGGTGGAAATGGGTGGGGAAATAAAGAGCTCGAATATTACACTTCCCGGCCTCGAAACGTTCGGCAGGAAAATGGCAATCTCGTGATCGAGGCGACCAAAGAAAGATTTACCGGTCCCGACGGCGTTGAGCGCAACTACACATCGGCGCGTCTTAAAACTGAAGGACGATTTAGCCAGCAATATGGCCGATTTGAGGCGCGGATCCAAATTCCGTCCGTGCAAGGGGCGTGGCCTGCGTTCTGGATGCTCGGCGACGACTACTCAACAGCAGGCTGGCCGAACTGTGGCGAAATCGACATCATGGAGAGCGTCGGGTCTGAATCAGACACCATCCAAGGCAGCCTGCACGGTCCAGGATACTCAGCCACGAATCAGCTTACCTCAGCTTACACGTTACCCCGAGGTCGATTCAGCGATGGGTTCCACGTTTTTGCGGTTGAATGGGAACCTCGAGTCGTGCGCTTCTTTGTCGACGACCAGCTTTATGCAACCAGGACGCCAGCGGATCTCCCAGCGGGGAAACGCTGGGTGTACGATCATCCGTTTTTTATTCTGCTGGATCTCGCTGTCGGCGGTGTTTTGCCGGGCAACCCGGCCGATTCCACCGTTTTCCCGCAGCGCATGCTAGTGGACTACGTACGCGTGTACGCGCGCAAGTGAGTTGTCACCGTGCGTGCTGGATTCCCGCGTGACCGGCACGTAGCGCCCGGTGAGTGAAAGTGCAGAGTCACACGCATTCGTGTAATCTTTCCTGAACAATTCAAGCGGCAATCGGAGCCCTCCGATTGTTTTACGTTTGCCCTTCCAAGGCGAGGACGCGCGGGGGTCAGATGAAGTTCTGGATCGTGGTTTGCGTGGTGTTCCTGTTCACCGCAGGGGAGACGTTCGCGCAATCGGACCGTGCCATCATCAGCGGAACGGTCAGGGATGCGAGCGGCGCTCTCATAGCCGGTGCACAGGTCAGCGCAACCAACGTGGGCGACGATACTACATCCACTACCACGACAGATGCGGTCGGTCGCTTCACTTTATTAAACCTGCCGGTTGGGCAATACACGCTTACCTGTTCGAAGGACGGATTTGAGAAGTATCAGCGCTCCGGTCTGACTCTGGCCATCAGCGAAACCAGTGGGATCGATATTCTGCTGACCGTCGGCTCCCGGACCGAAGCGGTCACGGTTGTTGGAGACGCACCTCTGCTTCAAACCCAGACATCCTCCATTTCGACAAATCTAAATAATGCCGCTGTCACCGAACTACCGCTTAACGTACAGGGCGGGCGCAATCTATCCGCATTCATGTTCGACTATGTGCCCGGTGTCGAAGGCAACGGCGCCAACCCTGCTGATAAGGATTTCGCTTCCCACATCAATGGCAGTCTGAGCGATAACAAGGAGGTCATGATTGACGGCACATCTGCGGTATCGCAAATTGGCGGATATCTCAGCGAATCAAGTCCTCCCATGGAAGCAGTGCAGGAATTCCAGGTCACCAGCGCCGGGATCAGCGCCGACGATGGACGCACCGGCGGCGGAGTATTCCGCTACGAAATGAAGTCGGGAACCAATGCCTGGCACGGCAGCGGTTTTTACTACATGCACAACGAAGCCTTCGATGCGCGATCGTGGGGAGACATATACAACGAGGCGATTTGCCTGGACGCCGCTGGCGGCGATCCGGCGCAGACGGCAAGTTGCCAACGCGGGTTCGGCAAACCGGAAGATCGTTTGTACGATTACGGCGCGAGCTTTGGTGGTCCGATTAAGAAGGACAAACTTTTTTTCTACGCAGCGTGGGAGCGATATACGTTTGCCAACGATGGGATCGGCGCGTTGTCCTCGACCGTTCCAACGACCGCTTTCCTGAACGGCGATTTCAGCGCGCTACTGGACAAGAGCGTCATCCTCGGAACCGATAGCGCGGGCCAACCTGTGTACCAAGGCGCGATCATTGATCCGAAAACCGGAGATGCTTTTCCGGGAAACATTATTCCCGCGTCACGTATCAGCGCGGTTTCTCAAAAGATTGCCAATCTATACAACCAGTTTTACTCACCGCTGTCGTCGACTCTCACCAACAACAACGCGCTGCCGCTCAACAGTCCCGCTACCTGGTATGAAAGCGACGAGTTCAGCATCAAGCTCGATTACAACGCTACGCGGAACCATCGCCTGGATGGATCCGTCATTTTCGCGTACATTCCGCGTCTGCTTTCGAATGAAGGCGGAATCTGGTCTGCCGGTTCATCCGACGGCGGCCCCATGGCCAATGCCTATGACCACAACACAACGGCTCCGGCGATCCGTTTCCGCGATTCATGGACGATTTCAAACTCGCGGTTGAATGTGTTTAGCGTCACCTTCAACCGCTTTCGGGTTCCGAGTTATGCGCGCTCGCGGGAGGGAAACTGGCCTACGACGCTGGGGCTCGGAGATTTTGGCTCGGGAAATTTCCCCATCATCAAGTTTGAGGGCGTGAACGGCACTGATCAGACCTATGTGGACGGGCTGCCAATCGACGAGAGCCCACTCGGCAGTCAGTTCAACGACTTCTACGCTGCGAACACTTTTATCTACGACGACACATTCTCCTGGGTTCGTGGGCGCCACACGTACAAATTTGGCGCCGACTTTCGCGCGCAGCAATTCAACTCGCATGGCGATTACGGAGTTCCATCATTCGTGTTCGATCCAGCCCAGACCGCCGGCAGCTTTGGCCCGACCGCGGGATTCGGGTTCGCCAGCTTTTTGCTGGGTGATGCGAACCAGGCATCAGTCAGCGAACCTGACAATACATACGGGAGGCGGAAATCCGTTTCACTCTACGCGCAGGACAACATCAAGGTCACATCGAAATTTACTCTTAACGCGGATTTGCGCTGGGATTTCAACGGACGCTATCACGAGAAATATGGACACTGGTCGAACTTCGATACGACCGCGATCAATCCTGTCACGGGACAGCCGGGAGCGTTAGAGTTCGCTAACGGCGGCGGTGATTCCTTCGAGAAGAAGCAGTACTATCATAACTTTTCCGGATATGTTGGCGGGGCATACCAGCTGACTCCGAAGACGGTTGCACGGGCCTCGTTCGGGGTGTTCTACGTTCCTCTGAATTTGAACACTTACAGCGGAATCCCTTACGGCTTCAATCCAGGCTTCGTGCTCAACAACCAGGTGCTCACGCCTTTTAATTGGGACAGCGGCTATCCGGGTACGGCGGTCGATCCGGGCAAGAATCCCAACTTCACCGAATATGGCATGGTCTCGATCGATCCTCGCATGCTGGAACTCGGCAATGTGCAGGCATGGTCGGCTGGAGTGCAGCGCGAAATCGAGCGCGGCCTTGTGGTTGAGTGCAACGTCATCCAAAACCATGGCTACCATCTGGAGAGCGGATACGTCGACGCCAATCAACCGCAGCTCTCCGCCTATACAGCTCTGGTGCAGTCGGGCCAGCAGTATGCCATTGTGACGAAACCCGGCTTCACCGGAGTTGGTTGGGCTTCGGTGGCGCCGTTCCCAAATGTCGCCGCAACCTATGGGCCGCTCTATTTTGTCGGTTCGCCGCGAGGCAATACAGATTACCAATCGCTTCAACTCAGCGTGAGGAAACGAACAACCCACGGGCTGTCTCTGCTGGCCAGCTACAATCTGTCGTCATCTCACGGAGACGTCGATACCAGTTTTGAAGACCTTTATTATGCCGGCCCTTTGCAGGATGTCTATGACTTGCAAAAGGAGCGGCATACCATTTCCGATTTTGATCAGACGCACGTTGTAAAAGGATACGTGTTATATGAATTGCCCTTTGGTCGTGGAAAATCGTTGGTTGCAGATGCCGGCCCGGCGCTAAATGGATTTGTCGGCGGATGGACTGTCAGCGGAGATTTTCATTACGCCACCGGAATGCCGATAAGGATTCCCGCGAACGTTTACTATCCCGGAATAACCAATGTGTATTCCGACATCGTTCCCGGCTGCGATATCAGCGAGCATTACAATGGCCAGGTCGGGGGAAGTTATTTCAATCCGGCATGTTTTGTGAATCCTCCAAACGGAGAATTCGGTAATGCGCCTGGTTATCTAGCCGGGCTCCGCAATCCTGGTTTGGCAACGGAAGACCTTGGCGTGAGCAAATCCCAACGGTTCGGCGAACGCTGTCAACTGCGTCTATACTTTCAAATGTTTAATGTGTTCAACCGCCACGGCTTTAGTGGGCCCAACACTCAAATTGGCACTGCAGGCTTTGGCGAGATGCTTCCGCAAGACCTTAATGGTTTGCCGGGACCACGGGTTGGCCAACTGGGAGCGCGATTCACTTTCTAGCGTTGTGGACGTTTGAAATTGCGTTCAAATAATCGTGCGATGGTAGCGGCAAATAAAATCCGCGTTTCGACTCCGCGTTCAGTGAGGGCGAGGCCGCTGAGTCTCTGGCGATCTGCATGCGCATTCTTCAGCATGGCTTCTTTACTGTTCTTCTGTTTTCTGCTTAGCTGTTGCCAGTCGGCTCGGGTCGATACGCGAGTCGCTGGACCCGCGATCGAATTCACCAGTGTTCCGTCCATCCACGGAAATGATGGCCTGGGTGATCCTTCAAGACTTAGCAAGATCAAAGGGCGCGTCATCGGCGCGCGCCCTGGGCAACAGATCGTTCTGTATGCGCATGCGCTCGACGATTATGGCCAACTGACCTGGTTTGTGCAGCCGCTCGTACTAGAGCCTTTTACGAAAATTCACTCGAATTCGAGATGGCAAAATTCCACTCACCCCGGTTCAGAGTATGCTGCGCTGCTTGTGGATCCAGGGTTCCAGCCGCCATGGAAGACGCGCACGCTGCCGACTCAAGGTGTCGTCGTCGCCGCGACTACTCCGGGCTGGCCCCCAATCTATGAAAGATGGTGGTTCCCCTTCGTCGGAATCTTGGTTGGGGCAGCGCTAATATTCAGCTTCTACCGGGTGTGGATTTTCCAGGTAACCAGAAAACTCAATCTGCGTTTCGAGGAGCGCCTGGCCGAGCGCACCCGGGTGGCGCAAGAACTCCACGATACTCTGCTGCAAGGTGTGCTCAGCGCGTCCATGCAACTTCATGTCGCGGTCGATCAATTGCCCGAGGATGCACCTGTACGGCCCGCACTCAACCGGATTTTGCAATTAATGGGTCAGGTAATTGACGAGGGCCGCAATACGCTTCGTGGATTGCGATCGTCTCCTGAGAGCGTGCAGGATTTGAAGACTTGTTTTTTGCGGATTCCGCAAGAGTTGGGAAAGCAGGATGGGATTGATTTCCGCGTGGTGGTGGAAGGGCCGACCGTGCCGCTGCGTTCGCTGGTTCGTGATGATGTCTATAGTATTGGTCGTGAAGCGCTGGTAAATGCATTTCGCCATTCCGGGGCACGCACCATCGACGTGCAACTGGAATACGGCGCCAACCAGTTGCGTGTTCTCGTCCGCGACGACGGTTGCGGAATTGATCCCCAGGTGCTGAAGTCCGGCCGCGATGGCCACTGGGGCTTGTCGGGCATGCATGAAAGGGCCGAGAGGATTGGCGCGCGACTCAAAGTATTGAGCCGTGTCGGGGGTGGTACAGAGCTTGAGCTTCGCGTACCTGGCGATATTGCTTTCGAATCCCCAACGTCGAGTTCATCGTCAAACTGGTTGACGGGTCTGTACCAGCGACAAGGACACAAGAATGAACAAACGCCGAAACAACGAGTGGGATAAATGAGCGCCACCGGGCAAATTCGTATTTTGAGTGTGGATGATCATCCTCTTCTCCACGAGGGTCTTGCCACAATAATAAGAAATCAGCCGGATCTCTTGCTGGTGGCGGAAGCCTCCAATGGCAGCGAAGCCATTAAGCAGTTTCGCGAACACAAACCCGACGTAACGCTTATGGACCTCAGACTTCCCGACATGAGTGGCATCGATTCGATGATTGCGATCCGCTCTGAATTTCCCGCTGCTCGCATCATCATTTTGACCACCTTTGCCGGCGACGTCGAGATCCAGCGAGCTCTCGAAGCCGGTGCTCGAGCCTACATGCTCAAAAGCATGCCGCCCAAGGAACTGGTGGAGGTCATTCGCCAGGTGCACGCCGGGAAGAAGCGAATTCCGGCGGAGATTGCTGCCCATCTCGCCGAGCATTACAGCGACGAGTCTCTCACCGTGCGTGAGATTGAGGTTCTTGGGCAAATTGCCAGTGGCAATCGAAATCGGGACATCGCCGAAAAGCTCTTCATCACCGAAGAAACCGTCAAAGTACACATCAAACATATTATGGAAAAGCTGGGCGCATCGGACCGAACCCAGGCGGTTGCCATTGGCGTGCGCCGTGGAATTATTCAGCTTTAAGGCCCAAATTCCCAATACCTCAATAGTGGTAGCAAAAAATTCCGAGCACTAGGGATTCGCCTTGGGCGTGAAATCTCTACCCTGAAACGTGCGGCGCAGAGGTGGACGCCGCTCGAAATGTTCTCAATGTTTCCCGATGGCTGGCCCGGTGCCGGTCTTTTACTATTGCGAACCGCCGCCGGAGCCGGACTTATCGCGCAGGGAATCGCTTACTTCGAAGATGGTCGTGAGATGGGGCTGCCGACGATCGCTGTCGCAGTATTTACAATCGCTGTCGGCGCCTTGCTGCTGACTGGCTGTCTGACTCGATTCGCAGCGGCCGTTGCGGTGGTCGGCGGCATGTTAAGTGTTTTTTTCAGGGAGACAACTCCTCACTTCGGACTTTTTGAAACCCCGACCACGTCCGCTTTGGCAATTGTGATTGCAGCAGCTTTAATTTGCCTTGGCCCGGGAGCCTTTTCCGTGGATGCCAGCCTGTTCGGGCGACGCGAGGTCATCATCCCCAAAAATGTGCACGACACTGATGGTTAGGTTGGCTTCAGTTCCGCCGACGCCGCAGTTGATCCTACCCCAAACGTGGTACCCCATTACAGACCTCTTGAGGTAGCAAAAAAACACTGCATCTCGGGATGCGCCCTCTCAGCCGTAGTGCGAAACTTTAAAAACAGAGGGCACGTTTTACAGGGAGCACTTATGGAGAAACTACGAGCAACATTTTACTTCCTCTTCGGCTGTCACCACAGGCATTTGAGTCGCGTGTTTACCCTCAACCGCCGAACCTATCGCGTCTGTTGCGACTGCGGCGCGAGTTTCAAATACTCGTTGGCAAGCATGAGCATGGAGCCGAGGTTCAAGTTTTTCGATCCGCAGCCTCTAACCGTCTGGCCCAACAGCGTGCCGGAAACCGGCTCCAAAGTCTAACCGGAACCGGCACCCGGCTGCAGGTTTCCGGTTCATGCGGCGATTGCCATTTCATCTGCCTACGCGGTTAATGGGCATGCTGGGTGACCGCATTCGCAAGCGATCTCTACATCTTCGCTTCCGGCGTCACGACAAATATCCCCACAATACTTTTGGCCGGGCGAAACTTCACACCTGCACGGGATGTGCGCACACTTTGTCTTCTCTTTATTTGGCATTCGAGATTTCCCCTCCATTTTTGGATACACAGTTCTTGCATCCGTATTTCCAGGTTTCTATATACCTGGATGTGATCTTCCTCGGATATTCTAAACCCAAATATTCAGTACACGGGCCCAGGCCTAATCCACAAAGGCTGGGTTGAAGAAAATCAGATATCATCACCTACCGATTTGGTTGCTTCATTGAATCACATTACGACGTGCGGTTTTTACCAATGAAGGAATACCGCCGCCATCGCAGAGCCTAAACTGTACAGTGAAAGGGTCTCGGAATGATTCAGGTTGCCAAAAGCCTTCTTCTAATCGTGAGCGCACTTTTCCCCATAGTCGATCCGATTGGGGGGAGTCCGGTTTTTCTTTCACTCACCAGAGACTACGCGCCGGAAACGCGGCGAGTATTGGCCCGCCGCATTGCGGGCGACAGCTTCATCCTGCTGGTTGCCTGTTTTGCGGTCGGCTCGCATGTGCTTTCGTTCTTTGGAATTTCGCTACCGGTGGTGCAGGTTGGCGGCGGATTGATCGTCGTTTCTACGGGGTGGGCCATGCTTAACCAGGCAGACGACCATGATCGTGCCACGGTTGGGCGGACGGTAAGCTGCAGCGACGCCTTAAGACAAGCGTTTTACCCTCTGACGCTGCCATTAACAGTTGGTCCCGGTTCGATCTCCGTCGCAATAACACTTGGCGCGAATGCGCCGCACCACCTGAGAGCAAACCTGCTGGCGATTCTTGCGGGAGTGATCGGTTCCGCTTTCATTGCTGTAACCATCTATCTCTGTTACGGCTTCGCGGATCGACTCGGGGCATTGATCGGTCCAACCGGCTTGAATGTCATCATTAAGCTCTCTGCGTTCCTGCTGGTATGCATTGGGGTGCAGATTCTGTGGAACGGCGCGAGCCAGCTGCTTAGTTCCTTACCCACATTTCGGCCGTGACCGCTTCTCGGCTGTTTCCAATTCCGGCCGCTCCGAGAATATGCCCAGGCGGACGTACGGCGCTAACCAGGAGGCGGAACTCGCGCTATATCAGGCTCTCCTGCCGGGCGCGCGGCAGCGGTGATTTCGTGAGCCCAGCGCATCGCATCGTGCGACGTTTTGGCAACGAATGACAAGGATAGATTGAGTTGTTTCCCTATGCGCGTAACCGATTCCCAGTCCCCAGCCTCCCCCGCCACCATGAGATCGTAAGCTGGCGAAAGAATAGTTTTCTTGCCCGTCTTGGCGCAAAGGAGCTGTTCCTTGATATTAGGCTCCAGACACAACTCATCGAGCACCATTCCGATCGGGATGGCCAGGATCGCATCGATCAACGACAGCATGCCCATTAGGAAGAGATCCGAATCGCCATGTTCCACTTTTGGAGCGATAAGCTCACAGAAGCGGGCGCGAACCAGCGACGACAGAACCAGGTCGGAGGGTTTTTCCTGTCCCATGACAAGCGTGGTAGCCATTCGTATCCACCTGACGGATTCATGTTCTCCCAGCAAGTTCAAAGCACTGCGAATCGAAAGGACGGGCGTTGACAAGCCCAGCAGCGGAGAGTTCAAGTGCCGCAGCAAGCGGTAGCACAGGGAGGGCTCGCGCTTGATGAGCGATTCGAGCTCCACAAAATCGACTTTGGGCTTTGAGACCTCCGCTAACAGGCGAAGATAAGTAGTCTGGTTAGCGGGAATCTGACGGACCCGCAGATTTTCCGGCCGGCGGAAAAAATATCCCTGAAACCGCGTGAAACCGTTGCTGCCAGCGGTTGCAAACTGTGCCCGAGTTTCCACTTTTTGCGCTACCATGCGGCGGTGTTCGGTGGCATAAAGCTTGACCAGGGCCGAGCTATCTTCCGGTGAAACCCTGGTGATGTCGACTTTGATAAAGCGAGCATGGGGAATGAGAGCCTCTCGCGTGTCGCCGGGCACGAAATTGTCCAGAGCGATCGAAAACCCTGCCTGTTTCAGCCGCTGACACGCCCCTATGACCTCTTCATCTGCGGGGACGCCTTCCTGTATTTCGATCACAACACTTTGGGGAGGCAAGAGGGCGAAGTAATCTGACAATAAAATCTGGCGCGTAGAGTTAATGAACGCGAGGCGCCCATCGCACATTACGCCCAGCCCCACGAAATTCAACATGTAGATGGTCGCGGAAGTTGCGGCGTCGGCGTCAGAAGTAAAGCGCTGTTTTTCTGAGTCTTCGCGAAAGAACAACTCATAGCCGATCACGTTCTCTTCTGCGGTCAGAATCGGTTGTCTGGCTATGCAGGGGATCGACTTTTCCACGGAAATTGCTTGACCTTGCGCACTCATGGGCTTCTCTCAGGATTTATCGGCAGTTTCGGTCATGGACTTCAGTCCCTGTATCATGTCGTTGTCCATTGCGGTGGTATGTTAGGTGGCGATATGGAGCGCTCGTTGATCTGGCTCGAGAGCGATGTGAATGGCTGGGCCTGCTCGAACTGTCAATGGAAGTTTCCGGTGCCCACGCTACTTAGCGGAGAAGACGCTAAGGCCGCTTACGATCGCCTGGCCGCCGCAAAGTTTCGCCAGCACATGTGTGAAACTGCAACGGGCTTTTCTGCTACGGTGCCGGAAGCAGTGCGCGATGCCAGCACCGCATTTGTGGAACGTGCCCGGACCCTCATAAAGCGAGGATACAAACCGAAGGTCGCGGTGGAACTGGTACTACAAGAGACAGAGATCGAACATGGCAAGAACCCGACGATCATGGAAAAGGCTCGTGCGGATGCTGAGGATTTCCTCCAGAAGGTTCGCCGGGGCCTGATTTAGCCGACTATACCCGATCCCAAGGAAAACAAAACTGACTCCGCGTCTCAGTGCCCGGACTCCACTAGACCGCGGTCCTTCATCATGGGTTCGACACTTGGGTCTTTGCCACGCCAGGCGGCATACATCTTTGCCAAGTCCTCGGTGTTGCCGCGCGACAATATCATTTGCCGGAAGCGATCGCCGTTGGCGCGCGTCAGGCCGCCATTCTCTTCAAACCACTGGTACGCGTCGTCATCCAGCATCTCGGCCCATAAATAGGCGTAGTAGCCGGCGGAATATCCCGCGCCTCCCCAGATGTGGGCAAAATAGCTCGAGCGGTAGCGCGGCGGCACCGTGCTGAGCAGTAGATGCGTCTTCTCCAGCGCCTGCTTCTGGAATGTATCCGGCTGCTGCAGCGGCGCGCTGGCCGGAAGCGTGTGCCATTGCATGTCGAGCTCGGCGGCTGCGACCAACTCAGTCAGCAGATATCCCTGATTAAAAGTTTGAGCTTTTCTAATCTTGGCCGCTAACTCAGCCGGCATCGGCATCCCCGTCTTGTAGTGCCGCGCGTAATGGTCGAGGACCGCAGGATAGAGCGCCCAATGCTCGTTGAATTGCGAAGGGAACTCCACGAAGTCCGCGGCCGTTGCCGTACCCGACAAGCTCGGATACTCGGTGTCCGCGAACATGCCGTGCAGCGCGTGGCCGAACTCGTGGAACATGGTCGTCACGTCACTATAGGTGATGAGAGCCGGCTCGCCGGGCGGGGGCTTGGGCAGATTGGCAATGTTAAAAACCACCGGTAGTGTGCCCAGAAGTTTCGACTGAGGCACCAGGCTGTCCATCCATGCTCCGCCATTCTTGTTGTCGCGTTTGAAATAGTCGCAATAGAAAAGCGCCAGCGGTTTGCCGTCCGCATCCGAAACCTCGAACACGCGAACATCCGATTGGTAAACCGGAATGTCCTTGCGTTCCTTGAAGGTAATTCCGTAAAGCTGATTCGCCGCGTAAAAGACCCCATTTTCGAGTACGTTGTTCAGTTCGAAGTACGGCTTAATTTCGGACTCATTCAGATCGTACTTCGCCTTGCGCACTTGTTCGGAGTAGAACTCCCAGTCCCAAGGCTGCAAAGTAAATCCGCCTTTTTGCGCGTCGATGACATCCTGAATATCCTTGCCCTCGATCGCCGCCTTCGCGGTCGCGCCCGGCACCAGGGCATCCATGAATTTCAAGGCGGCCTCGGGAGTTTTTGCCATTTGGTCGCCCAGCTTCCACGCCGCGTGGTTTGGATATCCGAGCAGTTGCGCTCGTCGCGCTCGCAGCTGCGCGATGCGCGAAATGGTATCGCGGGTATCGTTAGCGTCGCCCCGCTCCGTACGGTTCCAGGATTTCCCGAAGATGGCTTCACGCGTCGACCTTACGCTCAGCGAGGCGAGGTCTGGCTGCTGCGTCGTGTTCTGCAGCGGGAGAACATAACCTTCCTGCTTGCGGCTCTGCGCGGCCTGTGCGGCCGCGGTGATCTGGGCGTCGCTCAAGCCGGCGAGAGCGGCCTTGTCCGTCGTTGAGTATGCACCCTGCTTCGTCGCCTCGAGAAGCTTTGTCGAAAATGCTGCGGAGAGCGTCGATATGTCTCCGTTCAGCTTCTTCAATTCAGTTTTGTCGGACTCCGACAGGTTTGCGCCTGAGCGGACGAACCTGTCATAGGTAACTTCGAGCAGCCGCAACGACTCAGGATCGAGCTTGAGCGACTCGCGCTGTTTGTAAACGGCTGCCACACGAGCGAACAATTTGGCGTTCAAGTAAATGGCATCGTCGTGCGCTGCAAGTTTTGGCGCCTCATCGGTGCGCACTTTCTCTAACACAGGATCGGTATTCGCTCCGCTGACCGCCCCGAAAGCCGCCATCGCCCGTTGTAGGAGCAGCCCGGTTTTCTCCATGGCGACGAGTGTGTTCTCAAACGTAGGCGCCGCAGGATTGTCTGCAATCGCCTGTATTTCGGTGAGCTGCTCCGCCATGCCCGCCTCGATAGCCGGCTGATAGTCCTCATCTTTAATCTTGTCGAATGGAGGCGCTTGGAACGGCAGGGTGCTCGGTGAATAAAACGGATTCGACGGACCGAACTTCGTAGCGGCAGCCGTGGAAGGCGCACTGAGGGCACTTATCAGGATGGCAACAAACGCAATGAAGGCAAACTTCCGCTTCAGCATAATCTTCTCCGCGTGGAATCGCATGGCTTGGATCCGAACTGGAAGCTCGGGTGGTGCAGTCTGATTGTCATCCTCAACAAACGTTCTTTGCGACACAGTAACCGCGTGTTTGGCTCGCTTCCCCTATCGAACTGCACACTACCGAAGCCCGTGTGCCGTAATTGTAAGTGAACTCCAGCCTCTACCGCCAGCGATGGCGCAGGGTCTAGCCGGCGAAAGTTACCAAAGTACAGTCACTTATTTCATTTTGACGGGAGGCCTGCGCTCGGAGAAGATGGCGATATCCGCGCGTCTAGGTGAATCCACAATTTTGAGAGGAGAAATTATGACAAAAGCGTCTGCAGTCGCCGTTCTTTCTGTGTGCCTGTCGTTCGTTGCCGGAGTCGCAGTTGCCGATAGAGTTCATGACTGGCACGACCTGGAAGCGGTACACGACCACGTACAAGAATCAATCCATGAGATGGAAACCGCCCGCGCGGCCAATCACTATGACATGGCCGGACACGGCGCGAAGGCGGAAGACGATCTGCGGCGTGCGGAGCATGAGCTGCGCGATGCGATCGATGCAGCCCGGATGGGCCGGTAATAGCCTTCAGTCATTAGCCATCAACCATCAACAACAGCCGTCAGCCGGCTTTCCGCTGACGGCTTTTTTTATTGTGCAGGAGTACGCCCAGCTTGCCCGTCGGGCTTGAAAATCATTCCCCGGCTCGTCTTCGCATTCATTACTACGACCAGCGGATCCTCGAAATGCAAATGCCGCACACATCCCTGCTCCTCAACTGCCTTGATGGCACCGAGCCAATCCCAGTCCACAAAACCCTCTCCTGCATCCGGATTGACAGTGAAGTACCCCACCTGAAATGCGGTGAGGTTCTGAAAGAAATGGCTGCCTTGGGATGGAGTTACGCGAAAGTCGCGGAAGCCAGCCTCGACAATCACGCGCGCTCCTGAAATTTCGTCCCACTCGACAGGAATTCCGAGCCAGGGATCATTCGATCCCCAGCGTCCCACTCCGATCAACAGATATGGAGTTCCGCTTTCGTTGAGCTTCGCATTAAGGTGGGCCACCCCTTCGGCCACTTCCTGACTTCGCGCCCGCTCAAAGCGATGAAAGTCGACCACGACGACATCGCGCAGGTCGCGGACGCGTCCGTTGCCCAGCACTTTGGAGCTTTGGCAAACCAGCCGCTCCGGATCCACATCTTCCATGCGCAGCTCTTCGCCTTCGCGCGAAAGCACCAGCGGACGGATTTGCAGAAATCCAAACTCCGCCGCTTCTTGTGATGTCCTGGGCAGGCGCACCGCGAACTCCACTTCTACCGGCCGTCCGAACGCGTCGTCGCCGATTCTCGTGAGCCGTTCAAGAATCGAGGCCAGAGGAAAGACGCCATGTTTGAGAATGGAAGCGAAGGTCACGATACGGGTTCCGGCCCGGCTGATACCGTCGTAGATAACGTTGTTGTCGACCGAGTAGGTCGATCCCAGGTTGTTCAAGGTTCCGTCTTTTTCCGCCACGTCCAGCCCAAAGCGAGATTCTTTAAGCTCGAGCAGCGGATCGGAAGCGTAACCATCACGCTGCTCGATGTGATCAAGCTCCAGCGCCCAGAACTCCCGCTGCGAGTTTGCCAAAATATCTTCCACCGAAGAAAACTGCAAAAGGTTTCGCGGATAGCGCGGACAAAAGCTCAGGCATTTTCCACCATCCACCACCGCTCGCCCCATGCCCAACGCGACGGCGGCAATTCCGTCTCCGTAACTCATCGGCGGAACTGGATAAAAATTGTGTGATCGCACCACGCCGGAAAAATCCGGATAAAACCGCTGCCCGTCATCCGAACCATGAATCGTGCCCACGACCTGCTGCACGATCACCGCCATCTTTTCTTCTTCCAACCTGTAAGGTGTGGCCCGCACATATCCCTTCGCATGCTGGCTGAAAGTCGAGGCGTAGACGCGCTTGATCGCCTCCATCAGTTGCTCCAGCCGCACTGACAAATCGGCCTGCTGATTTGCCAGCATGAAAGTTTCATATACGCCGGTGAAAGGTTGGTATTGCGAATCCTCGAGCAGGCTGGAAGAACGAACCGCCAGCGGATAGTGGATCTCGGCCAGAAACGCCAGCAGATCGTCGCGCAGCGAAGCTGGCAGCGATGCTTCGAGGAAGCGCCGCAAAATCTCGGCATCATCCGTGCTGTTGATGGCGAAGTCGAGCAGATTGTTCTCGCTGAGGAAGAGGTCAAACATGTCAGTCGCGAGCACGACGCTCGGCGGCACCGCGATGCGAACGTCGGCGAAGCGTCGCGCGGTTTGGTATTTGTGCAGCAGATGTCGAATGAAAGCCAACCCGCGCGCTTTTCCTCCGAGCGAGCCGCCGCCAATCCGCAGAAAGAAGCTATCAGTTGATTTGAAAGAGGAGGCGTTGAAATCCCCAATCAGAACCTGGCTCTGCTCATTGCGATACTCGGCAATCGATTCAATCAAATCGCGCCGTAAGTTTTCGAGCGTCGCGAAATCGGAAACTTTCCGCGGCCGGAGTTTCTGCGCCAGGGCAAACTCGGTCCGCGCCCACAGCCAGCGCGAGAAATGGTTTCGCTCGCTATGGTATGCAATGCTCTCTGCTGGAACTTCGTGAAGCCGTTCCTCGAGTTCGTTCAGATCGCGGGCCCGCGCGACTTCACTGCCGTCGGGCAGACGGAAGGCAAAGTCGCCGAAGCCGAACTGCTCGGTAAGAAATCGCCGTAGATCGCGTAACAGCGTGGGTGAGCGTTTGCGCAGAAAGGAATATCCCTCGGCATGGGCGCGCGCCCGGAATTCGGTCCGGCTCGTCTGCAAGACGATGGGGGCGTCCGGCACTTCTTCGCGCACCATGCGGGCTAACTCGAATCCGGAGTCCGGACTCAACGAACCAGCCCGTGGAAATTCCACATCAGAAACCACACCCAGCAAATACTCGCGGTACTTCATCACTAACCGAACCGCATCTTCGTAATTCGACGCCAAAAGAATCTTGGGCCGAGCACGCATGCGTACCAACTTGTGCGCGACATTCAATCCTTCGCTGAGCAGGCGCCGAGACTGGGTAATCAGCTCGGTGTAAATTGTGGGGAGAAACGAGGAGTAATAGCGAATGTTGTCTTCGACCACCAGAATCACGGGCACGCCGATGGCGTGAGTGTCGTGTTCAACATTGCGCTTGTCTTCAATGTATTTGACAATCGAGATCAGAATGCGGACATTGCCCTGCCACAGAAATATCTGCTGCAGATCGGTGACGGGGTTACGCGCCACGAACTTCTTGATCTCGCGATAGTCATACGCCAGCACCACCACGGGCACGTCGAGCCCTGCCGCCTTGACTTCGCGAGCCAACTGCGCCGCGTCCATGTCTTCAACTTCGAGATTGGTGACGATCAGGTTGAATCGTGGCTGAGATCTCGCCAGCTTGAGCGCCTCCGCGCCGGATGAAACGTGGGTGATCCCGGGAATCTGCTGTTGTTCGAGTTCGAGAGATTCTCCGATCAGCAATTCATTCAGCCGGCCATCCTCGCGCAGAATGAAAGAGTCGTAAAGACTGGAGACGAGAAGAATATCCTGCACCCGGAAGGGCATCAGGTTTTCGAAGCCCTCGAAGAGGCGCTCGGGGTCGACGATGGGGTCGGGCGTGTGGGTTAGCATTTCGAGACCTAGAAGAATATCTGCGGCGGTTCCCTACGCTGATTCCTCGAAGTAGACATCCTTGAACGCCAACATCGCTCCGAGCTTCTCCTCGGCTCCCTTCGGGAAACCGCACCGACTCGAGAAATCGATTGCGTCCTTATAAGTCCCAAACAGACGGTCCCAGAGCGGGATGTCTGAAAAGTTGTACCGATGAACGTTGTATTCGTGATGTATCGAATGCAACTCCGGGGTTTGAATAATAAACCTCAGCCATCTTGGTGTTCTAATGTTTGCGTGATAGAAATATTCGCCTGTAGCCGCAAAGAAGTTGTACCAGAATGCCCCCATCATTGAGCACCCTAAAAGGGGATACAACACGAGAGCGCTGAGAATTGAGTCGCTGAGTATTTCGACGGGGTGCTTGTAGAACGACGTCAAGATCTCGATTCGTGACGGCGAATGATGGACTTGATGGAATACAAGCCAGAACCCATTCTTGTGCCGTAGCACGTGCCACCAATAAAAGAAGAATGTTCCGATGAACCAGCCTACGAATCCCTCCCCGAGAGGGAAGTTCCAAGCACGCAGTTTGAAGAGCGAGAAGCCAAATACACGAATCCAAACTCTCGCTAGTGCGAGAGTAATTCCGAGCTGTACCAGATTTACCAACAGTGCGCGCCAGTACCAACCTTTCGCTTTGGGTAGTTCGCGTCCGGGAAATACTCTTTCCAAAATTAGGAAAATGATGGTCGCGATAACTACCAACATGCTGGGTAGAGTCACAGAGTCCGTCCCTCGATCTTAATTGCGGGGTGGAACTGCTTTCCACCCC
>JBEKGG010000056.1:0-19084 GCA_050012915.1 Terriglobales bacterium | reverse complement strand
CGGGCCTGATCAATGAGCGATCGGATTTCTCGCCAACCGGCGGTTCGTGGAAAATGAGTTCATGAACACCTCTGGCAATGACCATGGCAACTTTTGTCCAATGGTCCCCGACAGCGAACAGAATCGGTCCTCACTTCGTGAATACGCTCTTAGGATGAGGCACCACTGAGCGTAATGGCATTGTTCGCCAATAATTTGCGTTAGAAATGCCAGTTACGCAAGGCATTGTTGCGCTTCATAAACGCCACCTCATCGCCGGAAAGGCACTCACAAGCATAAGGAAATGCCCAAACTGAACCCCAGCATTCTATACCCGAAACCGTCAAGCCACGCTAAATGACATAACCAGCCATTACACGTTTTGAGGGGTTTTGAGCGCGTCGCTCTGTTTCGCCGATAACAAGATGGCTTCCGCATCGCCGTTCAAATTTCCTGCGGAACTTGACTAGCAGGGAACTAGGTTGCGGTGTCGAGGTGGAACGGCTCGTTGTATGGCTCGACCGGATAGCCCTTTGCTTTCCAGGCCTCCAATCCTCCCTTAAGGAACTTGATCCGCGAGAAATGCAGGGCGTGAGTTCGATGCAAAATTGCTCGGCTCGTTTTATCACTGGGGCAGGTGCAGTAAACAATCGAGTCTTTCTCTTTCGGAATGAGCGAAGGGTTCTGCAGCACTTCTTTCGGCGGGATCCTCTTTGCACCAGGGATGATCTCATATCTGGCCAGCAAGTCGAGAGGCTGGCGAACATCAAACAGAAGCACGTCATGATTTGCGGCTAACAATGTGTGGAGCGCTTCCGGCGTGATGCTGTTCCGCTCCATCTCTTGTTCGTCGGATCTGTGTTTGATCCAAATTACGATCAACACGCAAATAAGCGACACGCAAACGGCGGTCAGGGTCAGAGTCATCTCTTCTTCCTCGTCCACATTCCCGATTACAGATTCCCCAAAGACCTAAAAGGATTCTTCGCGCACGCGAAGGGTCGTGCTCAATTCGTTTCGGCGTCACGAGTTCTGGGACAGTACCGTAGAGCACCGAGGACGTGCCGTTGAGCATGACACCCAGGAAAGGCAGTACTACCAGGGTCAGTACGAGAGGCAAGGCGAGCACGGCCATAGACCCTCTGATTACCGCAGCCTCGATCCGCGCGCGCCTCAAGATACTAGCCAACGTTCCGGTTAGACGCTCGACGATTCCACGGAAGCGGGAACGAGACCTTCGATAGTTGCGAAAAGATCTTTGACGGAGAGAGGTTTTGAAACGTAAGCGTCCATTCCAGCCTGCAAACACTGTTCTTTGTCGCCCACCATGGCGTTTGCCGTCATGGCGATGATCGGGATGTGTTTGCCGGTGGCCTTTTCCTGTTCGCGCAGGCAAGCCGTCGCCTCCAGGCCATCCATTTCCGGCATTTGAACGTCCATCAGAACGAGGTCGAAGGAATCGTTCTGCAAGGCCTCCAGAGCTGCTCTGCCGGTTTCCGCCAGAACCACGTTGTATCCTCTCTTCTCCAACAGGCGAATGGCTAACACCTGGTTCACTCGATTGTCCTCGGCCAGGAGAATCTTTAGGTGTGGCCGGCCTTCGCGCAGCGAATGAAGAGTAACCAACCCCGGTGCATGATTGGTTTGACTCGGCGAATTCAATACTGTCTTGATGGCTTCAAGAAAGTCGGACCGTCTGATGGGTTTGGGCAGATAGGCCTTGATACCCAACTCCCGACAGCGCGCGGCATCGCCCCGCAAGCCCGCCGAAGTAAGCATGATCAGCGCCGCAGGCGCCAATTGCGGGTCCTGCTTTATTTGTTCCGCTACTCGGAAACCGTCGACGTCCGGCATTTGGGCATCAAGCAGCACCAGAGAAAAAGCGTTTCCTTCGGCGGCGGCTTTTTGCAGCATCGCTAAAGCGGAGCGTCCGTTGTCAGTCTCGACTGGCCTCATGTGCCAGCCCAGAACCATTTCTTTCAAAATACGCCGGTTGATTGCGCTGTCATCGACGATTAATACCGCCACATCGCGAAGCGCATCGGTCGCGATGGAAGCAGGCTTGCCGGTAGGGACTTTCTGCAACTCGAAAAGAGCACTGAAATGAAACGTACTGCCGCGGCCAGGTTCGCTTTCCAACCAGATGCGGCCGCCCATCATCTCGACCAGGCGCGTGCAAATCGAGAGGCCCAGGCCGGTTCCGCCATATTTTCGCGTGGTTGAATTGTCCGCTTGCGTGAATGCCTCGAAGATGGACGACTGTTTCTCCGAGGGGATTCCGACTCCAGTGTCGCTTACCGAAAAATGAAGCTTCGCCGCGTTTTCGGTTTCTTCCTGGGTTTCGACACGGATCAGAACTTCGCCCTGGGATGTGAACTTTATGGCATTGCCGATCAGGTTTAGGACGATCTGACGCAAACGAGTGGGATCGCCTAGCAGCTCATCCGGAACGTCAGGCAGGATATGGCATGCCAGTTCCAGGCCTTTTTCCTGCGCTCGCAAGCTGATGGTCTTTATAGCGTCGTCGAGGCTATCGCGCAGATTGAATTCGATGATTTCCATGTCCAATCTGCCTGCCTCTATCTTGGAAAAGTCCAGGATGTCGTTGAGCAAGGTGAGCAATGACTCGCCCGAACTCTTGACCAAGTTCATATAGCCGCGCTGTTCGGTTGTGAGTTCCGTATCGAGCGCCAATTCCGTCATGCCGATAACCCCGTTCATGGGCGTGCGGATTTCATGACTCATGTTGGCAAGGAATTCACTCTTGGCGCGGCTGGCCGCTTCCGCGGCTTTGCGAGCCTCTAGCAAAACCTGCTCGGTTCGCTTTCGTTGCGTAATGTTGACGAAGGTCACAACCGTGCCGATCACACTTCCATCTCGGAGCAGGGGATGAGACCAGTATTCGGCGGGAAAGCTGGCACCGTCACGGCACCAGAGAACTTCGTCATCTCTGTGGGTGCCATACCCGCGGCGAAATGCCTCGTAAATATGACACTCATCCGCGGGGTAAGGTGCACCGTCTGGCAGCGTATGGTGCATCAGGTCGTGCATGTTCTTACCAAGAAAGTCCGCAGCTTCCCGATAACCCAGCAGCCGAATGCATGCGGGATTGCAGAACGTGCAATTGCCCGACGTGTCGATGCCGTAGACTCCCTCGGGGATAGAATCCAGCAGCAGCATGAACAATTCCCGGCTGTCCCGGAGTTCCGCCTCGGCGCCTTTCTGCTCCGTAATGTCTATCCCCACGCACGCGATTCCGGTGATGCGACCGTCCTTATCTCGTATTGGCACTTTTGTGGACAGGACGCGGGTGGGATTTCCCTCGGAATTGACGCCCATTTCTTCACGATTGAGCAGTGGCTGCCCCGAGCGAATGACGTTCTGATCATCTTCGTAGAAACCGGCGGCAAGATTTTGCGGGTAAAGGTCGAAATCACTTTTGCCCAAAAGATCGTCGGCAGTCTTCAAACCCAACTGCAGCGCGCAGTGCAAGTTGGCTACAACGAACCTTGCTCGCGTGTCTTTTATGTACAGAAAATTGGGCACGTTGTCGATCAGAGACCGCAGCATTTTGCGTTCATTGTCGAGCATGGCCTGTTGAGCCGAGAATCGGCGGTCCACCAGTGAGGTCACCAATACACTGCCAAGGATGAGAAGAGTTACGAAGACTATGGCAGCGAAGGCAAGTGAGGATATGTCCACCGACTGCGACAGATCTGGCGCTGCGCCGGTGGCCATGAAGCTGACCGCTGCCATCCCGGTATAGTGCATCGCCGGAATCGCGAGACCCATAACCACTGCGATCGCAAGCTTGGGCATCCAGCGGCGATTCTCATTACGAAAATAGGAGATCAGCAAAATGCCTACAAAGGAAATCGCGATGGCCAGGATGATCGACAAAATCCAAAGACCACGTTGGTAATGGTGCATCGCGGCGAGGCGCATGGCTGCCATGCCGGTGTAGTGCATGGTCGCGATGCCTGCGCCCATCAGCAAACTTCCAGCCGCAACATGAAGCGGTGTCATAGGCTCGCGGCTGGCGACGTACAAGGCGACAAAAGATGCCAGGACCGCAGCCAAAAGTGAGAAAATCACCGTGGGAACATGGTAGTAGACGGGTATCGGCAGCCGGAAGGCCAGCATTCCTGTGTAATGCATAGCCCAGATCCCGCTTCCCATGGCGAAGGCGCCGCCCGACAGCCATGCCAGACGGGCCTTACCTCGATTTGCAGTCACGCGCCCTGCGAGATCGAGCGCTGCATAAGACGCGAAAATAGCTACGGCTATCGAGACCGCGACTAATCGATGATCGTAGGTTCCCGGGATCGGGGTCAGTCCAATCATTGGTTGTCCTTGCGCGACCGCCAGTTGTCAGAGCGGCCGGGTGGGACGCCGAGCAGGATGGGGCCAACTAAGGGCGTAGTCTCTTCCGTCGGCCCGCACTTTGCTCTGAGGTACTCCATACAGGTTTTCTATCGGCAGAATGATGGTGAGTGTTTAGGCCTCGGCGGGTTACCGGTCCGCATTGGTGGCGTAGCGCTGTAATCGCTGGGATTCGCGACTTAGCTGGGAGATGAGTTGCTGCAGAGGGACGACTGCTAATCAGGCCTTGGGCCATCTGCGAATGCCGCCGGATCGCGGTTCGCACAGCATTGGCTTTGAGACCCTCTGTGCGTTCCCCTCTGATGAGTTGAGGGGATTAGCTAGAGAGGGCGTGAAAAGTCGGACAGGCAGGGCGAAGGCTACACCCGGACGCCCTCTGTGCCATGCGGCAGCACCGGACCGGATTCAGCCTCGCCGAGTTTCCACGTCTCGTCGGGATTGGTCGAGAGCAGCGGCCAGCCCTTCGAAAGCACGAAGCGCAACCATGCCCCTGCCATCTGCGAAGTGACCACGGCGGTGATGACCAGCGTAGTGTAGAAAGCCGCGTTAATAATGCCGGCGTCGTAGGCCACGCTGGCTAGGACGATGCCGGGGCCTCCGCGTGCGTTGGTGGTGATCGCGATGTTAAAGACATCGAGCCCGCGAAAGCCGCCAAGCCACGCTGCCAGTCCGGCTGAAAAAATCGAGATCAGCGATGAGCCTATCAGAAATACCAGCAGAATCGCGAAAGAGAACTGCCGCCCGAATACCAGCCTGTAGCCGATGATTCCAAAATAAATGGGCACGAAAACGCCAAAAGAGACTTTGGAGATGGCGTCGATCGGTGCGGCGAAGCGCTCACGCTGCGTGCCATACAGTCCCCCGACGATGCCGTACCCGGCAAGCAATGCGGCGAATTGCAGGTTTACTTCGAAGATCGCCGCGACGGCGCAGTACGTCATCAACACTGCCATTGCGTATCCGACGGGAGAAGCTTTATAGAGCACGTTTGAACTCGCGTTGCTGAGCCGGTTCAGCAGCCCCGGCGCAACGAACAGTCCGATCAACGTAAAGACCAGAGTGCCGATCACGTGGGACGCAACAGTGCTAGTGACATGCTGTTGCGCCAGAGTCGCCGAGGTGGCGATGGCGGTGGCAAATGCCAGCACAACCCATAACGCCAGGTCTTCCAGCAGCGCGTACCCCAGGATCAGGCTTACGAATCGTGTCCGCATGATCCCAAGATCCCAGAAGATGCGCGAGATCACGGGAATCGAGCAAACTGCCGTAGCAATCGCCACGATGAGCAGAGTCGAAGTCGATTGACCTGATGTTCCGGTCAGCAGGTGCAGTGGTATCAGGCCGGCAAAACCCAGTCCCAACACTAGGGCAAAACTGGCAAGATCGGAAACTGTGAGTAACAAGAAAGTATTGCGCCGATTCTCTTTGGCCAACAATCGACGGGTCTCAGCTCCGGAGCAGAACATCAGCAGGATCAACCCAAGCTGATAAAGGAAGCCCAGGACCGTAGCCGAACTGGGCGAAAACGAGAAAAGCTTAGCGAAGGCTGTGGGCGCCAAAAGCTTCAGTACAAATGGTCCGAGCAGAATGCCGGCAAGGATTTCCCCTACGATGCGTGGCTGCTTTAGCCGTTCGGCAAGATAGCCTAAGCCATGCACCGCAACCAGCAGCACGGCAATGGTGAGCACAAAGTGACCAAACTCAATGACCGACATGCTTATCTCCAAAGGCGAAGGACTGGGATGAGCGGGAGAGGTATTTCGTTGCTCGTCAAGAGCTTGCCCGGAGAGTATCAAAGATATATCTGATTGTCGATAGGCATAGTGGCCATAGTCGCCGGCCTCTACCGGACAAGGCACTGCTCAGAGAATATTGCTCGTCCACAGGTTATCCGCTCAGTAGCGGCATGCGCGGTCTATAGTGGTTCCTGCAAGTAACAAAATCCACAACATCGGTCGCGATGAACTTCGACATGAAATGTACCATTCTGTTATTTACCCTTGTTTTGTGCGGCCATTCACTGGCGCAGGCGACGCCAGCGTCCGCTTCCACCGCGAACTGCTCACCAGCTGTATTCGACATCGACGGCAACAAGATATGGATGAACGAAGAGGGCCACGGAAACATCACCGTCGTCTTCGAATCCGGATTTGGCAACGATTCAAGCGCATGGTCGCAAATCACGCCGAAAATTCAGGCGGCCGGCGTGCAGACCTTCGTCTACGACCGTGCGGGCATGGGCAAGAGCACTATCAATACGTCGACGCCGTACAGCATCGACAACGACGTGCAAATCCTCAGGTCGGCGCTCGCGCACTGCCATATCGAAGGACCGATTGTGATGGTCGGACATTCCTACGGCGGCGCGATCATTTTACTCGCTGCATCCGAAGACCCGGACATCGCAGGGCTGGTCCTGATCGAAGCGGTCGTTCCGAATGTCTGGACGCCGACCGAAGTCGAAAACAATTTGAAGATGATGCGGACGCAGTACGATGAGGTCCGTGAAAAGGCTCCTGACCTGGCTAAGGTCGCCATTCCTTGGGCTGAGGCCACGCCCGACACTGCGAAAAAAGTGAACGCCCTACGCGTTTCCGATGTGCTGCCGATTATCGACATCGAAGCCGAAAAAGGGCAGAACACTCCTGAAAGCACTCAAACCTGGCGCGAGGCGCATAAACAGTTCACCTCAGGAAATCCGCACCGGGAATTCGTCATGGCGATGGGCAGTTCACACAAAGTGATGGCCGATCAGCCGGACCTGGTTGTGAACTCGATCCTGAAAATGATCGAGACAGTCCGTGGAAAGCAGGCCGGCGCGAAATAGAGCGACGTGTTGTGCAAGGTTGGGCGCCGCGACATAGGCGTAAGCGAAGACCCAAGCCCCAAGCCCCGACCGTGGCCACTTCATCGTCTTCGACTCACGCGGCAAAAACTAGTACGGCTGGAATCCAAACCATCATGAAATCCGAGCGGGGGCAACATCATTGGCCGCCCTGGCCGAATCTGTTTTTTTTTACATTTCTTTGACAAACTTCCGCCATAACCGTGGTATTGTCGCCGCCGAACAGGGGATAGCTTTCACTTTGTATGACTGCAATCGACGGAGGCAAAACTTGAGAACATCACAGTCGCTGATTTCCACTGTACTGGCATTCACGCTATTGACAATTGCCGCGCCGCTAGTGAACGCGCAATTTAATTACGCGGTTCTGCATACATTCACCGGTTCACCGGATGGCGTATATCCTAGTCCGCTGATACGGGACGCGGAAGGCAACTTGTACGGCGCTGCCCAGGCTGGCGGCCCAGCGAACAACAACTGCTTCGCAGGTTGTGGAATGGTGTACAAGATCGACGGCGCTGGCAAGCTGACTTCGCTCTACGACTTTGCCGGTGGGAAGAATGGCGGATTTCCAGTTGCAGCCTTGGTCCGTGATGCCCAGGGAAACCTTTATGGGACCACTCAGGGTCTGGGCACCTTTAACTTATCCGTGGTATTCAAGCTTACCCCCGACGGGAAGGAAACTTCCTATGCCGCTCCGGCCGGGATCAATTTCGGATCGTTAGATTCCCCTGTCGCCTTGGACCAGAAAGGAAACGTTTACGGCATGGTCCCCTACGGAGGCACACCCAATTGTGGTTGGGACTATCATGGATTGGGCTGCGGAACGCTGTTTAAGATGACCGCGAACGGCAAGTTCACCACAATCCATCAATTTAACGGCACGGATGGAATGTATCCGGAGAGTGGCCTGGTGCGGGATAGTAAAGGCAACCTGTACGGCGCTGCTGTTTTTGGCGGCATTCGCACGTGCCGGGCCGTCGGCAACGGTCGTAATTTTGGACCCGGCTGTGGAACCATCTTCAAAGTGGATGCCCAGGGCAAGTACACAGTACTGCACACGTTCAGCAACCACAAAGACGGCTCGGGCCCTCTCGGCTTGATTATCGACTCGGAAGACAACCTCTATGGCATTGCATCAGGAGGCGGGAATCACGAGGGCAACCCCTATGGATACGGAACCATTTTCAAGCTGGATACCAGGACTGGCGCTTTCAGCGTGCTGTTTACCTTTACTTCGAACATCCCGCACTCTGATTTCTTTGCCAGCCTTCTGGTGAGAGACTCGAAAGGCAACTTGTATGGCGCCACACAATTCGGCGGCACTCACAATACGGGATGCTTGTTCAGAATTGACACGAAGGCGCAGTATGCCGACCTCTATGATTTCCAGGAGCAAATAGCAGGGCGAAACGAGGATGGATTTTTTGCGGCGGGCGTGACTTTAGGTTCGCATGACGATTTCTATGGCAGCATGGATCTGGGCGGGACTTCCGGCTTTGGGACGCTGTTTCACATCACGCCCTAGGCTGCAAGCGACTTCGACTATAACTGTCGAACCCGCAGCCCGAGACTAAGCGGGGCCCGAAGCCGAGCCGGTTACTCGAGATAAAACCCGGCCGACGATCCAACCCATTGCATGTTTTTGTTGTGGTCAACGCCCATCATCAACCCGCGGCCCATGCGGATGATCGTCATAACCGGCAGCAACTCGTCCAGCCAGATATACATGATGCGGATTTCGGCCTTGGTCCCACCCATAGGCGTTTCGATCACGGGCTCAAAGTGCATGCGCTCCTGCAGGATGTACTGCGAACGCTTTTGCTTAGGGATGTTTGCCACATCTGCCTTTGTAGGATTAAGGATGACGCCCAACCCGGCGAACGAAAACAGCGGCTTGATCACGTAATTTTCCAGATCGTTGGGCAGCGGCTCCACGCGATCGAGAAACGATGTCTTGGGTACGCATTGGTGACGCAGAAACGGCAGCGAAAACTTGCTCATGCGAAAGTACCAGTTAGGATGTCCAGCCCACTCGACTTCAAGTTCGTCGGTAAAGTTAAAAGAAAGCTTCAGCTTCTTCCGCACCAACTCATCGACAATGGCGCGATTGTAGATGCGCCTGATGGGAACCCGCCGGCCGTCCTTCTCGTAGAACAGCTCCTTGCCTCTTTTCTCGATCGAGGTAATATCGACGGTCGGGATTCCCAGCAGCTTTTCCGTAAGCAGAAAATCCGGCAGCGTCTTTTGATGACTGGGATCGATCTCCATCAGAATCACATTCTGGGGATCGTGTTCACCCAGGATCGCGCGCCGCAGCAGCTTTTTGTATCCCTCCCAATCCAAGCCTCCCAGCAAATACTTCAGGTTTTCTTCGAGTTCAAACGCCTCGATGTAGATTTGCGAAAGCATGGCTTGATACGCGTACAAAGAAGGGAAGCCCTGCAACTCAACCAGTTTCGGCTGTAGCTTGCCCGCTGCGTCGCGCACCAATCCGAAATCGACTTGTATAAACATGGGATGCGGCGACTCACGCGGAACATTGAAATCGGGCGGGATGGCTTCAAACGAAGCTTTCCGGTATTCGAGACCACCCAACTGCTGGATCAGCTCCTTGCCATACTGCGACATCTGCTCGAGTAGTGGCTTAGGAAAAAAGCAGGGCGTTTCGGAAATTTGGAATGGCACTGGAGCGCCACAGCGTTCTTCCATCAACTTCAGAAAAGTCTGATACTTCTCAGCCGTGAAGTTCGCGTTGTACTGCTGGCGCAAGGCAGGAATCATGATTTGGCTGTAGAGACGTGGCTAGCTACGTCTCGGTTTCGTCACGCCCCAAACGTTGCAAACAACGTTTCTACAGGTCTCTTACGCTTCGATCAGGAACTTCCCATCCCGCATGATCTGCTCGTCATCCACCCAAATATCGAACCTTCGGCCGACCACATCGATGTGAGTTGACGAATACCACTCCGCTCCGGTGTGCGCCCCATAAGGATTGCCGAACGCGATGTGCACTCCGGGATATTTCTCATCCTGCAGAATCTGCCCGATCACATCCTTTAATTCGATGTTCGTGCCAATCGCAAATTCACCCACCCGATCGCTGTTCTCATCGGTATGGGTGTAGCTCCAGAAATCTTTCTCCAGGTCGGGATTCGTGGAGTGAGCGTCTACCACCCGATTACCCTTAACTCGAATGGTCAGCGGATTCTCGCGCAAACTGCCGAACTTGGCACAAAGCCAATCGCCAACTACGCCGTCAATGACAAATGTTCCGTTGACCTCGCCCGGAGTGGTGAAAACTTCCCCGCCTGGCAAATTTCCCCATTTGTCCGGGCTGATAATCCCGCTCGTCTTCACCCAGCGATAATTCGAATTCAAATCCGCAACCAGATCGGTTCCCGCCGGCGTTTTTGCTCGGACCTGCTTCGCCTTCCGCACCATGTCGACTACCTTTACACTGATGCGATCCACCTTGAGAAAGTCCGCCCGCATTCCCTCCAGCATGATCTGCCGGTTGACGTTCACCATGTGAGCATGGCGAATCTTGCGGCGATTGACAACGTCGGTCATCTGCATCCGCGAACGCAATTCATTGGCCTGCGCCTGCACCGCAAAAATACTGACCTGACTGGTTTCGAGATCCTCGATGATCTCCTGCGGCAGATCCCCGAGCGGTCGAGGCGCCAGGTCCTCAAGCACCCAGGCCCTGTACGGAGCCTGCACTGCTTCGAGTTCGCGAACCATGCTGGCTGCGATTTCCTCCGTGACCTCGTCGGTGATGACCGTGACCTTCTCGCCCGGTTGCACCCGCAAACATACGTTTACCGCGTTGCGTGCGCCGGGAGTGAGTTCAGGATCGAAGGGGATCGTATTAAGATTGCGGTTAGTTGTGCTGACTGGAACGCTCATTACCCTACTTTTCTAGCGGAAGCCTCGACTGGAGATTCGACCAATCCCACTTCCGTCTCTTCGATGATGTAATCCACTACCTTTTTCAGATCGCCGGTCTGCTCGAACACGCGCAACTGGCGGTCTGCTCCGGTTCCCATTTCCAGAATCTCGTGAATGTAATTTAACTCCTCGCGCGAGTCCAGTTCATCCGCTACGTCGTCGACGAATTCCAAATATTCCAGAATCAAATCGCGCGCTGAAACTTCCTGTTGCTTGCCGAAATCAACCAGCTTACCTTCCAGTCCATAACGCGAGGCGCGCCACTTATTCTCCATAACCAGCGCACGCCGATAAAGCCGAAAACCCGTATTCGCGGCATGAAGCTTGTACAGCTTGGCGACCGTCGCTTGGATGAGGGCAGCCAATGCAATGGTTTCATCCACGCGCATCGGAATGTCGCACACCCGAAACTCTAGCGTGTTGAAGAATGGATGCGGCCGAATATCCCACCAGATCTTTTTCGCGTTGTCGATGCAATTGGTCTTAATCAGCAGCTTGATGAAGTTTTCGTATTCCCCCCAACTGGGGAAATAATCCGGAATGTTGGTCCTCGGAAACTTGTCGAATACCTTGCACCGGTAGGATTTCAGCCCAGTGTTCATTCCCAGCCAGAAAGGCGAATTGGTCGAGAGAGCCAGAATGTGCGGCAGAAAATAGCGCGCATGGTTCATCAACTGGATGGCAATCTCGCGATCCTCGATGCCGATATGCACATGCAGACCAAAAATCAAGTTCGCCCGAGCCACCAACTGCATGTCCTCGACAATATTCTTGTAACGATCGTCGGGCGTGATCTCCTGTACCCGCCAATCCGCAAAAGGGTGGGTCGCGGCCGAAGCCAGGCGGAGGCCATTATCACGGGCCAGTTTGATCATGTCCCGGCGCAGGGTTTTCACCTCGGCCTTGGCGTCCTTAATACTCGTGCAAACCGAAGTCCCGACCTCCACCACGGCCTGGTGCATCTCGGCCTTCACGCGTTCCTGCAGGCGCAACCGTCCCTGCTCCATCATTTCCGTATGGATATGCGAGCGCAGATCGCGGGTGACCGGATCGACGGTCTGATATTCCTCTTCGATTCCGATAGTAAAAGTAGGTCGCATCGTCGGCTGCCTAGCCGAGCATCAGTATAACAATTCAGGCCGGGAATAAGCCCACTGTTTCTTAGGTAGGGACAGCCGCCCTGGGCCGCCAGCGGACTTCCTTTGTGAACCTTGGTGTCCTTCGTGGTTGACGCTTTTGCCCTTAAGCCCGAACGCGTTTCTTCGCGGCCGCCTTGGCCGCCGGGGCAGCCACCGGCACCGGTCCCGCCAGCAACTCCGCCCAACGCAACTCCCGCGCCGGATTCTCATCGCTAAGAGCTTTTTTTACAGCCATTTCCGCGACAGCATTCACTACCCATTCGAAGTTTTCGTGGCCCACTGACGTAGCTTCAGCATCCGGCGCGGGATTCATAAAATCAATTGCATAAGGAATCCCGTCCTCCACCGCGAACTCAACCGTATTCAGGTCATACCCGAGAGCCCGGCACAAAGTCAGCGCGTCCTTTTCCACACGCTCCAACAATTCGGCATCGGCGGGAACGGGATTTCGCACATACCGTTCATGAAATGGCGCTCGCGGATCGTAATACATAATCCGCACCTTTTCCTGCCCGACCACGTAGCAGCGGAAATATTCCTTGAATTCCACTCCGTGTTGCAGGGTCATGCACAGGTCGCCAGTCTGGTTGTAGTGATAAAAGAATTCCTCGGGCGAGTGCACTTTGTAAACGTGCTTCCATCCTCCGCCCGAATAAGGCTTCAGGAAAGCAGGGAAGCCGACATACTCAAAAACCTCATCCCAATTCAATGGATAAATCAGATTCCGCATGGATTGATCCGTCGTGCCCTCGGGATGCTTGTTGTGAGGCAACAGCACCGTCGGCGGAATCGCTACGCCTAGTTTCGTCGCCAGCGCGTAATTGAAAAACTTATCATCGGCCGTCCACCAGAACGGGTTATTGACTACGATCGTTCCGTTCAGCGCGGCATTCTTCAAATAAGCGCGATAAAAAGGAATGTCCTGTGAAATCCGGTCCACGATTACCCGGTATCCGCTGGGATCGGCCATCTTCACCCCGCCCAGCTTAACGAACTCAGCCGACACGCCGTCAACTTTCATGCTGTTGACTTTTTCCACGAACGCGGGCGGAAAAGTATTTTCCATGCCAAACAAAATCCCAATTTTCTTCATAAACACTCCCAAACAAACAGTAGCTTCTTCGCGAAACGGCGCAAACGACCGACGACTAACGACCACCGACCTTCGCCTAAAAATACTTCGCCGCCATCCTCTCCCACAACGGCCAATCATGCTGCGAATGATCGCCATACACATCCAGCCAGTTCGGCACTCCCTTTTCATTCAACATCGCTGACAACTTCACATTCTGATCCAGACACATGTCCCAGTCCGCCGACCCGAGCACGATCTTCAACTGCCGATAGCGGCTCAGAAACCAGTCATCATTCATCTTCGGCAGATAGTCGACCGGGCAATTGAAATAACAATCGTCGTCGTAGTAGCCGTCCAAAAACTGGTGAATGTCATACGCCCCGCTCATGCTCACGCAATGGGTCACTACATCCGGATGCTTAAACGAAAAATTTACGGCATGATAGCCACCAAAACTGCATCCCGTAACGGCCAGTCTCGGCGTTGCATTTTTCCAGCGCAGAAATGGAAGGAATTCGTGCAGAATGTAGCGCTCGTACTGCAAATGTCGCAGCACGCGTTGGCGCGGATGAACGCTCTTGTTGTACCAGCTCTCGGTGTCCACTGCATCGGGACAAAATACCTGCAGCTCTCCGTTTTCGATCTTCTGCGCCAGCACTCTGATCATGCCGCGGTCTTCGTATTCGAAAAACCTGCCCATCGACGTTGGGAACACCAGCAGCGGCGACCCGCCATGTCCAAAAACGAGCGCTTCCATGTCGCGATGAAGTTCCTGGCTGTATCCTCGATGATATTCTCGGTTCATTTGTTGGCGCGGAGCGAACGACGAAGTATCTTACCTGATTCCGCCGCCACGAACCACATGGGGGGTTGGGTAACTGAATTTGAATTGTCATTCCGAACAAGCGTTCTTTGCGCCGTGAGGAATCTGGGCGAGCCGCGCGAAGGGTCGCGTTCTTTGCGACCCAATAATCGCGCGTTTGGCTCGCGTCCTTATCGAACTTGCCCGAACTGCAAAGTCAAACAATCCTAACCACGCGGCCCGAGTGCCGTGACACCTCTCCAAATGCGCTGTGTTAACCTCTCGCTTTCATCATGCGAGGCTAACGGAACTTGACCAGAGCACGAAAATTCGGTCTCGCCGCGTTGGCTCTTCTCATCCTGATGGCCCTACTTGCGGGTGGGGCAGCGCGACGCGAATCCGTGACCATCGATGAAGTCGCGCACGTCGGCGCCGGCGTCAGCTATTTGCAGAAATTAGATCTGCGGCTGAACGAAGAGCACCCTCCGTTGGCGAAAGTTATGGCCGCTCTGCCGCTGGTCCTGCTCGGAGCGCAGGCCGATTATTCGCACGTCTCCTGGACCTTCAGCAACAATATTTTCAATCAGTATCTGGGCGAGTGGGTGTTTGGCGATTGGTTTCTCATGCGCTGGAATGATCCTTACTCGACCATCCGTTGGGCCCGAACGCCGATGTTACTGACGACTTTGTTGTTGGGATTGGTTATTTATGTCTATGGTTCACGATTGGGCAACCCCTGGGGAGGATTATTGTCTCTCTGCGCTTTCGTGACCACCCCGGTATTTCTCGCATTTGGACCCCTCGTTCTCAACGATATCGTCGTCACGCTCTTTTGGCTGCTTGCGGTGTGGCAACTTCCAAATATGTGGCGCTCACCCGCGCACGCAACCGTGATTAAATTTGGCTTGGCGCTGGCCGGCGCGTTTCTTACCAAGTTTTCTTCGGGACTCTTGTTTTTCGTGTTCATCGCCTATGTCTTGAGTTTGCGTTGCAAACGCGTACCCGAGCAGCCCTTCGAGAAGATCGAACTACGCCGCTGGCGTCGCCGCGCATGGCGCAATCTCGCCAAAGGGACGCTCTGGGCAGCCTTGTTCGTTTACCTCGTCTATTTTGTCCTCTCCTGGAACCAGCCAACGGACTCCTTTGGACTCATCCCGCATTTTCCGGCTTCGCCGGTTCTCCGGCGCCTGCTTATGCCCGTGTGGCTGTACTTGCGCGGTCTCGTCCTGTTCGCGCTCAGCGCCGGGAGTCGGCCCACTTTTATTTTCGGCCACGCGTATCCGCACGGCGTCTGGTTTTATTTTCCCGGGCTCTTTCTTTTGAAATCGCAGTTGACGTTTCTCTTACTGTTGCTTCTCGTCGCTGCAGCGACACTACTCGCAAAGCGCCGTTCACCCGCACAATCTCTAATCCCATCCGGCATGCAACCCCAATGGCGCGCCATCTGGGTTTCTCTCGTGGTTTTCGTCGCAGCCTGCATGCTGAACCGGTTGGATATCAGCATCCGCCACTTCTCAATCGCGCTGGCGCTGATTGTTCTGCTGCTCGCCCCTCTTCCGCGTGCGCTCGAGCTTCTGCGCGAAGCGAATCCGCAAACTGCCCGCCTCGCAAGTTGGTTGACAGTTGCGCTAGCGCTGGTTTCTGTCGTTACCGCCATACGCGCGTACCCGAACTATTTGCCTTACCTCAACTCGCTAAGCCTAGGCCGTCCGGGTTACCACTTGGTAAACGATTCGAATCTCGACTGGAACCACGCACTTCCCCAGGTTGAAACCTTCGTGCATCAACGCGGCCTGAGTCAAATCCTGCTCGATCAGTATGGATGGTCAGAGCCTGGACGTTACATCCCAGAAGCGCAGCTCTGGGATTGTCAGCGACCCGGCGTATCAGACGGCGGGCAATGGGCCGCAGTCTCCGCCAACTACATCGAGGAGTCGGCGAATTGCATTTGGCTTCTGCAGTATCCACACGAAGCTTTGGCCGGCGACAGCATGTACGCCGTCCAACTTCCGCAAGTCATTCCTCCGCCGGGCTCGCCCGGCGGGCCACCGCTGCCCACGGACTACCGTTATTTGGCGGGCATGCAGCTGGGAGATCTCGATGTGCGCTCGGTGTTCTTGAACTGCATTCGCGACCCGCAACAACTCCAGCCCACCATGGATCAGATGATGGCCATCATGGCCGAGTCCCGTAAAAAGAAGTGAGCGCCCCCTAATAAAAAGCCCGCTCCGTAAAAAGAGGGCGGCGCGCGAAGCTAAGGCTTCTGACTTTTTTCCTCAGTTCTTCTTGGCATCGAATGGCGCAAGAAAATTGCAGGTTTGAACTTGAAATATGCCGGCGCGACGTGAACATTCTTTCCGTCCACGGACAACACATTGAATTTCGATCCCAGTCCCTTGGCCGTTTCATTCAGCGCGGTTGCGCCAAGCGCAGGCCACTTGCCCGTATCCAATCGGCTGATCAGTGCGCCAAAAGCGACTACCGTCTCCGCCGGAGTAAACTCGCAATGCCCCGCGCGATGCACAAATAACTGCCGCAGCAGTGCGCCGTCATGTTCCTCGTCGACAACATCTTTGTACGCACTCTCATCTTCCACCACCACCAGACCATCGCCCTTGGTATGGAGCGTCAGCACGGGGACAGGAATTTTGCCGTTGAAAATAATATTCTTTTCCAGATAACCCAAAGCGGATTGCTTAGCCTTGATCCGGGCAGCTTCCTTCAAAGCCTGCAGGTCTGTATCCAGACTCAACCCGGCCTTCTGATACAGCGCTTGAACTTCGGCATAGTCGACGGAATTCTTCAGCTGCGTCTCGTAATCAACTCCATTGTTCCATGAACCGTTACCGCCGGCGCGCCCTTCGAGTTCCGCCCGGAAATCGAACGCGAAGAGAAAGTCAACATTGGCAAGCCACAGGTACTGGTTCGCTTCCTGCGCCGCATAATCGGTGGGAGGCGGCTCGGGCGATAAAGGATCGTACCAGCCCGGCGTATCGCCAAGAGCTGACGTCAGGGCAATCCGGGCTTGACCTTCAGCAGTTTTTTGTGCAGCGCCGAGAATCTCTTCGGCAGTCGTCACATTCTTCAGCGGGTCTTTAATATTGACCACTTGCAATCCCGATCCCGACCCCAGCAGGACGTCGAAAGCAAAAGCTGAGTCCAACGCCTGGTTCCAGGTTCCGACGCTTCCCGCGACCACTCCGCACATCGGCAACGCCGCGTCGAAGCGCTGTGGATAAAGCTGCACCAGGCCAGCCGTAATCATGCCGCCCAACGAATGTCCCCACGCGATCGTGCGGCTGGGTGGGCCGACCAGAGTCTTAAACGTGTCGAGCACTTTTATTTGATCCGGAACCGCCTGCTGAAAAGCCCACCCGGTTGTGGCGTAAGACGATCCGCCCAAGGCATAGCCGTTCGCTAGCAGGTAAGCTCCGGTGATCGGATCGCCCACATCCTCCGCTGGATTCGACGCGCCCGGCGCTACATATCCGTGGCTGTATAGAACCAGCGTGCCGTTCCATTTCGCCGGAACCTGGATCAGGTACTTCGCCCCGTCCGAAAATTTGCCGCGGTAGGTTTTAACTCCCGCCGCCTGCGCGTTCTCAAGAGAAAGCCCAAGCAGCGTCGCCGACAATGCCGCGAAGAAAATTGCTCGCTTGATCATTTTTCGCATGGCCTACCTTCTGAGCGAGGAAATTGCGGGATAGTGACGAATCGGAAGCAAACTTTATCTTCGAAGTGAAGCTTTGTCAACCGTTTCGAACACGCAAAGACTCCGGGTTAATGCTGACGAAAAACCGGCGCGACTACGCACAGGAATATTTAAAGCGGTCTGAAACTTCCTTCCTCGTCGTGACTCTCATGTCCGCGCGCACCCGAACCGTATGCAAATGCTTGCAGCATTCGTGTGGTTCGGCGCGCGACAAAAAAACAGGAGTCGGAAAATGCGTAAGGCAGTTCACATCCTCTGGATGGTCGCGTTAGCGATCAGCGTCTTCTCTCCAGCCCGCAGTAACGCAGAGGACGAGCATTCTCACGGTGCAGTCTTCGTCATGACCAACGCGGTTAACCGGAATGAAGTCATCTCCTACAAACGAGCCGCGGATGGCTCCCTGCAAGAAAATCGAAAGTTTGCTACCGGCGGTCGCGGCAGCGGTGGCAACAACGATCCGCTCGGATCGCAAGGCTCCCTAACCCTTAGCCAAGATCGCACGCTACTGTTTGCCGTCAACGCCGCCAGCGGAGACTTCTCTGTGTTTCGAGTTCAAGGCGCGGACCTTTCCCTTACAGACAGGGAGCTCTCCGGAGGCAGCGAACCCAATGCTGTGGCTCAGTACGGACACCTCGTCTACGTGCTCAATGCCGGCGGCAGCAGCAACGTGGTCGGCTTTCGCCTCAATGACGACGGAACCCTCCACCAAATTCCGAACTCGCTTAGCTACCTGAGTACCAATATTTCAGGCGGCGCATCCTTAGCTTTCAGCCCCAACGGCCAGTTCCTACTTGTCACCGAACGCGAAACCAACAATATTGATGCCTTCGTGGTACAGAGCAATGGAACTTTGTCCGCCATCGTGATCAATCCCAGCGCCGGCGCCGGAGCTTTCTCCGTTACTTTTGCTCCCAACGGCACCGCATTGGTGACAGAAACCGGTCCAGCCGGAGGGAATGACGCCTCCGCCATCTCTTCTTACTCCATCAATTCCAACGGGACACTGAACACGATCAGCGCCAGCGTCCCAACCCTGGGCGCTGCAACCTGCTGGAACGCCGTCACCCCAAACGGCAATTGGGTATCGAGTAGAAAGAAATGCGTGAGTTGCGGTGTTGATTCCGACCGCAACTCACAAAATCCCACTTAGATTGCCGCAATTCCGTTGAATCCAGCGTTTTTAGGAATTTTACCG
>JBEKGG010000055.1:0-19121 GCA_050012915.1 Terriglobales bacterium | reverse complement strand
CGCAGTTCCCTGAATCCGATTCGCGGCGGGGCGAATATTCTTCACGGAAAGCGTCCCTGGTATCGCCCCCGCGATCTTCAAGTACCCAGCCTTTTCATTGCACAAGAAAACGCTGTTTCCGGAGCGGAGCCCCCGAAAACAGCTCCGAGCCATGGAGATGTATTCCTTGGGTATATCCACTTGGGCGAATCTAATTGCCAGGCGATTTTTTCCGGGTCCGGGATTGCGTGCGATCCGCTTTCAGCCAGGGCGTCAAGTCTCAGCGGCTGGAACTTGGCGTTAGAGAAGAAATATTTCCGCTATTTTGGAGCGGTTGCCGATTTCAGCAGACTGTATGGCAGTGCGAGCCAGAGTAACTTCTTGTTCGGCATAAGGGGCGGTGCCTCAATTGGGAGGTTCCGGCCCTTTGCTCAGGTCCTGTTCGGAGCCGTACATGCCCGGGAAAACGGCACTGCAGTACCGAAGTCGGATACGACGTTTGCTGAAGATCTGGGCCTAGGAATCGATTTCCGGCTGATGCGTCTGCTGAGCTGGCGATTTCAGACGGATGAAGTCAAGACCGGCTCGCCTACCTTTGAACGCTATAACGTCCGCCTGTCCTCCGGAGTGGCGGTGCGCTTTTAGCTGTCCGAAGGCCGCGCGCCTGGAAACGACCTTGCGCGGAAAACTCGTGCGCTCTGGGTACAGAACAACCACGCTTGGCATTGGCCAAGGGGGCGTAGAGTTGGTAAAATTCTCCGATAAGAGATCAGTACCCAGTGTCCGACAATCAAGTTGCCCGGCGTAGGCGCGCCGAGGGATGCAAATATTAACTGCTATCCTTCTCGCATTTTGCGCGGAAAGCATATATCCTTGGATGAAACTAAAGAGCTTGTTCTTACAGAGTGCACCAGAACCATCGCGTCAGGGGCGCATGCGAAGGTGGAGAGGTTGTTATGCCTGATTCTGAGAACGTACAAGTTTTCATATTGGCCGAGAACCGGCTTTTGCGTGAAGCCCTTACGCGCATCCTGAGCAAGAAGAGCGACATTCAGGTGGTAGGAGCGTCTGCTTTTTCGCCGGATGTCGTGGCGCAAATCAATGTCGCCGGTCCTGATGTTCTGCTTTCCGATTCCGCTGCTGTCGCGCTCTCCGACCTCCACCTAATTTCTGAAGTACGCGCTGCGATTCCCGGTCTCAAGGTGGTCATGATCGGAATGGATGCCGACCGGGAGACTTTTCTGCGCGCGGTACAGGACGGGATTGTGGGCTTCGTACTAAAGGACGCTTCCGCGATGGAAGTCGCAGCTGCGGTCCGTGCGGTGGCCAATCATGAAGCCGTTTGCCCTCCGAGCTTGTGCATGGCGCTGTTCGAGCGCGTGGCGAACCAGAATCCTCAGCCCGCCAGCTTTGTGATCAGACACAGTCTCGGCCTCACCCGCCGGGAGCAGCAACTTGTTCAAATGATTAGCCATGGACTCACCAACAAGGAAATAGCTTCGCAGCTGAACCTCTCGGAACAAACAGTGAAGAACCACATTCACCGGATGTTGCGCAAGCTTGGGGCGGCTGACCGGTTGGGGGCGGTAGAACTCTGCCGGATGCCGAGAGCAGTGGCTTGATCGATGCCGCACGCCGGGCATTGGTACTTTTTGGGTACCTTTGTCTTTCGGAGGCGGGCGCGATTGCGATGTTTACTGGGGACCTTCTTGGTACTACCTTTCTTGAATCTCTGGGCCTGATTTGAGCCTTACTTTTTTGCGGGGAACACGAGATACTGCCAGGCACGGAGACGATCGTGCAAAAAATCAGAGTGTTGGTCGCAAATCGACCGCGCTTGATGAAGGATTTGGTCCTTGCGACAATTGGGGACCAGCCCGATATCGAAGTGGTCGGCGAAACCCAGGACGAGGCGGAAATCACAGAGCTGGTTGAGCGCACGCGTCCTGACTATTTGATCATCGCGTTGGAGAACCCCGAAGTCCGTCCGGGTTTGAGCGGGTTTCTGCTGGGCCGCTATCCGGAAATGAAGATTCTGGCGCTGGCCGCGGAACGGAACAGCGGCATCTTTTACTGGGCTTTCGTCGATATTCGTTCCATGCCTGTCGAATCATCCGAGCGGGGAATCCTGAATGTTTTGCGGAGCAAGCCTGAGTTGGTCGGGATCTAGACGCACGGATGCCGATCACGAATAAAATGGGGTCGAAAGGTGAGGCGGCTGCGCCCATCGCTCCGCGACTTCGTGCGTTGACAGGGGTTTGGATAGGACGTTGGCTGGTGGAAGGGGATTCGGCTCAGCATTGCGTCTGAAGGTGTTGTGCAGTAGGCCGGAATAGGAAACGAACGGATTTAAAACGGGTTAGCTCACAGATGCCTTGTAAGTGAGGGGGCGAAGCTGTAGCTGGCCCGACCTCCTGGGTTTGCCGAGTTGAGGGAGACTACGAATCTCATTGTCGCTGCTGAATCTACGCAGCCTGACGCGCCTGCGGAAGCCTCGCTGCAATCTCACTGGTACGCCGCTCACGTATGCTCACGGCACGAAAAGCAAGTCGCCCGACAATTGGAAGAGCGACGGGTAAGTTGCTTCTTGCCTGTTTATCGTAGCGTTCGCCGATGGAAGGACCGGCGCAAGGAACTGGATCTGGTGCTCTTTCCCGGTTATGTGTTTGTGCACCTCGATTTGAAAGATCGGTTGCGGGTATTGCAGGTTCCCAGCGTGGTTCGATTCGTGAGTTTCAACGGTCACCCGGCTCCGCTACCGGACAGCGAGATCGAGGCGCTAAATACTGGATTGGCTGGCGGCGTGCGCGCGGAACCTCACCCATATTTGAAAGTCGGGAGGCGCGTGCGCGTGAAGTACGGCCCACTGGCGGGGGCTCAAGGTATCTTGGTGCGCAGGAAAGATAAGTTTCGCGTCGTGCTCTCCATCGATCTTATTATGCGTTCAGTCGCGGTGGAAGTAGACGAGGGCGATGTCGAACCCTGCTGACTGTCAGTTGGGGACCATCGCGAGTTGTGCGTCCGCCATGTTTCCGTTAACGATTGGAAATCAGCAGATCCGGCTCTTTACAGCCGCGCAGAGGTGTTATGAGTAGACTTTTCCGGATTCTTGATCGTCGCCAAATGGTGATCTCGCTTTGCGTGGGACTATTGCTTTCCGCGATTGCGTGGAGTCAGCAACCAGCGGCCTACAGCCGTAGCACTGCGATCGATCAAAAAGATTCGCGCGCCGAACACGAAGCGGAACAGCTGGTTTCGCTATCAGCCGAAAGAATTCTGGGTATCCTCCATGACGAACCGGGATTGCTGCTCCAGATCAAAAGGGCACTGGTTAGAAGAGCGTTCGAGCAGGGAAGAATACTCAACCCGGATGAGCTGACAGATGACGCTCTGTTCAGTTTGATTCGCGAAGATCAAAACACTCGTATCATCGCCACCAAAGAAATCGTAGATCGTTCGTACATCAAAGCGAAACCCACGCGCGAGGAGCTCGCACGCAACTTACCTTGTCGGCAACCAATGCCCACCGGGACTGAGGCTCTCGCCGCTAAACAGGCGGAGCAGGCTGGATCAGACCCGAACGCCAAGAAGGTGTCGAGCCAGGAGGAAAAATATTGGCAGAAGCACGAGGACGACTTAGATTGCTATCTGACACAGTATCTTCCGTACGGCACAGGGCCGTACCTGTTCGCACAAGGTCAGTACAACCAAACGCTTTCCCCGCAACAAAATCCGGCGTCGCAGTATCCCGGCCAACAGCAATACCCTCGGCAGCGCAATCCCCTTCAGCCACAATACCCCCCAACTCAATCTCCCGATCAGGCGCCCATCGACGATCGCCGTCAACTTGAGTTAACGCAGACGCAACCGTTGCAGGGCTATTTTGGCATGGATAGCGATCAAAGCGAGATGGCGACTATTCAACCCGATGAGCTTCCGAGCCTGCTGAGCGCTAGCCAGAGCAGCGGTCTTGGTTCGGGAATCTCGAGACAAGGACCAGGGGCGAGTGGTGGTGGCGCTTCCGCTTTGTCAACGTCGCCCGATCGTAGCTCGTCGCTGGGTTCTTCGTTGGGGTCGCCTTTCGGCTCGTCGATTGGTTCTTTGCTCGGGGGTCAGACCGGCACCTCTGGACTTTCCCAGCAGGCACGCCTTGAGGATCAGACCCGATTCCCGCTGCAGCAATACTCATATCCCAAACCACCTGAGCAGCCTGTGCTGCGGCACCGGCCTAACCCTTATGCGGATGTGCCTTCGCTTTACGATTTGTACGCGCAGTACTCGAAGCGTACGCCTAGGCTCGAACGCTTCGGAGAGGATGTCTTCATCAACGGCACGGGGAACCTCGACGAGCTGCCAATGGATTTACCGGCGGGACCAGACTATGTGGTCGGCCCTGGTGACGGGCTAACAATTAGTCTCACCGGAGGAATCTCGCAGCGGCTGGAGCGCGTAGTGGATCGCGAAGGTCGCATTGCGTTGCCTGAAGTCGGAGCCGTCGAGGTATCGGGACGCAGTATGGGCGATGTGCAGCATCTGGTGCAGACCGTTCTGCGCGGCCAGTTTCGCGGGGTTGATGCGGACGTGTCTCTCTCCCGCATTCGTACGGTCCGGGTTTATGTAACCGGCGATGTCGAGCGTCCCGGGCCTTACGACGTAAGTTCACTCTCGACGCCGTTGAACGCGCTCTATCTCGCGGGGGGACCGACTTCCGAAGGTTCGTTGCGTGTTGTCCTTCATTATCGAGGCAAGCAACTGGTTCAGGAGGTCGACCTTTACGACCTCTTACTCCACGGGGTTCGCGGCGATGTGCAGAGACTTCAGGCTGGAGACACAATCCAGGTTCCGCCGTTGAAGGGGCAAGTCACAATCGAGGGCATGGTTCGGCGGCCTGCGGTCTATGAATTGAATGGCGAAAAGGATCTTGCAGAAGCCCTGGAGCTCGCCGGTGGCGTTCTGCCTTCCGGCACACTCCGCCACATCGATGTGGAACGAGTGGAGAGCCACGAGGCCCGCACCATGTTGCGTCTCGATATTCCGGAGACGGATAGCGATGCCGGGGTTAATAAGGCGCTCGAAGATTTCACCGTCCAGGATGGAGACAAAATCAAGATCACTCCGATTCTGCCGTATGCGGACAAGACTGTGTATCTTGATGGCCACGTTTCTCGTCCCGGCAAGTTTGCCTATACGGACGGAATGAAAGTTACCGACCTCATCAAGTCGTACAAAGATGTATTGCCGGAACCCTCGATCACTCACGCCGAGATCATCCGTTTGTCACAACCTGATTTCGCGCCCGAGGTACTCACGTTCAATTTGGGCGATGCATTGGCAGGCAAAGACCAGGATTTGGTCCTGAAACCTTTTGATATCGTTCGCGTCTTCGGAAGATTCGACTTCGAAGATCCGCCGGTAATTACGGTGACGGGTGAGGTGCGGGATCCAGGGGACCATCTGACGAATGGAGTGGCCCACCTTCGCGACGCAGTTTACCTGGCAGGCGGAACAACTCGCGATGCTCTGCTGACTGATGCGCAGGTTTTTCGCAAGACCAGCACGGGTGAGCTGGAAGTAATCAACGTCAATTTGAGCAAGGCGCTCGACGGAGATGCGAAGGACAACATCGCTCTCGAGCCGAAAGACCGAGTTTTCATCCACCGCGACCTCAACAAGCTCGACCCACCCACTGTGGCGATCGAAGGTGAAGTGGCGCGCCCGGGAAAATATCCGCTGGGCAACGATTTGACTGCTGCGGGATTGGTCCGCCTTGCTGGCGGTTTCAAACGTGGCGCCTACAAGGAAGAAGCGGACTTGACGCGTTACGAAGTAGAGCAAGGCAGCAAAGTTGTGAGTGACCACGTTTTGGTTCCGATCGCCAAAGCGATGGAAGGCGAACCGGACGCGGATGTCCGGCTTCGTGATGGGGATGTTCTCGCGATCAAGCAGCTTACCGGGTGGAGAGATGTGGGTTCGATGATTGCCGTGAGCGGCGAAGTAGTTCACCCCGGTACCTACGGCATCCAGGAGGGTGAACGGCTGAGTTCGATCATTCAGCGTGCGGGCGGCTTTAGAAATGATGCGTACCCTTTCGGAGCAGTGTTTGAGCGTCAGCAGATCAGAGAACTGGAAGAAAAAAACCGGGCTGACTTGCTGGATCGAGTGCAGAGCGAAGCTGCCAACATCAAGGAGATTCCCGAACAAAGTCAGCAGGACACGTTGGCCAAGCAGGCAGCCGTCGAACAGTATCAGACAACGCTGCAAAAACTGCAGAATGCTCCGCCCCAGGGACGCATGGTCATTCACATCTCCAGCAATTTGAAGCATTGGATGAATACCGCATCCGACGTTCAAGTGCGAGCCGGCGACACGATTTACGTCCCCAAGAGGCCGAGCGTTGTATTGGTGGACGGTGCGGTTTACAACCCCACCGGAATTACCTTCAAGCCGGGCAAGAGCGCAGGTTGGTATCTCAGCCAAGCTGGCGGACCCACTGGCACTGCCAACAAAAGGGGTGTCTTCGTGATTCGGGCCGACGGTTCAGTGGCTGGAGGTCCTAGCGGCTTTTTTGGCGGAGGCGCGGAGAGTGCGGCGATGCAGCCTGGGGATATGGTGGTTGTCCCGGAGAAGATATTCACTATCAGTCGCGCCTGGCAAAACACTGCTACAGCCGCGCAGATTGTGACCGCAATCGCTATCAGCGCTTCCTACGCCAGAACCTTCTAGTGAGTAGGACGTCTTTTGATTTTTTCGAGAGTGCAACGTGCGATTTGTCAACTCGGAATACTGCTCCTCGCCATGATGGTTTCTGCAGTCGCACAAGTTAATCCAGCCGCTTCCCCTTCGGCTCCCGCCCCGGAAGTTGGTGGTCGCACGGTGCCGGACAGTTCTTCGCAAGCCATGAAGACGGACCCTTATGAGCTCCAGCCTGGCGAAGACCCTGAAAACCGTTTGGTTTCGCCGTTTGTTAAGCACGTGGTCGGGGATCAAAAGCAGTTCTGGACCGCTCCTGCACGTTTTCGCACAAAAGATCTCAGATGGATTCTGCCGGCGGCCGGCATCACTGCGGCCTTCATCGCAAGCGACAGCTGGTGGTCGAAACAAGTAAACCCAAGCCATGTGGAAACCAGTTTGCATATCTCGGATTACGGTACGTATTCCCTGATCGGTCTTAGCGGAGTTTCATTTTTGTTCGGTCATATCAGCCTCGACGACCACCTGCAAGAAACTGGACTGCTGAGCGGCGAGGCCGCAATCAACGCCGCCGGAGTAGCGTACCTGTTCAAGGAGATGACCCAGCGACAACGCCCTTACCAAGACAATGGGAACGGAGATTTTTTTAAGGGAGGTTCCTCGTTTCCGTCGGAGCACTCGGCCATTGCATGGTCTATCGCGAGCGTTTGGGCGCACGAATATCCTGGCTGGCTCAGCCAAATGGCAGCCTACGGACTGGCCTCGGCGATTACGGTCACGCGCGTGACCGCGAAACAACATTTCCCGTCGGATGTAGTTGTGGGCACCGCCCTTGGTTGGGATTTCGGCCGTCAGGTCTACCGCGCCCATCACGATTCTGAGTTGGGTGGTTCCCCGTGGGGCAGCTTGTTGCCGGAAAGCAATGGCGACAAATCTCGCAATCCGAATTACATGGCTTCGCCGTATGTCCCGATCGACAGTTGGATCTATCCGGCGTTACAGCGGCTGATCGCAATGGGTTATATGCAGTCCAACATGCTCGGTATGCGCCCTTGGACCCGCATGGCGTGCGCGCAAATGGTGGAGGACGCGGGAGAAAAACTTCAGAACGATGGCACAGAATCTGGCGAAGCCGGCAAGATATACAGGACGCTCGCGAGCGAGTTTGCCACCGAGATCACGCGCCTGGATGGTGCGGCGAACGTAGGTGCACGCGTGGACTCCGTTTATACCCGATTCACGGGAATTTCAGGAACTCCGCTTCGCGATGGTTACGACTTCGGCCAAACCATTACCAACGACTACGGACGGCCCTACTGGAAAGGATTTAATAACATAACGGGAGTAGCCGCTGACGCTGAATTAGGACCGGTGGCTTTCTCGTTTCAGGGTGAATATCAACACGCACCCGCAATGCCTTCCGATCCTCCGCAAGTGCTCGCAGCAATCGCCGCGGCCAATCTGACTCCGCCGCTTCCCAATGGAACGGGCACAGCCAATCAATTCCAGCTCTTAAATAGCGCTGTTTTGCTCAACATTGATAACGTGCAGTTTTCCTTCGGTGAACAGAGCGAGTGGCTCGGTCCCGGCGAGTCCGGCTCGTTGCTGATGAGCAACAACGCTGCGCCGTTCCCAACGTTTAAGATCGACGACGTCGCGCCGCACAACATTCCTGGCCTTTCGAAAATCCTCGGGCCCTTTCGTACGGAATTCTTTATCGGACAATTGTCTGGACAGCAATGGGAATACTGCATCGTGCCGACATGCCAATCGTATCCTGGCTACCCCGGCGTGGTTGGTCCCAATATTTCACCGCAGCCCTTCATCCACGGAGAGAAGATCAGTTTTCAACCCACTCCTAATCTTGAATTCGGGATGGGAATTACAGCCATGTTCGGTGGGCCAGGTCTGCCGGTGACGTTCGGCAACTTCTTTCGGACTTACTACATTCACTCGCCCACTGCAGCAAATAATCCTGGCAAACGAATCTCGGCGGCGGATTTTACGTATCGTATGCCCGGCGCGAGGGATTGGTTGACTTTTTACTTGGATTCTTTAGTGGTAGACGAGATTTCGCCGATCGGGTCCAGCCGCGCCAACTTGAATCCCGGTTTCTACATGCCTCAATTCCCGAAAATTCCAAAGCTACAGCTGAGGGCTGAAGGCATTAACGAATCCACTACCAAAGAGTTTGTGCCAGGATTTGTCTACTTCGATCAGCGCCGTTATCTTGGCGGCTACACCAACGCCGGAAACTTGTTGGCGAGCTGGATTGGTCGGGCTGGCCGTGGGATGCAAGGTTGGCTGACCTATTCATTTGCGCCGCGAACTCAACTTCAATTGGGTTATCGGCTGCAGGAGGTTTCCCCTCGATTCATCGAGGGTGGCCGGTTAGTGGATTATTCGGCGAGTGGTAACTTCACGTTGTCTAACCAAATGACCTTTTCCGGTTCGTTGCAGTATGAGCAATGGTGGTTTCCAGTTCTTTCGGCGAATCGGCAATCTGACATCACGGCTTCGCTTCAACTGACGTATTATCCCAAGTGGCGGATCGGTAAATAGTTGGGTAAGGGTTGCATTCTGCTGGGGCTTGAATTGGGGGCAATTAAGACTAAAATTAATTTGCTTCAGGCAGAGTTGGGGACCTTAACGTGAAACAAACCTTCAGCGCGGAGGATACGGTTCGGCAACTCCAAATGGAAGTGGCCGAACCGGGAAACGGTAGCGGCGAGCACCTGATCGAAGCATCCCAACAGGGCGGCTTCGAGTGGGCGTGGCTGTTATGGCGCAACCGGCGGACCCTTGCCCGGTGGACGTTCTGTGGCGTCATCCTCGCGACAATTCTCGCACTGGTAATTCCAAAGGAATATGAATCCACCACTCAACTCATGCCGCCCGACATGTCATCGGGCGGGGGTCTCGGGATGATGGCCGCGATGGCTAGTGGCATGAGCAGTTCAGGCGGTGGTCTTGGAGGAGGGTCATTGGGTAGTCTTGCTGGCGATCTCCTCGGCGCGCACGATTCCAGTGCGGTCTGGTCCGACATGTTGATGAGTCGCACGTTGCAGGATCGCATTATCGACCGTTTTGACTTGCGCAGGGTGTACGGAGTTCGCTACTGGGAGCAGGCGCGCAAGCGTCTAATGGCATCCACCCAGATCTCAATCGATCGAAAGAGCGGGGTTCTTACCGTTGTCGTCACGGACCGTGACCAACGCCGCGCTCAGCAGATAGCGCAAGCTTACGTTGAGGAATTGGACCGCCTGGTCGCCTTGGTCTCGACCTCCGCGGCGCGTCGAGAGCGCCTCTTTCTTGAGCAGCGACTTCAACAGGTTAAGCACGATCTTGATGAGGCATCCAACCAATTCGCGCAATACGCGAGCAAGAATACCGTGGTTGATGTTACCTCGCAGGCGAAAGCGATGGTAGACAGTGCTGCCGCGCTTCAAGGTCAATTGATCGCCACTCAATCGGAACTGGACGGTCTGCAGCAGATCTACACAGGTAATAATGTTCGCGTTCGTGCGCTGAGAGCCCGCGTGGACGAACTCCGAAGCGAATTACAAAAGATGGGCGGCACCAATGCCAATCTTGACACCACTGCCCCCGGTTCCTCTCAGTCGCAATCTGACGAGCTATATCCATCGATTCGCAAGTTGCCGCTCTTAGGAGTCCGCTGGCTTGACCTTTCTCGCGAAACCAAGATTCAGGAAACCGTTTACGAGTTGCTGACCGAGCGCTATGAAGTAGCGAAGGTCGAAGAAGCGAAAGAGATTCCTACCGTCAAAGTGCTGGATTCCCCAAGCTGGCCGGAAAGAAAATCCAGTCCTCCACGAATGCTAATCGTTCTACTGGGCATGCTGTTGTCATTCACTGCTGGTATAGTCTGGGTGTTTGGAACGGCTGCTTGGCGTCACATGGACCCGGAAGACCCCCGCAAGCAACTTGCGCAGGCGATAGCTTCCACGGGGAATACGGTTTGGTTCCGATGGAGCGGCAAATTTCCCATGGTCAGAAAGGCCGGCACATGGTGGAAGCAACGCAAAGCTGAGTTCGACGGCCTCAAGTAGTACTGCGCCCGCTCGCCACGATCTGACCTCGCTACGCAAAGAAAGGAAAAGAATCTGACCATGAGAAAGAAGGCGCTGATCACTGGCATTACAGGTCAAGATGGTTCCTACTTGGCTGACCTTCTGCTGAATAAGGGTTACGAAGTTCACGGCATCAAGCGCCGATCTAGCAGTTTCAACACTTCTCGGATTGACGGGGTCCTTCCTGACTGGCACGAGCGCGACGCCCGCTTGTTTGTACACTTTGCCGACCTCGCTGATTCGACCAGTTTGATCAAGCTGCTCTATCGGCTCCAACCCGATGAGATCTATCACTTGGGCGCTCAGAGTCACGTGAAGGTCAGTTTTGAAATCCCGGAGTATACCGGTGATGTTACCGCCCTTGGGACGACCCGCCTGCTGGAAGCGATTCGAGAAACGAGCGTTAAGACCAAGTTCTACCAGGCATCCAGCAGTGAAATGTTCGGCAAGGCGTCCGAGGTTCCGCAACACGAGACTACGCCGTTCAGGCCGCGTAGCCCTTATGCATGCGCAAAAGTCTACGCGCACTGGACAACGGTGAACTACCGGGAAGGTTACGGGCTTTTCGCCTGCAATGGCATTCTCTTCAATCACGAATCGCCACGTCGTGGAGAAACATTTGTGAGCCGAAAGATTACCCGAGCCGTAGCCCGCATCCGTGCCGGAATAGACAATAAGCTTTATCTGGGAAATCTTGAGGCTAAGCGTGACTGGGGCTACGCGCCTGAGTACGTCGAAGCCATGTGGCGCATGATGCAACTTGACGAACCCCAAGATTTTGTGGTGGCGACCGGCGAAACTCATAGCGTGCGCGAATTTGTCGAGACTGCGTTTGAGCACGCAGGGCTCGACTGGAAGCGGAGCGTCGAGATAGATCCAAGATATTTTCGTCCCACCGAGGTTGACGTACTGGAGGGCGACGCCAGCAAGGCGGAGCGGGAGTTAGGTTGGAGACCAAAGGTGAAGTTCCATGACCTGGTCCGGCTGATGGTCGACGCCGACTGGAAATTGCTGCAGGATCAACTAGACGGTCGGTCGGTTCGGGAATCCGTGGTCCACGAGTAGCCTTAAACCATCGAGGCAGCTAGGAGCCCGTCGATCCGACACAACCATGAGCCTGCCATCAAAGATCAAATCAGCATCCGGCTTCAAGCTGGACTTGGCGGCCAATTTTTCCGGGGTCGGTTGGTCGGTCCTCATTCAGATCGCGTGTGTTCCTCTTTACCTTAAGTTCTTGGGAATTGAAGCGTACGGCCTGGTTGGTTTTTATCTGATGTTACAGGCGATCCTTCAAGTCCTGGATTTTGGTCTAAGCCCGACCATGAACCGGGAGATGGCGCGTTATTCGGTCCAGCCCGAGAAAGCAGCGGAAGCTCGCGACCTTGTACGCACTTTGGAGGTGGGCTACTGGCTGATTGGAATCGCAATCGGCGCGATAATTTTGGCAGCCGCACCTGTAATCGCCGCGGACTGGATCAAGGTGGGTTCCATTCCGATCCGTACTGTCAGTCACGCCGTAATGCTCATGGGTCTGCTTTCCGTTTTCCAGTGGCCGCTAACCCTTTACCAGGGCGCTTTAATGGGCCTGCGTCGTCAACTGCTCTTCAATTCCTTCAAGATTACAATGGTTACGTTGAGTCAGGGGGGGGCGGTTCTTGTTTTATGGCTGATTTCGCCGACTATCGGCGCATTCCTCGTCTGGCAGGCCGCCGTGAGCTGTGTCCAGGTCCTTTTGATAGCAGTCCTGCTGTGGAAGAGGTTGCCGCCCGCGGACAGGCCGGCGCGATTCGATTTGCGAGTTGTTAGGAAGATTTGGCACTTCGCGGCGGGGATGAGCGGGATCACACTCATCGGCTTGGCCCTAAGCCAAATTGACAAGGTAGTTGTCAGCAAGCTACTTCCTCTGAGGATGTTCGGCTACTACACCCTGGCTTGGTCTGTGGCGAATGGTTTATTAGCCATATCAGGGGCGGTGTTCAATGCCATTTTTCCGCGGATGTCGGCTCAGGCGGTAATCGGTGACGAAAACGGAATCAGGCAGTCCTACCACTATGGTTCGCAGGTGATGGCTGTCCTAATCCTGCCTTTTGCTGCGGTCCTATCACTTTTCTCGTTCGATATCCTCCGTCTGTGGACGCGGAGTAGCCAGACTGCGACGGCGGCTGCACCAATTCTGAGCGTATTGGTAATAGGCTCGGCGGTGAACGCACTACTGTTCTTGCCCTATGCGCTTCAGTTGGCGTTCGGTTGGACGAAGTTGAGTCTTTTTGCAGGCTTACTGTCGATGGTTATTGTGATCCCGGTGATGTTTCCGATGACTGAATACTTTGGTCCGGTAGGGGCGGCCACGGTGTGGGCAGTCCTCAATATCCTGAACATACTCGTGGTCGTTCCGATTATGCACCGCCGGCTATTACCGGGTGAGGTCTGGGGATATTTCGGCGATATCGGTCTTCCCCTTGTGTCGGCGCTCGGGTTGGCAGTGCTTTGTCGCTTGATATTTCGGGACCTTTCGTCTCCAGTCATGACGCTCGCCGCCCTGTCGATCGCGTGGCTTGGCAGCTTGGTCGTGGCGGTCTTAGCCGCACCGCGCGTCAGGTCGTGGGCACTAGCCCAAGTGCTGAACGCCAAGCTTCAGTATGTTAGGGGAGTTGAAAGTTTTAGTTAGCGGTTGTGTTCCGCGACGTCGGATCTCGCACACGTCATCCAGCATACATTGCGAGGCAGAACACAATTTTGTGAGAACAGTCAAAGTGACGTGGCAAGCGACGGAGAAGCGAAACAGTATGTATGAAGATGCTCAAGAGAACGGATGTCTGGCAGTAGAACCGGACAGGCTGGCGAACGTTGCTTTGGAAGTCAAGAGGAGGTTGACCCAACTTCGCACTATTCCAAGAATGTTTCGCAATTGGCCGCAACTTGTCTTGTTTAGACTTGGGCTCAGAAGTTACGTGGTAGCCGAGTGGAGATCGGGCGGGTCTGTGGACGTCCACTCTCAGCGGGACTGGACTAATCTAATGCAAGGACCTGCGTGGGGTCTGGAAATCCTGAGGGCCTATGGTTGCCTGGTCTCGGTGGGGGACAACGAGATCGAGTTGAGCTTCCGGGGGAAACGCGTACGTTTTCAGACCGAATCCTTGGAGAAGTCCTTCGACATGCTGGTGGAACAGTTTGTTCAGGAGCAATACAAGTGGCTGCGTGTTGAGGGTAAGCAAGTTCTTGACGTTGGAGCAAACATCGGTGACAGTGCCATTTACTTTGCCCTTAACGGGGCCTCCCACGTTTACGCCCTTGAACCCTACCCGTACACTTATCGCCTCGCGCGAAGAAACGTTGAGCTGAATGGCTTCGAAAAACAGGTCACCGTTCTAAACATAGGATGCGGCAAGGAAGGGACAATTACGATCGATCCGGAATTGAAGAGTGAGCCAAGTTCCAACCTTGTGCAATGCGAGGCGGGTCAGACGGTTCCTATCGTTTCACTCAAACGAATTGTGGAACGTTACGGGCTGAACGATGCGGTGGCGAAGATAGACTGTGAGGGGGGCGAATATGAGCTCATTCTTGGGGCCGATGACCAGGATTTTCGGGCCTTCAGCCAGATGATGATCGAGTACCACCGAGGCTTCGCCAGTTTAGCAAATCGGCTCGAGAGGGTAGGGTTTCAGGTCACCCATACGCGACCTTTTTCTTTCCAGAACCCAGTGACGGGTATGAGCGAAGCCGTGGGTTTCATCAAGGCAATGAAACCGTCGAATTGATCATTTCGTTGATCCGAAAGAGTTCCGAAAAAGTATGGAATCGAGAGTTCTGAAAAGGACATACATCCGGGTGCCTAATCCCCGGACCGCCAGCCGGGCGCGGGTTCTGGCGCGGGGTGTGGTTGGAAGTGTGTTGTCGCCCGCTTACTGGCTCCTAGCGCACCGCTACCAGGTGCCAGGGCTGAAGTTCAGAACCGAGTGCGCCCGATTAGCCTCTCGGCTGCTGTGCGGACAGAAAGGGCCTATCTCCTACGCAGACATCTATCGCCTATTCTTCTGGCCAATGGATTCGACCAGGTATTTTGAATTTGACTTTGTGTGGGACGCACTGTCGAAGCTGTCACCTTCCCGCTACCTCGATGTGTCGTCCCCGCATCTGTTTCCCATCATCTTCACGCTGAAGCAGCCCGAACTCTCTGCTGAGTTGGTGAATCCTAACGCCACTGATCTGGATACCACCGCGAACTTAGTTAAAGCCCTGGGCCTTGAGTCCCGCTGTAATCTTCGTGGCTGCCTTATTGGGGCAGCTCCTTTTGAACCTGGGTCCTTTCACGTGATCACTAGTATTTCGGTAGTAGAGCACATCCCGGAAGACTCCCAGGCTGTTCAGCGGATGTGGGATTTTCTTAAGCCAGGGGGACGACTGCTCTTGACGTTGCCGTGCGCGGCCCAAGCTTCGGAGAGATACATCAATAGAAACGAATATGGCCTGCTCACACCCGACGAAGAAGGTAACTTTTTCTTTTACCGGATGTATGACCAACGACTCCTGGAGGAGAGAGTTTTCTCCATCACGGGTGAACCACGCCGGCACGCGATTTACGGCGAGAAGTCTCCGGGCGCGCTCCGCAGGAACTTGGATCGAAAGATGAGTGACCCTTCTTATCCCCACTGGCGAGAGCCCTATATGATGGGGCAGGACTTTTGCTATTTCAAGGGTCTCGATGAACTACCGGGGGAGGGCGTGGTCGGTTTGGAGTTTGAAAAGCGTGGATAACATCAGCCTTTCAATTTGCATAGCAACCCTCAATCGGGGCAAATTTATTGGCGCGACGTTGGACAGCATAATTTGCCAGGCGACTGAACAGGTCGAGATTGTAGTGCTAGACGGCGCTTCCACGGACAATACCGAGGAGGTCATTCGGACCTACCAGCAGAAATTTCCCCGGCTTCGTTACTTCCGCCAAAGCGCGAATATGGGCATCGACCATGACTTCGCGGAAGCGGTGTCCCTGGCGCAGGGAGAATACTGCTGGCTTTTCAGTGATGACGATCTCCTCAACCCAGGCGCCATACAAGCTGTGCTTAATGCTATCGAAGGTCACTACTCGCTGATTATCGCGAACGCCGAGGTGAGAAATGCCGACCTGTCAAAGCTTCTGATGCCTAGATCGCTTCAGCTGACCGCGAACCGGATTTACAAATCGACGGAGCACGACCGGTTTATAGCCGACGTCGGAACTTACTTAACTTTTATCGGTTGCGTAATTATCAAGCGTGAGTTGTGGAACGCAAGAGAGAAAAAGAAATACTTCGGTTCGTATTTTATACACGCCGGGGTGATCTTCCAAAGCCCGCTCCCAGAAGATTCACTCGCCATCGCGGCGCCGTTGATCTGCATTCGCTATGGAAATGCCATGTGGCTAGGCAAGTATTTCGAAGTCTGGATGTTCAGATGGCCCGATCTAATCTGGTCGTTTGCTGACTACCCAGACTCGGTCAAGCTACAACTCTGCCGGAAAGAGCCGTGGCGAAGGGTCCGAACCCTGTTGGTGTTTAGGGCCAAAGGTTTCTATACGCTAAGTCGATACTTCGAGTGGCTGGAACCGCGTTTGGAGTCCGTCTGGACTCGTGCCGTGAGCAAAGCGATCGCAATTCTTCCGGGGCGTGTTGCGAACCTTCTAGGGGTCGCTTATTTCTTTGCCTTTTATCATCGGCCGGATCGTCCGCTTGTTCTTGTAGATCTCAGGAACAGCCCGTTCTATTGTTGGAGATTGCCCAAGTCCCGCCCACGCGTCAATGAACCCCAGCTTGGCGTGAGTTAGCTCTGGCGGGTGCGCCTCAATTGCCATCAGGCAGCGAGGGTGAACTCTCGCATTACATTATGCCTGTTGCCCTTATTACTGGAGTGAACGGCCAAGACGGATCCTACCTCGCTGAGTTTCTCTTGCAAAAGGGATACCATGTTGTAGGTACGACCCTAAACCGAAATATTAATCAAGAGCGCATCCTCCACCTTCGTGAAAAAATCGAAATCGTTGAGACTGACCTGTTGGCCCAAACGTTGTTGGAGGACATCCTGCGTAAGTGCAAGCCGGATGAAGTGTACAACTTGGCGGCGCGAGCATCGAGCAGCGAATTCTGGACACAACCTGTGCTGACCGCGGAACTGAACGCGCTCGCCGTAACCCGCCTACTGGACGCTATTCGCACCGTCGATCGCAACGTACGATTCGTCCAAGCTTCCAGCAGCGAGGTCTTCGGCAATGCAGCGGAAGTACCGCAGACGGAAGCAACCCCCTTTCATCCCCGCAATCCCTACGGCGTCGCAAAGGCCTTTGGCCATTGGACAACTGTTATCTACCGAGAGCGCTACGGCCTGTTTGCATGTTCGAGCATTCTCTATAACCATGAAAGCCCCCGGCGAGGACTCGAATTCATAACTCGCAAAGTCTCCCACGCAGTGGCAAAGATTAAGCTGGGGCAGGCCAGGGAGCTTCGCCTGGGTAACCTCGAATCCAAGCGCGACTGGGGTTTCGCCTGCGACTATGTCCAAGCGATGTGGCTAATGTTGCAACAGCCAGCGCCTGATGACTACGTCGTGGCGACGGGCGAGGCGCACTCCGTTCGCGAGTTGTGCGAGGTTGCGTTTTCTCATGTCGGCTTGAACTACCAGGATTATGTGGTACAAGACCGCGAGAATTTTCGCCCTGCCGATACAGCTCTGCTGGTCGGAAACCCTGCAAAGGCAGAACGTCTTCTGGGATGGAAACGGACCGTGACGTTCCTCGACTTGGTGCGGATGATGGTTGAGGCGGACCTTAGCTCAATCCAGAATATCCCCGAACCACTGACTTGAACGACGTCCATGCAGGAAGTTTTCGGGCATACTTACGAAAATCGTCTGGCCGGAGAAAGGGCCCTCGCCAACTAGCGCGGGTTGCAAAATCCCAAAAATGACTGTAATGGTTGATCACTTTCCGTACTATGTTAAACGGCTGTGCGACGCTCCCTATGGTGCGCTCAGGCGCATAACTCGCAGTAAATGTCGTGGATATTCGATCATCGAGCCTTACCTCACCGGCAAAAGCGGTTTGGAAATTGGTGGGCCGAGTCCAGTCTTTGGCAGAAACAAGTTGGTGCCAGTCTATGATCGCTGCGGGCAGATCGACAATTGCGATTTCTCTGATCAGACGATTTGGAGAGCGGCCGAGGACAAACGAGATGTCGAGACTATGTTCGGGAAGCGATACGTAACAGATGCATGCGGTCTCTCGGCGATAGCCGATGCGAGCTACGATTTCGTTGTAGCTTCCCACGTGCTCGAACACCTTGCAAATCCGCTACGGGCGCTGCACGAGTGGAAACGCGTCGTGAGGCCAGGGGGAGTATTACTGATTCTGGTCCCGGATAGGCGAAATACGTTTGACCACAAACGTCCGCTTACTCCCTTCGAACACATAGAATCCGATTTCCTGGCGAATACCCAGGAGGATGACCTCACACATTTGGATGAGGTGCTTGCCCTTCATGATCTTACGCTGGATCCCGGCGCCGGGTCTCGCGAGCAGTTTTCGGAGCGCTGCTTACGAAACGCCGAAGTTCGGGCGATGCATCATCATGTGTTTAGCGCAGAAGTCGTGTCAGCTATGTTTGCACGTCTTAATATGCCCGTTTTGAGCATTTCTTTCGAACGGCCTTATCACATTATCGGATTCGCGTGTAAGTCTAATAATGCGTGATCAGGAATGGTTGAATGTGCAGCGAAGTTTATTGGATCATCGGAAGTTTCAATCAACGGATCAATTGATAAATAGGGGCACAACCCGCCTGTACCTCCGGGTCTGTCGGTGAACGGCCAGTCGCTGGAAAATCCGTTTGCGTCGGCTTTTCGCACCAGCAGCGCGTTGCTCGTCCTCCTGCTCGCTGCCTCTTTGTTTATTTTCGTGCCGACGCTGATGCTGCTGCTCATTCCGCTTGCTGGAGCAGCGCTGATTTGGATGGTGTTTCGTTGGCCGACGACTGCGCTGGGAGCTGTCCTGGGCTTCATGCCGATTGATTTCATGATTATTGCTCTTGGCAAGTTTTTTGGGCTTCCTTACATGACCGTGGTTTCGGTGTGCGACAAGGAGGTCCCCCTTCTGCTGATCGCCGTCATTCTTTGGCGGCGCAATGGATTCAAAGCTGCGACCCCGGACTGGTTTCTGTTGGCATGTCTCGCTATTGCCACTGTGCATACAGTTTTTGACGGTACCGTGGTTGGTCTGTGGACGGATTTCAATTTCGTCATTCCCTATGTGGTGGGGAGAATGACGGTCTTAACCCGAACGCAGGAGCAGATGTGGGCCAGATGCGCGGTGTGGATCATGGGCATTTTGTC
>JBEKGG010000054.1:0-19136 GCA_050012915.1 Terriglobales bacterium | reverse complement strand
CTAACAATAGCTGACGGGACAGTTTGTCCCATCGCGTCCGGCGTAGTGCCAATCCGTCCTCCAAACCGAGCCCCAAGTGGTTACTTTGATTACCGTCGCCAAAACTTATGTTTCCTATGAGGAGGTTCTTTATCATCCGACAGCGTACCAGATGAGAACGGGCCATGATCACTCGAAACCCACGGCGCAGGCTTTCACTGCTGCTGTTGAGCATCGACCTGCGGCGACTGCTGGGTCTCGTCGAGAAATTGGGACCATTCCTCATCGGCCGCAAACTCCTCGTCTGGAGGAAGCACCGCTTGCGATGGTGTCACTCGAACTCGAACCTGGAGCTGCGTGTCGGCTTTGCCCTTCATCACGCCCATGGTGGGCGGAACGTCGGCGTAATCGCGGCCGATGGCGGTGCGAATGTGTTTCTCCCCTGCCAAGCGATTGATGGTGGGATCAAAACCTACCCAGCCCAACCCTGGGAGAAGAGCTTCCACCCAGGCATGGGTGGCACCGTCCGCTGACGGATGCGTATTTTCGCTGTTGTGGTAAAAGTATCCACTGACATAACGGCAGGGAATTCTGGCATTTCTGGCGAGCGCGATCATGATGTGGGCGAAATCCTGACACACACCCTGGCGTGAGCGAAGCGCATCTTCAATCGGTGAGTTTACCGTAGTGCTTTTCTTCACGTAGCTGAAACTTCGATGCACTCCGGCGGTAATATCCAGGAGGAACGCCAGAGGGCTTCGTCCATTTCGTTCGCTGGCGCTGATCTCTTTTGCCAGCTCTTCAAGTTCCGGTGACGACCGCGCAAAATGACTGGGCATCAGCATGTCCCAGTAATCGTTCTTTTCGACGAGTTCTTCGAGGTCTCGCCACGCTTCGTACTCCATGGTTTCGGGGACCGATGGCTGCGCGTCGATGTTTACCAGGGCGTCCGAAATGATTGTGAGCTGGCCGTGGCGTGAAGGCAAGTCGAAGTGGTGGACAAGATTGCCATAGAAATCCGTATATCCGAAAATCCGGGCGCGAGGATTTACCGAGAGCTGAAAAACAAAACAGCGCTGGTTGCGTTCGCTTCTCGGGTGCATGCGAACTTCCATCATGCTCTGCCAGACGAGATGGCTGTAGCGATAGCGCGTGAAATGGCGAATGGCGTAGAACATCAGGTTTGGAAAGCAACCTCGATCGGATATTCGATATACAATTCGTGAACCGCCGCATGCAGTTCACGACATTGTTCGATGATCGTTAAAAGATATTTGTGCAATCCGGGAATGATTTCGCCGACCTGTACGTAGGCAACCATGGATCGCAAACGGCCAATCAGTCTTTCAATCTTTTCTGTCCTACGGCTTAAGGAAAGATTGCTGATTGACGTCAAAGCTTCATGCATTCGATCCAGCGAATAGCGAACCGAATAAGGAAACTCTGGCTTCAGCAAGAGGAAATTCGCGATCCGCTCCGGTTTGAGTTCGGCGGTACACGCCTTGCAATAGGCTTCAAAGGCCGCGCAACTGCTTAACAAGCCGACCCAATCCAAATCGTCAGCGTCCTTGTCGATGACAAAATAAGCGTCGAGCATCACGCAGAGATTGCAGGCCCTCTCCATATATTTGCCTAGCTGGATAAAATGCCAGGCTTCGTCATGATTCATCGTGGCGGCGCTAATTCCATTAAACCTGTACGAGCCCTCGCGAACCAGGTTCACCACTCGCATTGCACCCGCATCGTCATCGGGCTGCAACTCGGAGCCGGTCACGTCGTGAAAAAGACGATTCAAGTGCTCCCACATCTCCGAGCTGATTTCCTCGCGGACTTGCCGGGCATTTTCGCGGGCGCCACCGATGCACTTCACAATCGAGAAAGCCCCTTCCGGGTCGGCCACTAACAAAAAAAGAGCGCGCTGCGGATCGACATTGCTGGATGCCGCGCCGGGGGCGAGCGAGGAAACGGCACGAAACCAACGCTCTTCCGTGGAAAACTTTGCCGGATTTAGAATTAGCCCGTAAGTCGCCTTCAGCACGCGCGAGGCATTGTCCGCCCTCTCAAAATAACGGCTCATCCAATAAAGGCTGTCGGCTACACGGGAAAGCATGGATCATCCAATTCTTAGAAAACTCAATTCTGCAGCACCCACGTATCTTTCGATCCCCCGCCCTGAGACGAATTCACAACCAGAGAACCCTTTCGCAACGCCACTCGCGTAAGTCCCCCCGGGACAATCGTGATTTTGTCGCCGTAGAGAACATAAGGACGCAGATCGACGTGACGAGGTTCGATTGTTCCGTCAATAAGACATGGCGCGGTCGAAAGATTGATGGTGGGCTGCGCAATATAATTTCGCGGTTGCGCATAAATCTTCTCCCGAAATTCTGAGCGCTCTTGCTCCGTGCTATGCGGACCGATCAGCATGCCGTAGCCGCCCGACTCGCCCACCGCCTTCACTACGTACTCGTCCAATCTCTGGCAAACGTGCTCACGTTGCCCCGGATCGGACATCAAAAGAGTCTCAACGTTTTCGAGAATCGGGTCTTGATCGAGATAGTAACGAATGATTTGGGGCACATACGCGTAGATTGCCTTGTCGTCGGCGACGCCGGTTCCTAGCGCGTTTGCGAAGGCAACGTTTCCCGCTCGATAAGCATTAAAGAGGCCCACGGCTCCGAGGGCAGAGCCATGCTCGAAGACCAGGGGATCGAGATAATCATCGTCGATGCGCCGGTAGATCACGTCCACGCGTTGCAGGCCGAAGGTGGTTCGCATGTAGGCGATATTGTCGTGCACCACCAAATCTCGCCCCTCGACCAACTCAATGCCCATCTGCCGTGCCAGATAAGTATGTTCAAAATAAGCCGAGTTGTAAGGGCCGGGCGTCAGCAAAACCACGGTCGGATCGGGACGGCCCTCGGGAGCGAGCGATCGCAGCGTGGACAAAAGCACCTGGCTGTATTGCTCGATTGGCCGCACCCGGCATTTTTGAAAGAGTCCGGGGAAGATTTGCTTCATCACTCTGCGGCTGGTGAGCATGTAAGAAACCCCGCTGGGAACGCGCAGATTGTCCTCCAGCACCACGAAGTTCCCCGCCGGGTTTCGTATCAGGTCGGTCCCGACTACGGTGACGTAGACGTCGCGCGGCACTTTGATTCCGCGCATTTCCCGACGATAGTGTTTGCAGGTATAGACGATACTGCCCGGAACAACCCCGTCTTTAATGATTTTGCCTTCGTGATAAACATCTTTGAGAAAAAGATTCAGAGCTGTGATCCTTTGGATCAGCCCGCGCTCAATTTTTTCCCATTCCGCCGCCGTAATGATTCTGGGCAGCAGATCGTGAGGGAAAATACGCTCCGTGCCTTTGTCGTTCCCGTAAACCGTGAAAGTGATTCCCTGGTTGAAGAACGACTGGTCTGCTTCGTGCTTGCTGCGCCGCAACTCATCGGGACCCAGATGCAAAAGCAAGTTGTGAAGGGGACGATATTGTCTTCGTGGATGGTCTTCGGCGACGAACATCTCGTCGTAAGCGCCATTCAGTTCGTAATGGTGGAGGGCCGCCGTTACACCGCTAACATCGGACGTATGCGCTTCTACAATCATGATTACCGCGATTGATCCCTGCAAGAATAGCCCATAAGATGGCGGATCGATGATGGGGAAAATCGATTCGAGTCATCAAAGAAAGAGCGCGCCAGGTCGAGCGTTCCTATGCTCTAGTTCGTGCGACTTCTATGACGCTCTCAGAAGGGTTTGAGTTATCTGACGGCTGGAATTCAATGTCAGGCAACTGCTCCACCGCGCGCCTCAGCGATTGCTCCCAACTGGAATGGATTAGATTCAGATCCCTGTCCCCAGCGGAAATCCGGCGATATCGGGTAATCTCCAGGCTGTCTTTCTTGTAGAGCAACAAATCGAAGGGAGGTCCAACGGTGACATTGGAACGCATAGTCGCGTCCAGCGACAGCAAAGCATACTTTGCAGCTACCTCCAGCGACGTTGTGGCTTGGATACCGCGATCGAGAATTGGCCGGCCGTATTTGCACTCGCCCAGTTGCAAGTACAAGGAATCCTCCGTCGCCGCAAGCGGGTTTCCCTGGGGATAGATCAGATACAGGTTCGGCTCCTGGCCGCGAACCTGGCCGCCGAGCAGCAAGTGAACATTGAAGCTGAAGGAATCGCGCTCGAGGGAAGCGCGATCAATGTCGGAAATCCTCCGCACGCAGTCTCCCACGATGCGGGCGGCATCATAGAGCGAGTTGGCCTGGGCCAGCCCTCGTCCGGAATCGAAATCGTCTCCTAATAAGGTAATGACGGACTGGCTTATGGACAGGCTTCCGCTGGTCAAAATTACAAAAACCCGCTCTCCCGGCTGGACAAAACGATACATTTTCCGGCACACGTTGACCTGATCAAAGCCGGCATTGGTCCTGGAATCGGATGCCAGAACCAGACCTTCCCGCGTCGTAATTCCCAAACAATATGTCACGTGTTCCTCTGCTTCAAACCTACCGCATAATACACCGATTGGCGCAAACTGAATTTGTAATCCGAGCGAGCGAGAAAAAATGTGGAAGATTGATTGGATACCGTGATAGTTTCTGCATCTCATGCGTACACATTCATGAAGATTCGCCTTGGCTACGATATTCAGTTCGAGACGGTTGGGACAGTACCGTTTGTAACCCTGCTCAACGTGCACCCGTCGCGAAAGAAGGATTTGCTGGAGCCTGACGAACTGCATACCGATCCACTGGTGACAGTCGAGAACTATGAGGATGGCTTTGGCAATCAAGCTTGCCGCCTGGTGGCTCCTCCTGGGAAGATTCGATTCCAGAATTCCACGCTGATTGAAGATTCGGGAATGCCCGACGAGGAGGACCTCGACGCAGCCGAGATTCCCATCGAACAACTGCCCCTGAATGTCCTGCCTTACTTGATGAACAGCCGCTACTGCGAAGTTGATCTCTTGTCCAACACGGCAGCGGAGCTATTTTGGAATGCGCCCCGGGGATGGAATCGGGTCAAGGCAGTCTGTGATTGGGTTCACAGTAAAGTCACTTTCGGATACGAGTTTTCCAGCCCATTTCGCACGGCGCTGAGGGTGTATACCGAACGAGTCGGCGTCTGCAGAGATTTTCAGCATCTGGCTATCACCTTCTGCCGAGCTCTCAACATTCCCGCTCGCTACGCAACCGGATACCTGGGCGATATAGGAGTGATCGTGGCTCCGAGTCCGATGGACTTCAGCGCCTGGTTTGAAGTTTATCTGGGTGATCGCTGGTGGACGTTCGACGCGAGACACAACATTCGCCGGATCGGGCGCGTGCTAATGGCAACCGGACGCGATGCAACCGACTGCGCGATCACAACGTCGTTTGGCAGAGCGAAATTGATTAACTTTCAGGTCGTTACCGACGAAGTTCAGGAGTGATACTTTCTTTCAGGGAGTTCCATCTCTGCTCCGCGTGACCTCGGTCAACTCTGACCGAATCAGAGACTCCGCTTGTTTCCACACATCTGGATCACATTCAATTTGAGTGTGGGATTTCACGAAGACGCGGTCGTACCACGGATACCCCTTGCATTCGTAGGTGCGCGCTTTATAGTCGAATCGAAAATTTCCGATGATTTTCGTGCGGGCTGGATCGGCGGCGCGAATTTCGGGCTGGCCGTGGAGAAGTCCGTGCGGCTGGTAGAAATTGGCGGCCTCGGCGACGTTTGCCGGGATGATTGCATCATTTTGGTGAATCTTCCCGATACTATCCACTTGAATGGTAAGCAGTACCGGGATGCCATCCTTCTGCAGTTCACGTGCCAAGGCGATAGCTTCCGAGCCGCCCCAGCTATGCCCATAAATAATAATAATGAGACGGACATTCTGTTTCTCATGGAGCGTTAGAGCCTTGTCACGGTTCGTGTCGAGCAGCCCCAGGACTTTCTCTCTCGCTTTTTTCCCCTGATGACTCCCGAAAGTCTCCACGTCCACGCCCACGGGGTAAGCCTTGCGCAGGCGCGCCGCGAGTTGGACCTCGCTGTGGACGAGATTATCGGGCTTGATAAACCCACCGACGAAACCGATCACGATTACAGGAGGCATCGTCGAGGTCGCAGCCACTGGGAGAGATTGTGCAACGCCTATCTGGGCAGGCCCCCGGGCGACCCCGAGGAAAAAGATCGAAGCGCCAATTAAGATGCTCAACCGAAACTCGGCTGTGGAGTTCATATGAGATGCGGGCCCTTAAGAGCATTGTTGGTGGTCCGTTTAACTGTAGTAGCCAACAACGTGATCGCAGCCCTGGGCGAGAACCTGCTTCGGTTATAGGCATTCCAGCGGTTTCTTAATGGTCAAAACTGATCAATGTAAAGAATGATGAGGGGCGGGGAGGATAGAACAAGATCGTAGTCGCCTTTTGCGCTGCTGAATGCAATGCAGGGAGGCGCCACGTGAGCGCAGATTCTTTGTTGACCGGCGCCTCCAGAAGCTCGTTCGTGCAAGAGAAAGCTAGCGAGAGCCGACGGCTTCACCTTTGAGGAATTTGGTGTCGGCCGCGATACCGAAGGCTTCCAGCAAGCCGGCTTGCACTTGCTTTGAGACGGCGTTGATTTCGTCAACGCCGAAGCTTGCGGCGCTGATCCGATACCTGAGCTGCTTCTCTCCCGCGGGAGTTTCAAGAATCCGCAGAACGGCGTCCGCGACTTCTTGAGCGTTGCCGGCCGTGGATAAAAGTGCCCCGTTGATCTTCTCCGGAAACTCATTGGCAGCGCCATATGTATCGGTGCGAGCCACATCAGCAGCTGCTACGCTGTTGCCGAAGACAGCAGTCTCATAAGCCCCCGGTTCGACAATCACGGATTCAATTCCCTGCCCGGCAAGTTCATAGCTGTACGACTCGGCCAGCGCCTCAAGCGCAAATTTGCTGGCGCAATAGAAGCCCGCGGAAGGAAGAACCACGCGGCCGGCGCCGCTGGTGATGTGCATGAGCACGCCGCTGCGTTGGCGCCGCATGTGCGGAAGCACCGCGCGATTGACCCGCACCGGGCCAAGAAAATTCGTGTCCATCAGGCGCTGCGCTTGTTCGCTGGTGACCGCTTCGGCCAGACCCCCCAGGAAATAGCCGGCATTGTTGATAGCCACATCGATGCGCCCTGCTTTTCCGACGGCGGCATCCACGGCCCGCCCCACCGAAGCATCATCGGTCACGTCTAATTCAATGACGTGGATCGGGAGCGACTCCTTTTTCGCAAGCGTGCGTATTTCGGTGGCATTTTTTGCATTTCGACCTTCGGGATCCCGCATCGTGGCGAAAACAGTATGCCCTTTACGCGCCAGGGTCTCCGTGAACAGTCTGCCGAAACCAGTGCTGGAGCCGGTGATGAGAACCACTTGCCTGGAATTCATGCTTATCACTCCTTACCTGTTGTCACGATATTGTGCTGCAACTGATTTGATGCCCGAAGCAAAATTTGGATACGCGCGTTTTTGCCGCGGAGGCGAGTTGCGATTCCGCTGGAAATTTTTTCTAATCTTCCGGAATCTCCAGCCCGGCCTTGCGCAGGCCTTCGACCAACTGCTCGATCAGTTCGGGGTTGTACCACTTGGCATACTCCTGGCGCGCTGCGGCGGCAAAGTCAGGACGAAGAGCCAGCAAGTCCTGAACTGCTTTCCGCGCCTCTTCGCGTCGGCCGAGTTGACCAAGGGTCGCTGCCCGCAGCGCGGGAACATGAAAGTAGTTCGGCATGTTGATACGAGCTGCGGCCTCCAGGACTTCGGCATATCTGCCCTGCCGATAACCATTACAGCATCGGGCGAAATAAAAATATCCCGGACAGTTGGGATTCAGCTGCATGGCCGATTCGACCATCTCGCAACCGCGGTCCCACTCGCCCGATGCGGCGGTCAACAAGCCAAGATAGGCTTTCGCCGCGGCATCCAGAGGATTGAGCGCCAGGGTCCGCTCCGTTTCGACGCGGAAAGGAATCATCTCCTTGCGGAAGAAATAGACCGTCGCCAGCGCGTAGTGGCCGAGGGCATGAGTAGCAGCCAGATCCACGGCGCGCTGAGCGGCCTCTAGAGCGCGGTCCAGCGGTTTGGGCCCGGCGTTGAAGCCCTGCGCGAATTCGCCGCGATAGATCATGGATAACATGGCCCAGCTATCGGCATGATCCGGTGTCTCGCGGACGGCGCGTTCGAGAATCTTCCGGACCGCGGCGTGTTCTTCGGGCGTGATGCGCCCGAAATAGCTGAAGGTCCGCAGCACGGCTTCTTGCGGCGTCAAGTCGTCTTCCTTCTTGGTGCGCAGAACCTCGCTCATGCTACGCGGAAGGACGCCATACTGATCCGCGATGGTGGAGACGATGCGGGGGACAAGATCGTCTTGAAGTTCGAAAATACTTTCCGGACTAAACGCGCGCTCGTAGGTTTCAGCCCAGAGATGAGCGCCAGAAACTGCGTCAATAAGCTGAACCGCCAGCCGCAACTTGGTTCCTGCCTGCCGCAGGCCGCCCTCCATTATGTAGCGGGCGCCCAGCTCCTCGCCAATGGCGCGAATGTCGCTCGACTCCCTTGAATATTTTGCAGTCGAACCGCGCGCGACTACCCGCAGATAAGAAAAGCGCGAAAGACCCGTGACGACTTCCTCTGACAACCCTTCGGCGAGGACCTTCAGATCCGCGTTGCTTCCCGAGTACTTGAACGGAAGCACGGCCACCCAAAAACCTTCGGCCTCCCGAATGGCGGCTCTGTTTTCTCCCGAGCCCGTTTGCGCCCGTGCTGGGCCGGAGGGAGTCGCCGGCGCGGCGGCCGCGGCCTGTACTTCGAGCCCCGCCTTGCTCAAGCCTTCAAGCAAATGCTCGGTCAGTTCGTTGTCGTACCAGTTTTTTAGTTCGTCGCGCGCGATGACGGCGAAGTTGGGCCTGATCTTCAACAACTCCTCAACCGCGTTGCCCGCCGCAATCCTTTCGCCTAATTGGCCGTTCGCGGCGGCGAGCATGAGTTGTGTGCGCCAGAAGCCCGGAAGGTTCACCTTGAGTACCATCTCAACCGCGCCTTGGTAGTCGCGCTTGCGGTAGGCGTTGAAAACCCGAGGGAACCAATACCAGCCAGGATGGTTGGGGTTCAGTTGCATCGCTCGGTCCGCCAAAGCACAGCCCCGTTCCCAATCGCCGCTATATGCAATCAGCATGCCGAGGTACGCAAGGGTGTATCCCTCGAGCGGGTTCAGGGCGATTGCGCGCTCCGCCGCGGCGCGAAAGCCGGGCAGGTCGTGCAAAAAGAACAACGCCGAAGCCAGTCCAGTTTGCGCGAGATGGTTGGTCGGACCTGCGTCAAGGGCTCGCCGTGCCGCCGCCAGCGCCCGCCCCAAAGGATCCGGCCTCAAATTGAAGCCGTGTGTGTATTCCTCACGATACAGTATTGCGAGATTAGCCCAGCAATCCGCCCGATCGGGGGGCTGTTTGACTGCGCGTTCCAAGGCTGTTCTCGCGGCCAGGTGTTCGACCTCGTTGACCCGCTGATAGTGCCCGAAGCTGCGCAGCACCGCTTCATAAGGACTGAGCGTTTCAGGGTCGCGATTGCGCAGTGCGTCCGTCATGCTGTGTGCAAGGACACCCTGCGTGTCGGCGACAGTGCAGACAATGCAAGGGACAACCTCGTCCAGAAGATCAAGGGTCGAGTCCGCCCGATAAGTCCGATCGTAGGTTTCCGCCCACAAGCCTGCGCCGGAACTTGCGTCCACCAGTTGCACGGCGATGCGAACCTTTGTCCCCGCCGGTCGAATGCTTCCTTCCATCACATAGCGTGCGCCCAATTCCTTGGCTACGGCGCGCACATCGACCGCTTGATCCGCATAGCGTGCGGTGGAACTCCGGGCGATCACCCGAAGATAAGAGAACTTCGAAAAACCCGTTAGGATATCGTCCGTCAGGCCATCGGCAAGCGCTCGTAGATCAGCGTTACTTCCGGTGTACTTGAAGGGCAGCACCGCGACCCAGAATCCTTCGTCGGCGCGGGTGCCACCGGAATCGGCCGCGGCCACGGCACGCGAGGCCGGCGTCCTCGAAGCCGACATTTTCTGCGACGATTGTCCCGCCATATCGCGGAATTCGTTGCTGACATCACGCGCCGTCTGCAAGCGGCGGCGCGGATCTTTCTCCAAACAGCGCCGCACGATGCGCGCCAGATCGCTGGGCAGATCGGGGCGCGCGTCCGTGACCGACGGCGGCGTGTCTCGCAGAATCGCGGAGACCAACTCCGCCGAAGAACTTCCTTCGAACGGCCTGCGCCCGGTCGCCATCTCATGAAGCAGAACGCCGAGAGAAAAAATGTCGGTGCGGTGATCGAGCGCGCGTCCCGATGTCTGTTCGGGCGACATATAAGCTGGCGTGCCCATGACTACGCCGACTTGCGTGCGGCTGTCCGAAGTCATCGTCGCATCGTTCAGGTTCGCCGCGCGAATATCTTTCGCTAATCCAAAATCGAGTACCTTGACCCGGCCTTCATTCGAGACCATCACGTTTGCCGGCTTCAAGTCGCGATGCACTATGCCCTTCTCATGCGCCGCTGCCAGCGCGTCCCCCAGCGCACTGGCAATCTCCACGATCTGTTCGAGGGGAAGTCCTCCCTCGCAGATGAGCCGGTCGAGTGGCTGACCTTCAACCAGTTGCATCGTGAGAAAGTGGACTCCGTCGGATTCCTCGACCGAGTAGATAGTGACGATGCTCGGATGGTCGAGTTGGGCGAGGACTTTGGCCTCGCGACGAAAGCGCCCAAGCCGCTCCGGGTCCTGGGCCATCTCCGCAGGCAGCACTTTCAGCGCGACGTCGCGACCGAGTTTCGTGTCGGTAGCCCGATACACTTCGCCCATGCCGCCCGCCCCGAGCGGAGACCGGATTTCATACAGTCCGAGCTTTGTGCCTGCGGTCAGCCCCATGCGTGGGCGCAATTATATCCTGTGCTTGACGAAGGGAGGATGCGATGACTCTGGCGTATCGTTGGCCATCAAGTTATAGATATCTCGATGCTGACATTAACCGGGGAGAACACTAGAGACATACATGTCAATCGATCTCGCGGCCTGAAGCACTCGCTGTCGTTCTTCCGGTGATAGGCTGCCTACTGCATCTACCGTCCAACCGCGACGGCTCACCGCGAGGGGGACACCACATACGCCTTCAATTCCCAGAAACTCTCCACGCAACAGTACCTGCCCATGAAGTGGAGTCGCATTGTCAGCCAGCGCAGCAGTGAGGAATCTGAGTGTGGAATTCGCGGTTGCGTTCGGCGTCGAGTGCATGGTGTGCCAAGTGATAAATGGCTGCACAAAGATTCTGGCGTCCGGGAGTGCCTGTCTGGTGGCCTCGTAGGCATCATTGACTTGCTGCGCTTCAATAAACTCCAACACTTTTGCTTTAAGCTTTATTACACGTTCCTCCAGGGGAAGAGCGGTACTTTTCTCTTTCATTCGCGCCAGCTCATCAGAGAGCCGTTGGTCCATTGACTTCAGTTGCACTGAACTCCAGACGGGAACCATCGCCTGGCCGTGCTCTCCCAGGACAGTAGCCGTGACATATTGTCGACTGATGTCCAAATCGTGAGCTATCGCTCGGGCAAAACGCAATGAGTCCTGTTCCGCACCCATCCCGATGACTCTCTCGCGTCCCAGTTTTTCAGAGAAAACCTTCACAGCGAGTTCCACAGGATTGCTGACGATGACGAACAAGGCATCTGGGACGCGCCGACAACATGCTTCTGCGATCTGCTCGAACAAAGCAAGATTGGATTTTCCCCAGTCGCGGCGATCAACGAGAGTTCCCGGCAGGGATACACCCGCGCAAATGAGGACAATATCGCCGTCGACATCTTCGATGTTTGCGACAACTTCGACGTCAACCCCCTCGTCATCGAACGCGTCCAGAAGATCGATCCTGTTGCTTAGGAGGTGGGACGAGCTGGAGAGAACGCCGTGACCGACGAGCTGCAGACGATCTGCACTTTTCAACACACCGCCGCGAAGAACGTGAACGGCAAGCATGCTGCCAACGGCGCCAGAAGCTCCGATGATCGAAATGCTGGTCGACATGCCTGAATTATGCGGAAGATTCCTACCTTACGTAAAGGGATATAGGTCGTGGACGATCTGGTGAAACCGATCATCATGCTGTCGACTAGCCCGAGTAGGACCTTTCGAGAGAATGATTCAATTCGGCATCAGAAAAGAAATTTTAGCGCCACCTGAATCACGCGCGGACCAACATCCGATTGGATTTGACCGAACGTCGGCGATTCGATATCGCTGACCGGCAAACGGAAATTGGTATGGTTCAGGAAGTTGAACAGCTCGCCGCGGAGTTGAAGCTCCTTGGATTCCGTCAGCGGAATGTTCTTGAACGCCGAGAAGTCCCAGTCCACGTATCCTGGCCCTTCGACAGCGTTGCGGCCTTCGTCTCCGAATACTTCAAATCGGCCTAGAGGATCGGGTTGCAGTTTCTGGAAAGCGCTTACGTTAAACCATTCCGCGACTGTGCGCGGCCCTGAATTCGGATTGCCAATCACGTTCGGACGATTGCTTGAGAATCCCGAAATCTCGGGCGCCTGCCCCTGCAGCGAAACGTCGTTGGAATCGAATACGGTAAAGGGTGTGCCACTCATTGCGGTAAAGATTCCGTTGAGCTGCCAGTTACCGAGTATCTTGCCGTACCACTCGCTGGAGTGCTGCAAGAAAGGAATACTCCATTCATAACTCAGTACAAAACGATTGCGCGAATCGAACATCGATGGACCGCGCTCCGCGGCGAGATCAAAAGGATTCTGCGCCAGATCGTTTTCTCCCGCCACCGGCTGCGATGCGGAGCCAGTAATGTTGAAGGAAGATACGTCATCGATGGAATGCGACCAGGTGTAGGACGCAAGGAAAGAAAGTCCATAACTGAAGCGCTTCCGCAAGCTGGTTTGCAGCGCGTTGTAGCTGGAGTTCGCGATGCTGGCAATTTCGCCGACCGAACTGTAAACGCAATTGTTCGGTTGCGCCAGCGTGCATCCGGAATAAAGTCGCCGCTGGTTCACGTTGTTTTCGGTGGATATTGGATTGCCGCTCGAGTCGAGGCCGGGGACAAATACTGCCGGGTCTCCCTCGATAAATCGCGGCAACCTCACTCCGGTCGTGCCCACGTATCCGATCTGAAATAACCAGTCTGGACCGAAGGAGCGTTGAATATTCAGATTCCAATCCTGCGCGTAGGGCAAATGCAGGTTGCGCGAAAGTACGAGCAGTGTCATTGGTTCGGGGAAGGGCTGACTGAAAGGATTCGGACTATAAAACGGATTGGCAAATGAGTTGACGGGAAAGCTTATCTGCTGCGTCTTGAGATATGGAGGCGCGCTGACGGGATCCTGCAGCGGACCGCCCTCGCCGGTGTAATAAGGCTCGTAGAAAATTCCGTAGGCTGCGCTGATCACTGTCTTGGCATCGCCGCGCGGGTTCCAGGCAAAGCCGACTCGCGGAGCAAATGCTGTTTTCTGCGCTGGGATCAAGCCCGCCGGCACTCCGGGATCGCCGGGATAGAGAAGTCCCGGCGGAGCGTTGGGAATTACTCGCGACTGCGCTCCGGGAACAAATAAATTCATCCGGTTTTTGTTCTCAGTCGCGGGCAAAGGCAACTCGTACCGAAGTCCGAGGTTCAGTGTCAGGTTCGATGTAATTCTGTAGTTGTCCTGGGCGTAGGCGTCGAAAGCGCGCTCGCGGATTTCGCGACTAAAATCTCCACCGCCTTGCAGAAACACGACCGGTTGACCTGACAGGAAGCTGGCAAATCCATCACTGAAAGGGAATGTGGAGAAGACAAAGAAGCCATTGCTGGCGATGCCTTGTAAGGCGTTGATCTGGTCTCGTCGATAGCCTCCGCCGAATTTAAATTCGTGGTGGCCATGGATCCAGCTCACAGAGCCGGAGCCATCGAAAGTATTCTGAAAAGTATTGCGCGGTCCAGTAATCGGATCGCCAACCGAGGCGTATCCGCCGACTTGAATAAACGGGGGCCCGGCCGCTGAAGGTAGCGTTGGATCATACTCAAAGCCCAGATCTGACGGCGACTCATGATTCAGGTGCTCGTCCAGCAGAAACTTATTGCGGAGAAACGAAAAGCGCGCAACCCCGATGGTATTTGGCGAAAAGACATGAGTCTCTTGCGCAACAAAGTTCTGCGCGCGATCATCCTCGCCCACTGGAAATCCGGGGACATTGGCGCCCACCGGTGAAAGCGGATCCGTGGTCGGACCGCTGCTATACATGTATCGGAAGTTCAGCGTGTCCACTCGGGAAAGATAATGATCGAGGCGCACACCGAATTGGTCGTTGTTCTCGCTTAGAGTCTGGGTAGCGATGAATCCATTCGTCCCAGTATTCGGCAGGGGAAAAAACGGCAGGACATTCTTAGCAATCGGATCGATGTAGGTCAGTTGATTGTTCGGAACGGGAGCGCCAGTGAGGAAATTGTAAAGCTGCTGACCGTCCGCGGGATTCGGATCATTGCAGAATCCATTGGTGAAACCTGAAGTACACAACTCCGCGAAGTTGCCCTGTCTTTCCGCTAGCGAAGGCACGGTTGCGGGAACGGTTTCACCCTGACGATTACGGAAGCCCTCGTAATATCCGAAGAAGAAAGTCTTATCCTTAATAATCGGCCCACCAAACGTTGCGCCAAACTGATTCTGCTTCAAGGGTTGCACACTCTGGGTAAAGTAATCGGACGCATCCATCGCGTCGTTGCGGAAAAATTCCCAGAGAGCCCCATGAAACGAGTTGGATCCCGACCGCGTAACGATATTGGTCGTGGAGCCAGTGTTGCGTCCGAACTCCGCGTCCGCATTGTGGGTCAAAATTTTGAACTCGGCAATCGCGTCGATCGGTGGCTTGAGCACAAAACCACCGTCCACTGAGCTCACGTTGTCGGCGCCGTCGATGAGAAAATTGTTCGACTCCGGCCGTTGTCCATCAACCGCGTAAGCCTGATTCTGCCGCGCCGGACCTCCGGCCTCGAGCAATCCGGGCGTCAACGGCACGACACCGGGTTGAAGCAGTCCCAACTGTGAAAAATTCCGTCCATCGAGCGGAAGATCGAGGATCTCTCGCTCCATCACGGTTTGCCCGAGACTACTGACCGTGGTCTGCACCAGAGTCGCATTCGCGCTCACTTCGACCCGCTGCGTCGCCGACCCGAGCTCGAGGTGAACGCTGACTGCCGCATTCTGGTTCACGTCCAACGAGATTCCTTCCTGCAAATACGTCTCGAAGCCTTTCGCCTGAACCTCCAACTGGTAATGCCCAATCGGAAGCTCGACCAGTACGTATTCCCCCTGCTTGTCTGTGACTGCAAGTCGTGTCAATCCAGTTTCGATCTGCTTTGCAGTGACAGCAGCGGCCTGGACGACCGCCCCGCTCGGATCGCTCACCGTTCCGCGGATGCTTCCCGTAATTTGCTGTGCTGCAACATTCGAAACGGTCAGAAGAGCCACCAGGAACAACGTCAGCGTTTTCGCGCTACGCATGCTTCTCTTCATTTGTCCTCAAGAATCAAGTTTGATTTCGCAAAACAATCTCTCGTCTGCGCTTTGAAAAACGAGAGAGAGAATTCGCCCACAAATTTTGAAGTTGGGCGATTATAGGGACGCGCTGATGGCAGTCAATAATCTGAAAGCAGTAGATGCATCGACCGCCGTGTGAAAAAAAACGCCCGTAGTGTTTTAGAATTATTGCGTCGCGACTCTTGCCCAGATAACTTATGGCGGCTCTCCCCTGAATTCACTACGTGCGAAATTGAGAAGCTGGAGGAACAGCAATCCGTCGATTTAATCGATATGAACGAAGACAAAGATGCGAAGCACTCGCCAGGCCCGGACCACGCTTCAACCGCGAAGCCGGAGACCAAAATCAGAATCATCGAAGACGCGGACGCCACCGGAGAAACCGCCGCGGCTTACGATTTTTGGCGAGCCGGGTCGGGCAGGCAGCAAGTTCCCGGCATCATCAAATGTTTCGGATCTCGACCTGACTTCCTACGCCGCGTAATCGAACTGGGAAACACCATCCATTTCTCGGAAGGACATCTTTCCCGCCGCTACAAAGAGATGATCGCCAGCTACGTCTCTTATCTGAACCGGTGTCCGTATTGACTGGACAGCCACGCCTACTTCCTGCGGGTTCAGGGAGCATCCGATCAATGTGTAAAAGCAATCGTCGAAGGCAAGCTCGACGAAGCGGGCCTTACGCCTGCGGAGCGCGCTTTACTGGAATATGTCGAATTGATTACCAACGCCGCTTACCGGTCGACTCCCGAGGATGTGGAGAAACTGCGTCTCGCCGGCTGGAAGGAAGAACAGATCGCCGAGGCCGTATACATCACAGCGTTGTTCGCATTTTTCAATCGTGTCGCTGACGCGTTTGGTGTTCCTTCTCAGGACTATCTCGGAACCGGAAAATTGACGCCTTGAGTGTCGATCATGTTCCTCGGACTTTGCCCGACCAGGTTCACTCAGCCGCGAAAGATTCTGAATAGCGTGGAAGCAAGAGGTTCGTCGCGGCTGCCAGTCCCAGCACTGCTGCCAGGAGAGTCAGCAAAGAAGTGTAGGAGCCGGTCGCATCGAATGCACGCCCCAGTATGACGGGACCGATAGCTCCCGCTGCGGCATAGAACGTCCAGGTTAGACCGTACAGAGTAGAGAAAGAGCGCAATCCAAAATAACGCGTGAGCAGGTAAGGTGTGATGGCGGCTTCGCCTCCTGCGCCGACGCCAATGAGCGCGGCGGCAAGGCAGCCGGCGGGAAAACTACTCGCACGAGCCAGAAGAAAAATACCCAGCGCCGTAATGAGGTTTATCACCAGCGCGACGCGTGGTCCGAAGAATCGGTCGAGCAGCCATCCCACCACAATTCTGCCAAGCAGACTTGATCCTCCGAGTACGGACGCGCATAGCGCTGCATTTCCGGCTGTGAGTCCTCGATCAGTCAGCAATGCCGACAGGTGAGTGATGGCTCCATTCATGCTGATCGAACTCACGAAAAGAATGGCGGTGATAATCCAGAAGGCAAAAGAACGCAAGCCCTGCTGCCATGTCATTCCAGTGTGGGCGACCGGAGCGGAATTGTTTCCGATAACTCCGCGCTCGCGGATATAGCGCCAACTCAGCGGCAATCCGAGTAACAATGCAAGACCGCCGAGAGACGCGTACGCTGCGCGCCAGCCAGATCGGCTGATGATGGATTGAGCGACGACCGGTAAAATCATGGCTCCCAGGCCCGCTCCAACCATCACAAAGGCTAACGCCGTTCCCAAACGTCGCTGAAACCAGGTGGAAATCGATCGCGAATATGCCAGATGAGCTGCGCCATTGCCAACGATGCCAATCACAAAGCAAGTCACATAAAACTGCCACACTCCGGAGTGCAACAAGGACAATGAGGCAATCGCGCACCCGAATATCGTCATGCAGACAAGAATGATGCGGCGAGGGCCAAAGCGATCGATCCAGCGGCCAAGCAATGGGGAAATGACGCCCAAAGTGACAGCGGCGATGGCGAAGCCGCTGGAGATGGCCTCACGGCTCCAGCCGAATTCCGCCGCCAGCGGCTTTACAAAAACGGAAAACGTATAGACGAATAGCGAACCGAATCCCGCCATCACGCCGAGACACGCCGCTAATACTACGCGCCAGCCGTAATATCCGAGATCGAATTCACTCGGGCCGGGCGTGCTGCCGGCGCGCGGCGTCATCGCCACGCCGACTTCGACACTTCCGCGAAGTGACTCGTCGCTCATTCGTGCGTTGCTCTTTGCGCCTTATGCTGGAGTCGGCATAATACACAAAGCGCTCGGCAAGCATCTCTAGTCTTTTTCTAGTATCGCTGCGGTGTGAGATTTGTTGTGAGTCGGAGTCAGTCGCGCTAAACGCGGACACCGTCGTTCCAAGCCGAGGTCACCATCACTATTGGGAATAACTCTTACGATTTCTCGGCTCGCTGAACTTGTCGCTGGCATTTAAGAAACCCGGCCTTTTCCATGAGCTGGAAAGGCCGGGTTGTTTTCGTCAGATGGCTATTACTTCACCGGAAGTGGTCGCGGAGCCAACTCTCTAACCTGTGATCCTGGAGTCTCCCCTTTGGCCACAGGCTGCGTCAGCGCCTTCTGCATCATCGGATGGTGTGCCAACCCAATGTTCTTCTCGGGTGGCGCCCCGAAAAGTTCTGGGTGTAAGTAAAAGCCGCGATCGCGCTGCGCCTTCTCCACCTCAACCGGAATGCGGTGAGCGTTAGCCCACGCATCCTGGCGAATGCCGGTCACTTGCCAGGAGACTTCCACGTTGGGCTTATCCGTCTTGATGGTGAATTGGTGATTGGCCACCTTGCTGGCCACGATGGCCTGCGCGAACTGGCCCATCACCGTGAGTTGATAGCGGAAATCACGGTTCAAGGTCTCGAACCATTCCGGCAGTTGGACCACCGCGCTGCCCGACGCGTCGGTAGTCGCATTGCCGTTGTAGATGTTCATCATGTCCGGCGATTCGACGAACGAGTGATAGAGGTACTTGTTGGCTGGATCAAGTGGGTCATCAATCTTGAACGAGCCGCCTGCCTTGGAGAGGTTGCCGTCGACGTCGACATCACCATCGAAAAACGCCGCGTAGCCTCCGCTCTGATTGTAGGTAAACAATGCATCGCCGGTGGAGGAGTTGCTAAAGCCCCCGCCGCTGCCGCTAGCGCTACTTGATTCGCCTAGAACTCCCCAAGTGTCGCCACTTCCGGAGACGCCAGTAGCGCCCAATCCCAACACTCCCACGTTCGCGCCAGTGCCAGTGCTGTTGCCCCACACCCCGGTGGAACCGCTACCGTATGTTCCATAGCTGCCGGTAATGGTGCTGTTGCCCGCCACGCCGGTAGCACCATAGCCGACCACTCCGTTGCTGCCAGTGCTGTTTCCCCCATTGCCGAACACTGCGATGCTGCCGGCAACTGTCGTGTAGGCCGCTACGCCGGTCGCGCCCTCGGCTATTATTCCGTTACTGCCGCCACTGGAACCGGCGTTGGCAAATATCCCGGTACCTCCAGAACTGGAGGAAGTAGCGGTGATCGGTCCAGCGCCGAGAGTGCCGTCGACCGTCGC
>JBEKGG010000053.1:0-20884 GCA_050012915.1 Terriglobales bacterium | reverse complement strand
CTGATCAGCATGACCTCGGCATTTTCGGTGACCTGCGCGATGCCTACGACTTTGCCGTTGCGTTCGGTCGTCTTTACGTTGATCACGCCTTTGCCGCCGCGGTTGGTGAGGCGGTATTCGTCAGCGGCGGTGCGCTTGCCGTATCCATTTTCGGTGACGGAGAGGATGAGCGAACCTTTCTTGCCGACGTCTTCGACTACGTCGGTTGCCTCGGCAGCGTCTTTCGCTGGAGCAGGCGGCAGCACGGCGTCGGGCTTGACGGTTGTGGCCATGCCGACGATGTAATCCTTTTCCGACAGATTCATGCCGCGCACTCCGGTGGCGTTGCGGCCCATGGAGCGGACGTCGGTCTCTTCGAAGCGGATGGCTTGGCCGTCGTGCGATGCGAGGAAAACGATCTGCACGCCGTCGGTGAGGCGGGCGGCTACCAGTTCGTCGCCCTTTTCAATGTTGATGGCGATGATGCCTCCGGCGCGGACGTGGGAGAAATCTTTCAGGTCAGTCTTCTTGACCGTGCCGTTGCGCGTGGCGAAGAAAACGTACTTGCCTTCCTCTTCGAGATTGCGGACGGCGAGAATGGTGCGCACGGTTTCGCCGGGTTGCAGCGCGAGCAGGCTGCCGACGTGTTTGCCCTTGCCGGCTGCGCCCACGTCGGGGATTTCGTAAACCTTGAGCCAATAGACGCGTCCGGTGTTGGTGAAGATGAGAAGGAACGCGTGGGTGGATGCGATGAAGAGATGTTCGACGAAATCCTCGTCGCGCGTCTTCATGCCCATGCGCCCCTGGCCTCCGCGGCGCTGATTGCGATACGTGGAAATCGCGGTGCGCTTGAGATAGCCGCTGTGGCTTACGGTGACGGCCATCTGCTCGTCGGCGATGAGATCTTCGAGATGAATCTCGGCAGCTTCGTCTTCGATGACGGTGCGGCGTTCGTCGCCGTAGAGCTTTTTGACTTCTTCGAGCTCTTTGATGATCACGCTGCGGAGTTTTTTCTCCGAGCCTAAGATCGATTCGTAGTCGGCAATGTTGCCGCGGGTAAGATTCAACTCCTTAGTGATTTCGTCGATCGAGAGCCGGGTCAGGCGATGCAATTGCAATTCGAGGATGGCGTCGGCCTGAATACCAGTGAAAGGCTTTTCGGGATCGAGCTTGGGCGTGCGGCCCGTAATGTTGATTTCGATTTTCTTCCCGCCGAAATAGGCGACCAGGTTTTCGCGAGCGTCGGCGCGGTTGGCGCTGGCACGAATGATGACAATCACGTTATCGAGGTGATCGAGCGCGGTGAGGTAGCCTTCGAGAATATGTTCGCGGTCTTTGGCTTTCGCCAGCAAATAAGAGGTGCGGCGGCGAACGACATCCACCCGGTGATCGATAAAATGCTTGATGGCCTGAATCAGGCCCATTTCCTTTGGCTGCCCATTTACGACAGCCAGGAAAATCATGGAAAAACCTTCCTGCATCGAGGTGTGCTTGAACAGCTGATTAAGCACGATTTGGGGTTCGCCGCCGCGCTTGAGTTCGACCACGATGCGCATGCCGTCGCGATCGCTTTCATCGCGGATATCGCTTATGTCGTCGATGATCTTGTCGTTGACCAGTTGCGCCATGCGTTCGATGAGGCGCTTCTTGCTGACCTGGTATGGAATTTCGGTGACGACGATGGCCTGGCGATCTTTGTTGAAAGTTTCGATGCCGGCTTTGGCGCGCATCATGAAGCGTCCGCGGCCGGTTTTGGATTGTTCACCAGCAGGATCGTGGCTTCGACAATTTCCGTGAGGTTATGCGGCGGGATATTGGTCGCCATACCGACGGCGATTCCATTTGATCCGTTGACCAGAAGATTGGGAATGCGCGTGGGCAGAACGGTGGGCTGAATGTTGGAGTCGTCGTAGGTCGGCTCAAAGTCGACCGTGTCTTTATCGATGTCGGCATTAAGATCTTCCGCCATGCGCGCAAGGCGGCACTCGGTGTACCGCATGGCCGCGGGCGGGTCGTCGTCGACTGATCCAAAATTTCCCTGGCCATCGATCAGTGGATAGCGCAACGAAAAGGGCTGCGCCATGCGAACCAGCGCGTCGTACAACGCGGAGTCGCCGTGGGGATGGTACTTTCCCATCGTCTCGCCAACAACTCTGGCGCACTTCACGTACCTGCGATTGTGCAGCAGGCCGGAGTCGAACATGTGATAAAGAATGCGGCGGTGCACGGGCTTCAATCCGTCGCGAACGTCGGGCAATGCCCGCCCAATAATGACGGACATTGAGTAGTCGAGATACGACCGGCGCATCTCTTCTTCGATATTGACGGGTTGAATATTCAGCGCGCCGGGATTGCCGCCTTCGCCGGGCGGCGGAGGAGTTAAAGGAAGTTCTGGATTTTGATCGTCAGGCATAACGAAGCTCTTAGCTCCTGGCTTTTAGCTCTCAGCTTTCTGCTGTCAGCTCTCAGTCAAACATTCTTTCGGGTGATCGTGGAGGCATCAGCTTCCACCGACCGCGTCTCACGGTAAATTATTGCATTTAAAGCAGCTTACTGGTCTATTGGATATCAGTAATTATAACATACGGAGAGCGTTTTTCGGGCTTTACGAGGGTTGCTGTTGCAGGTCCGGATGCAGCGAAGCTTGACCTGGAATCATCCAGCAGGATTGCGCCGCACCTGCGACGGCAAGGGCAGCGCAGATTAGCATGACCAAACGAAAGCCGTGAACGAATGCTTCGTTCACCGAGGCTTTGATTTCTTTCGACGTACTGCGATCCAGTCCGGGCGGTATTTCAATAGCGGCAAGTTTGACGTAGTTCGATTGAAGCTCTTTCATCTGCACGGTCGACAATGGCAGGCGTGTCAGGCTGCGATCCAAGTGGTCGCTGAATGACTGAAACATCACAATCCCGAAGACGGCAATCGCTAACAATCCTGCCACTCGCGCTACGGCGTTGTTGATTCCCGAGGCTGTGCCCGCGCGATCCTGGTCGACCGCGCTCATGACCACGGTGGTCAGAGGAGCGACGCTAACCGTCATGCCAAAGCCGAGTACTGTGAACGCCGGGAAGAATGTGCTCCAGTAGCTACCCCCAACGGAGAGCGTGGCGAACAGAGTAAAGCCAAAAGCTATGATGAGAGGACCGACAATCAGTGGCAGCCTGGGTCCGTATCGCGCCGCCAACCCTCCCGCCCAACGCGACAATAAAGACTCGAGAACGATGAAGGGAAGCGCGGCGGCCCCGGTAGCGGTGGCGGAATAACCCTGCACCTGGATGAGGTTCAAGGGGAAGAGGAAGAAAAAGACTCCTGTGGCGGCATAAAGAAATAGCGTCAGAAGGTTGGCGCCAGTAAAAGGCCGCGAACGAAACAACTGCAAGGGAACCATAGGTTCCGCGAGCCGGGCCTCGACAAAATAGAAAGTTATCAAAAATGCCACGCCGAGAACCAACGATCCCAGGACAAGCGGGTCCTTCCAACCAAGGCGAGCAGATTCGATGAGGCCGTAAACCAAGCCGCCGAGACCTAGCGTGATGACAGCGGCTCCCAGCCAGTCCACGTGCTTAGCAGTCTTACTTCTGCTCTCGGGAACGTGTTTCAGCGAAATGGCGATTACAATAATGCCTATTGGAAGGTTGATGAAAAATGCCCAACGCCAGGAAGCGTGCTGGATTAACCAACCGCCCAGAACCGGTCCAAGAGCGGTGGTCATTGCGGTGAAGCCGGACCAGGTGCCGATGGCTCGGCCGCGCTCGTTCGCGTCGAATGATGCACTGATAAGGGACAGGCTTCCGGGTACGAGGAACGCAGCGCCCAGTCCCTGGAACGCACGCGCAATGATCAGTTGATGAATGCTTGGCGATAATCCGCACCACGCCGAGGCAGCGGCGAAAACTGTAACGCCCATGAGAAAAGCGCGGCGGCGTCCGAATAAATCGCCGATAGAACCGCCGACCAGAATCAACGCTCCGAGGAACAAGGCATACGCCTCGATCACCCACTGCGCGCCGATCACGGTCGCGCCGAGGCTGGATTGAAGGGCCGGAAGTGCGACATTCACGACCGTGCTGTCGATGAAAGCCATGCTGGATCCGAGGATTGCGGCGGCAAGAACCCAGGTTCCCGCGCTGGCTGAGCGAGAAACAGCCGCAGGCCCGCATCGGATCGCGAGTTCGTCGCAGGGCGCTTTCATGACCCTATGATGATCAGGCTATTTGCGAAGGTTCGCAAGACTGCCGCGAGTGGGTCGTGGTGAAGTTTGATAGGAAAGCGAGCCAAACGCGCGATTATTGTGTCACAAAGAACGCTTGTTCAGGATGACAATGAGAATTGGTCGATTCCGGGATCAATGAGTGTAATAGCGATTTAACGCCAGTTATGCGACCACGATGGAAATCCCGAATGGAATTTCCAACTCCAAGAACATTTCTAGGGAAGTGTGTGGGACTTCGATTCCCGCGGTTTCGCAGTCTGACCTGTAGCCTAGAAATACGTCTACGGTTGCGGATTTCTTCAGTTCGAGCAGGTAGTGCTTATGCGGCTTAATCAGCCCCCACAATGTATCGATGTGTTTTCCGAGCGGTTCAGATTTGCCTAGGGGCGGGGTGAAAGACCACATATCATGAGGAAACGACGTGCTACCTCGTTTTCGGTCCCCCTTCCTATGCGTGTGAGTTGGCTGAAGCCTCAGAGCGGTAGAAATCTCGTCGAGGTTCGGCAAGTCGCCAAAAATCCGCAGGGTCGCAGAATACGCGAAATAGTAGGCCCCCTCATTCGATTCTAGGTTGTCGGGAAGGGCTGAGGATGTGTCCATTCCTCCCGACTTTACCCCGATTCGCAGTCCCCGCCAAGGCTTAACTGTCGCTATCAGGCGATTACACGTTTTGACCCTCTGGTCGAGAACGATGGCAGCTCCGAGCCGGGGCAACGTCGGCAGACCGGAGGCGAAGATTGAGGAAAGTCAACCCACGTACGCGCCCGGTCAACGTAAAAACCAATCGCCTGTTCAAACTGCGCCACTGCCCGCGAGTGGCGGGAGAGATGTTGCAAGCAACGTCTGTACAGAGATGCAAATTACGGGCGGGTGACGACTTCGTTTGGGGCTGAGGGTAATGTGAAGCGGATGCCGGCTTCGTGATTGGCTTGGATTGTGGCGGGAATATTGAGTGCGGAGACTTGGATGTTTTTCGTCCAATGACCGCTCTGCCAGTAATCTCCGCTGGCGTAAATTGTGCCGCCTACGATGGCGTATTCGGGGACCTGCTCGCGGTGACCGTCTTTGAAGATCAGCACCGCTGGCAGGAGCTCCCTTTGTTGGCGAGTGGTCTGCGCAGAATCGCCCGCATCAACTTCAGCGTAGTCGGGCGGCGCATTGGCGCCTCGTTCCGCCGATTGCTGCCTGCCCCCGAAACGCACGTACCGACTGCCCTGCAGCTCGATCATGAGTGGTTCTGACTTTGCTTCGGGCAGCGGATCAACGACAGGCGCCGGCTGCACGATCACAAATTGCGGCGGCACCGCCACTGGCGCGAGCGAATAGTCCGCATAAAAAGGGTCGCCAAGGAAAATTGCGCCGGCCCCGAAGGAGCGAGAATAAGGACGACCGCCAAAGGATACGTTCGCGCCTCGCGCGAATCCGTATCCCCCACCGGAGCCACGCATCTGCGCGTTTGAATTCGGCGCGGCAATCGTTATGGCGAGCACCAACCCCAGCGAAAACGCGATGATTCGCCGCCTGGTCATACTCAGTTCGCTTCGTTCGGCGCGGGAAGCTGGAAGTCAATGCCGCGGTCGTCGTTCTGTTTCGCCGTAGCGTTCAGGTCGAGGTCGGCGAGCGAGATCTTCTGGCGATGTCCGCCGCTCAGATCGTAGAGCGTGTTCCCGACAATCGCATAGTTCGCAACTTCGACTTGATGACCGTCTTTGAACACCAGCACTGTCTGAGGCTGATCGGAAGCCGGAGCTTGGGGCTGGGCCGAGTCATAGTCCGATTCCGGCTGAGGGCCGTCGTTGCTGGCGCGGCTTGAATATGGGGCCGGAGCGGGAGCTGGTGCTGTTCCAGGACCGCGACGGTCAAAAATTGTTGGCCCGCCGTTGTAGTCGCCCGAAGGATCATCAGCGACGTCGCTTCCGGAATCGTAGTACCCGTAATATGGAACTCCGTACGCTCCTCCCCACGGAAGATACTGGCTGTTGTTGTGGCGATGGGGGTGCTGAGAGTTCTGGGGTTGATTTGGTGGAGTTGTGGTTACGCCCCTGAAACAGCAAGTGGGAGAATTCGGCGTGTAGCCGCGAGGTCCGAGCGAGGTAACGCTGGGAGCCACGCCATTGACTTGGCGGCCACCAAATCCGGGAGACGTGACCGAAGCAGGCATGCCGTTAATTTGAGCGCCCGCTGTGGGAATCAAGATCAGCCCAAGGAAACTAAACGCAAACAATATCAACCCAAACCCTGTTCCAGTAGCTCGATTCAGCCGTTTCACCGGAACATCATACTCCAGTTTTCGAGGCATGGCGCACTCCCCCTGTAAATATTAGAACATGAGAGGCAGGGGGAAGTTGTGTGCCTAAAGAGAATTACTTTCGTGCCATATGGAAGGCGGCTTTGCGGCTAAGTAGCTGAAAACCCGGCCTCTGCGTCGATGGTTATTGGGGACGATCCACAAGCGGGCAGGGCGGTATCAAAAGACCAGAGAAGTTACGGTTCTTAGTTCGCCGTAGCCGCCGCTGCCGGCTCGCCCAGGCTGAAAGTCATGGCTAAGAAATCGAGCGTAAAACTTCCGAAGTTTGTCACAACATCTTGCCCTAGATTTCCGTACAGTTCGCTGTTGTTGGATCCCGTGGCCGAGGTATGAACCGGTGCGTTCTTCAAGCTTACGATTTTGTCGCCAATGCCGAGGTTGACTTGCGGCTGAGCGTAAATCCTCTGTTTCACGGTTCCGCCGGCGCCAGCAGTCTTGTACTTTCTCTTCTTCCAACTCTTTGCTTCGCTGTGAAATCGCTCATAATAGCGAAGTAACAGGTCTGTGCCCGATGCTCCGGTGTCGAAGCTGAAGGGGAGAGCCGTTCCCTCGACTTTGCATTCGATGATTGGCGTCAGCCCGTTCATAAACATCCGCGCGCCTACTCCCGCCGCTGGAGTTTTGTTTCCCGCCTCGAATTCACCATCACGGAGAAAAGTAATTACGCCCAGCGCCTGAAAGACGGGATAGCCGATAATTCCATTGATCTGATATGTACTCTTGCCCAGGTTTATATTCAGGTTCGCATCGTTCAGCACCATCACCACCACATTGTGAAGGGTTGCGCCTCCCATCTGCAGAGGAGGAAGCAAAGCCACGCGTAGCGGGTTCTCAACCCCTGTAAGCCCTGCAGTCACCTGCGCGGTACCGGGCAAGAGCTTGAGCCCGAGTCGCTCGGCAAAGCTTTTGCTCACTACTGAAAGATTAGCGCCGGTGTCGAGCAGCCACGGCGCTTGTACTCCGTTCACTGTCAGTTCCACATTCGCCGAGTTCATGGGATTGTGTTCGGTCTTCAGACGCACGGCTCCGTTCCAGCTGATGGTCTGCGCAGGCGCTTCGCGCAATATTTGCATGATCCCTACATCATTCTTCACGCCCTGCAGTTCTTCCGGTTTAAGCTGGCTGGGGAAGTGGGCCAATAGATCGTCGTCTATTCGGGCTGCATCGGCATACTGGAAGCTTTTCGAATAGTCATCCGCTAGAGCCTGCAACGCGATTGCGGCGCGGTCCGGTCGCGACGTCCGGATGGGAGGAAGCACGCGGTTCAGCAGTTGAATGGATTCCGCAATGCGACCTGTGGCATTGGCCAACAACCCGGCGAAGTAGTCGCGTTCGGGGCCGGGTTCCATGGTGCTGAGCCTCGCCTCCAGTTCCCCGAATCTCAATTCCTTGACTTCTAGATCCGGTTCATCTTCCGCGGCTGCCTTTTTCTGATCCGCAGCGTGCGTTCCGGCATCACTTGAGCCGCTCCAGCCTGACGCGCTCAGAGCAGCGACGAGAGCCAATACAACACAGCCGGATCTAAGCAAATGCATAGACAACCTCCACCGGGGTCTGGAGTTAATCACTGTGCTATCGTGAGTTGTTGAATAAAACTACAAATATTCAACGATCTGATAACATCCTAGCATATGAGTCAGATGCCGGACAATTACATCATTCGAAGCCAGCGTCAAATGCGCGCGCTGGCGGCCGCAACCCGGCAGGAAATCGTCGATGTATTGCCGCGCATGGGCACGGTTTCGGTTGCCGAGCTCGCGGGCGCATTGGGAAGACCCGCCGACTCCCTTTACTACCACCTTCGTATTCTCAAGCGTGTGGGGCTGGTGCTGAGCGCTGGGTCGCGCCGGCTCAATGGTCGGCTCGAAGTGCTATTCCGCGCCGTTGCGCCGGAGATGAGCCTCTGCTACGAATTCGGGAAAAAAGGAAATGCACGCGAAGTGAACGCAATTATTGCCTCAATGCTGCGATTGGGCGTGCGTGATTTCAGCAACAGCTTTAGAACTGCGGACGCGTCCGTATCCGGTCCGAAACGAGAATTGTGGGCTCTGCGCAAGACCGGCTGGCTTTCGCAGGAGCAGATTGCGGAAGTGAATCGCCACCTGCACGCGCTCATGCGGATCATGGCGGTGTCAGGGAAGAACGGCAGGCTTTATGCGGTGACCGTCGTATTGACGCCGTTGGCGCGCCGGTCCCGCCGCCGGGCCGGGCGGGGATTATGATCGCGTCGTAACCTGGGTGTGATCGCGGCCATCGAGGTCACTAGCTTTGTGTGCTACAACGGCCTTCCCACCCGCGCCAGTTCCTTCAAATTCCAGAGGGCGTTCGCCAGCAGAAGTCCCCAAACGCAGGCCAGCACCAGATCGCGTTTTGGGGTTTCAAGCAAATCTGCCGCGATTGCCGCGACGAACACAAACCAAAAAGGGGTTGCGATGAGTTGAAAGCCGAATCCGGGATAGTGGGGCGTGCCCAGGCTGAGAAGAACAAATAAAGCCGCAATCATCAGAGGCGCTGTATTGCCAAAATACCTTGACCGGTGCCAGGCGAAATATGCGATTAAAGCGAGTGGGATCGCCAGCAAAAGCGCGGGGCCGCTCTGCCCAGTTTGTGCCAGAATCCGCATGTAGGTTTCCGGCATAAGAAAGGCCGACCATGTGATTCCGAAAAAGCGGGCATGGCGAATGCCCTGCCAAAAGAGGCCGGGACGAAACAGATAGCACGCGAACAAGAGCAGCAACGCGATCGTGCAAGCTGCCGCCCAAATCGCGATCGCCGCTCGCCGCCGGGTCGGCGCCAGATACAACATGAAACCCAGCGCGACGGGAATCAGGATGAGTAGAGAGAACTGGCAACCGATGGCGAGCGCGAGCGAGAGTCCAAGCAAAAGAATGCGCCGCCAGTTCCAAACTACAACTTCGCGCGGAGCATATAAAGTGTGGGCCGCAGCAACGGCCGTAAAGATGACTCCGAACGCGCCCCAGGCCGCACCCATTTCCGGTTGCGCGGAATAGAGGGTGCTGCTGCGTAGGATCATGGGCGAAACGCAATATAAGGCCAGCGCAATATAACCGCCGGCGTTTCCGTAGAGCCTGCGCGCCACGTACCAGAGCGATGCGCCGAGCAGCAGGCCGAAGATCAAATAAGGCGTTCGTGCCAACCATCCCCAGTAATGAAAAGATCCAGACTCCGATGTGCCCGTCCAACCCAGCAGCGGGACCGAAGCCAGCAGATACCACAGCGGGGAGTGGTTAGGATCGTAGCCATCGTTCTGCTCAATTTCGGGTGGCGTCGGCGTTCCCGCCTCCATGCGCTCGACCGACGGCGTTCCCGCGACTGAATCACCACTCCATTGTTGCAATCCTTCCACCACGCGGAAGAGCTGAGAAGATTCGATCTCGGCCGGCTCGGTTCCGCGGACCAGCAGCCAGCCGCACTGCGCTAGGAATCCCAGCAAAAGAAATCCCGCCAGCACCTGAGGCCGGCCGAAACGCTCGCGCGTGAGAAATTTGCTCATGAAGGGACGGCGAGTGTTTTACCATGTCCGGGGTTGATTGGGGAAACTTCCAGCGTGGACGACGCAAATAAGAGCTCATTGCCGGCTCCTGCGGAGCTAGAGGTCACTCCGGCGGAGCCCTCGTCGACCACGCCGGCGCTTCCATCATTCCATGCGCCGGTGCATAACATGTTCGTCGGTGATCACGGCCTGCGCGCTGGATGGCGGTTTCTGCTTTACGTCGGACTGTGGAGAGTTTTCCTGGTTCTGATCATCGCCCTGGTGCGATACGCGGAACCGCACGAGGCGCACGGGATTTGGCAGGAGTTGATCGCGGAATTGGAGTTGCTCTTATCCGCCGTTCTTCCCGCGCTAGTGATGGCCGCGATCGAGAAACGATCGTTCTATGAATACGGGCTTCCGCTTCGACGCGCGTTCGGAAAATCGTTCTGGGTAGGCGCGGTTTGGGGCATTGTGGCCATTACGGCTCTCGTGCTCGCGGTCGGCGGGATTGGCGATTTTTCTTTCGGGAGTCTGGCATTGCACGGCGCGCGAATCTTGAAATTCGCGGCGTTTTGGGCTGGATTTTTTCTTGTCGTCGGTCTGTTCGAAGAGTTCCTGCTTCGCGGCTATCCTCAATTCACCTTGACCGAGGGCATCGGATTCTGGCCGGCGGCGATTTTGCTATCGAGCTTGTTTGCGGCTCTACACTTGGGCAATTCCGGGGAAACGTGGGTCGGCTTGCTCGCGGTCGCAGCCCTCGGCCTTTTCCTGTGCCTGACTCTTCGCCGAACCGGGACCTTGTGGTTCGCCGTTGGCTTTCACGCTGCGTGGGATTGGGGCGAGAGCTTTCTGTACTCCGTCCCCGACAGTGGCGCGATGGTGACCGGGCACTTGCTGCGTTCTTCGTTTCACGGCTCGCGATGGATCACCGGCGGCTCGGTCGGGCCCGAAGGCAGTGTGTTGGTGTTTGTGGTGATCGGGCTGACGTGGGTAGCGTTTGACCGGGTTTATCCGGAGGCGAAGTATGGGGCGTGACGAACGACCTCAGGCATTCGATGTGCTAAAATGTGTTCATGGCGAACACACGCAGTGCCACTCTCAGTATACGGCTCAAGGCCGAAACTAAGAAACGGTTGGCGAGGCTGGCGAAGGCTGCGGGGCGCAGCTCGAATTTTCTGATCGCGGACGCGGTGGAAGCCTACGTCTCCGATCAGGAAAGAATGCTCGCCGAGGTTCGTCAGGCAGACCGCCAAGTCAAATCGGGACACTACGTCAAGAACGAGGACATGAAGGCGTGGCTCTTGTCATGGGGGACTGAGCACGAGTTGCCTGTCCCGAAGTGCGTCTGCGGCAAGGAGCACGATGACGAGACCTTGTGCCACTAGAAATCGTTTGGTCTCCGTTAGCACGAGCCCGGTTGCGAGAGATTCGTGCTTATGTCGCGCGAGACCAGCCACAGGCCGCCGAACGACTAGCCATTAGGATTGTTGCCGTGGTTGAAGCTTTAAGAGACCATCCCTACATGGGCCGTGTGGGGGCTGAGCCGGGGATTCGAGAGCTGGTGATCGGAGGCACTCCATATATCGTCCTGTATCGCGTGCGGGGGCAACTCGTGATCGTCAACACGATCTGGCATGGCGCGCAATCTAGACAAGCCCAGAATCTTCGTCGTGACTAATTTCGCCGCTTTGGACGTTGCTCCGTCAACTTGGGCAGGCTATCCGTGGCGATTAGATATCCAGGTTCTTTACGTCGAGGGCGTTGTCTTCGATGAACTTGCGGCGGGCTTCTACGTCTTCGCCCATCAGCGTGGTGAAGATGGTTTCGCATTCGGCGATGTCTTCGAGCTTGACGGACAACAGCGTGCGCCGCTCCGGGTCCATGGTGGTTTCCCAGAGCTGTGGCGCGGTCATTTCGCCCAGACCTTTGTACCGTTGAATGATGTAATCCTTGCGGCCTTCCGCGAGAACGTAGTCGAAAAGTTCGCGTGCCGTGGACTTTTCGACGAGTTGAGGTTCGGGCTTCTTCTTCGCGGCGGTTTTTGCGGGCGCTTCGGGTGCGGCTTTCTTCTCAGCGCCGTCCTCGGACTCGGCGTCGCTTACTTCTTCGCCCTTGCCGGTCGAGACATTCTTGGCGACGGCTTCGACCACAAATGGCGGCTCCATGTAGGGTTCGATCTGCTTGAACTTGGACAGAAGTTGGCGGTACTCGGCGCTCGAGGCCAATTCCCAGTTGATGAGGTGTTCTGCCCCCTGCGGGTTCACGTAACGGACTTCCCACAGATTGTGCTCTTCGTCGAAACGGCTTTCGACTTCTTTGAAGCCGCGTTCTTTTTGCAGCTTCTTCAGTTCTTTCTCCAGCTTCTCGATTTTCTTGGGCGCGGTTTTCTTATCGCCTTCGAAATCGACTCGCTTGGAAAGATCGAGCTTGGGAAGAATTTCGGTCACGCGTTCGTCGCGCAAACGCTTGTCCACTTTGTCAAAGAGCTTGAGATACTCGTCGAGCACATTCATGAAGCGCGAAAGATTCGCACCCTCGAGCTTGGCCGCGCCTTCGCCGTAACGCACCACCAGGCCTTCCGACGCGCGCTTGACCAGGACTTTCACGTATTCGCGATCATCCTTGATGTACTGCTGCGATTTACCCTTCTTGATCGAGTACAGCGGCGGCTGGGCGATGAACACGTTGCCGCGCTTGATCAACTCCTGCATGTGGCGGAAGAAGAAGGTAAGCAGCAGGGTGCGGATGTGGCTTCCGTCCACGTCAGCGTCGGTCATCAGAATGATTTTGCCGTAGCGCAATTTGCTGGGGTCGAAATCTTCTTTCGAGATGCCGGTGCCAAGCGCCGTAATCATGGCACGAATTTCTTCATGCGCCAGCATCTTGTCGTAGCGGGCTTTTTCGACGTTGAGGATTTTGCCCTTGAGCGGCAAAATGGCCTGGAAACGCCGGTCACGGCCTTGCTTGGCAGTGCCGCCTGCGGACTCGCCCTCGACCAGGAACAGTTCACAACGGTCGGGCTGTTTTTCCGAGCAATCCGCGAGTTTGCCGGGTAGCCCACCACCGTCCAACGCACCCTTGCGGCGAGTCAGATCGCGAGCTTTTCTTGCGGCTTCGCGGGCCCGGGCGGCGTCGATGGCTTTATTGATGATCTTTCGCCCGACGGTTGGGTTCTGCTCCAGATACGCGCCCAGACGCTCATTGACGAACGCCTGCACAACGCCGGCAATGTCGGAGTTCAACTTGCCCTTGGTCTGGCCTTCGAACTGAGGCTGCGGTAGTTTGACGCTGATCACAGCGACCAGGCCTTCACGCACGTCATCGCCGGTGAGATTTTCTTTTACGTCTTTGAACAAACCCATTTGCTGGCCGGCGTAATTGATGGTGCGGGTCAGCGAAGTGCGGAATCCGGAAAGATGTGTGCCGCCGTCGACGGTGTTGATGTTATTCGCAAAACTGAACACTGCTTCCGAATAACCATCGTTGTATTGCAGGCCAATCTCCATTACTACGCCGTCGCGTTCGGATTCCATGTAAATCGGCTTGTCGTGCAGCACCTGTTTGCCGCGATTGAGGTGCTTAATAAACTCCGCGATGCCGCCGTTGTATTTGAATTGCGCGGTCTTGGGCTCTCCGGTCTTCGGATCGGTCGTGCGCTCGTCGGTAAGCGTGATCAGCAGACCTTTGTTCAGGAACGCCAACTCGCGCAAGCGCTGGGCGAGCGTGTCGAAGTTGTACTCCGTGACGGTAAAAATGCTTTTGTCGGGGACGAAATGCACCTTCGTCCCACGCTTGGTTTTTACCTCGCCCGCTTTTTTCAGCTTGCTAGTGGGCTCACCCTTGGAATACGTCTGCTCCCAGGTAAAGCCATCTCGCCAAATTTCCAGATCAAGTTCTTCACTGAGCGCGTTCACGCAGGAAACGCCGACGCCGTGCAGTCCGCCGGAAACCTTGTACGAGGATGCGTCGAACTTACCGCCGGCGTGCAGCGTGGTCATGACAACCTGCGCAGCGGGAATCTTCTCGCCGTCGATGTCCATTGAATCGACGGGAATGCCGCGGCCGTTATCGATCACGGTGATGGAATTATCGAGGTGGATCGCAACATCGATTTTGTCGGCATATCCGGCCAGGGCTTCGTCAACAGAATTGTCGACGACTTCATAAACCAGATGATGAAGTCCCAACTCGCCCGTCGAGCCAATGTACATAGCGGGACGCTTGCGGACGGCTTCCATCCCCCCCAAAACTTTGATGGAATCGGCTGTGTAATCGCCGTTGCCGTTGACGGGATTGGGGCCGCCGGCTCGATTCTTGGTATCGACGATAGCCGCACTACTGATCTCTTTGGTTGCCATTCAGCTCCGTGGAAGATGGGCCGGGTTCGAAGCTTGGCCGGGCACCCATTTCCTGTGCTCTAAAATGAGGTCAAATGACTGAAATTATTAACACTTACGACAGCAGGATTAATAACAAATTATAGCATAGAACCGAGCGTTATTGTGTCCGGAATCGAAGCGGTAAACCGTGATTTTTGTGCCATTTAAGGACAGCTCAAAAGCGAGGATTTGTTGATGGGTTGAGTTGATCCTTCTGCCGTCACTTATGCGGAGCAATCGCGGCCTTCGTGGCAAACTTTAGGCCTTCTATAATCTGGTCTACTTCGTCCTCGCTGCCGCCGATAAAAGTAAATGACACCACATAACCCTTATCGATTATGACCAGAGTGCTTTGGTGCATGGTCAGATTGCCGAGCGGTTTGCTGAAATCGCCGCGGATCAGCTCTGTTTCTCCCACCCGGAATTCATAAGGTTCGTTGACCACGGTCAAGCCCTTCGACTTGATAACCTCGGTGAGCGGGCCGAAATACTGCTCGGGACTTCGCAGGCCGGGATAAGAAGCAACTTCTTCCGCGGCGACAACCACCGCGGAATTCACCGAGTCGCCCGAAGACTCTGGAGGACGCTCGAACACGGCGAGAAGCAGGATCGATTTTTTCGCGGCACTTGAATCTGCGCTCGAATCGTCGTCGGAATCGTCTCGCATTTCCCTGGTGCGATCGACCCAGCCAAAGACTGGCTTGTAAGTGAATCCAAATGCGCTGTTGCGATAGACGCCGTCGGTGATGGCGCCCAGGTCAGGCTTCGCCGCAGTCTGCGGCTTCGCTGGCTGCTGGGCTTGCAGAGTGCAAGCCAGCAGAGCCACTGCAAAAATCTTGAAGACTGAGCTCGCGAGGAAATCCATCGTTCCAATGTTACAAGAGATAGGCCGGGCTGAGAGGTTGCAAATGACGTCCCTGTTGCCGGCGCTTTACGCTGCTATTCCCAGGGGAACTGGTTGCGCGCAGTGGGCACAGCGATTCGCATCGATAGGAATCTCACTCAGGCATTCGGGGCACTTCTTGGTTGTGGGATCGGCTGGGGCCGGCGCTTTTCGCATGCGCGCGATCAGAAGATTCACTGGAGTCACCACGAAGAAATATACCGCCGCCGCAACCAGCACGAAGGAAACGCCGGCATTGACGAAGTCGCCCAGGGCGAACATGCTGCCGTTAATGGTGAACTTAATGGCGGAAAAATCGGGCTTGCCGACAATCGCCGCAATCAGCGGAGTGAGCAGGTCTTTCGTGAACGCCGAGACCACGGAGGCGAACGCGGCGCCAATCACGACGCCAACCGCCATGTCGATTACGTTGCCGCGAAGAATGAATTGCTTGAATCCGCTGAGCATGTGGTCCTCCCACTGAAGAGTGGGGACCACTTTACGGCGGTTAAACCGCCCCCGTCAAGCGCATCGGTGCTCGTCAGGAACACTTCGACACTCGGTCAGAGGGTTGGGAAACGGCAAATCGATGCGATCCTCAGATTCGCATGGGCATTACGATGTAGCGATACTTGTATTCCTCGCCTTCGGCGGGGCGCATTTGGCCGGCGGATTGAGAGTCTTTGAATTCGAGTTTCACATCGCCGTTGCCGGTCGCTTTGAGGAAATCCAGGAGATATTGCGCGTTGAAGCCGATCTGAATCAAGTCTCCGTTGTAGTCGATTTCGAGCGAGTCTTCCGATTCGCCGGTTTCGCTGGAGGACGCAGACAGTTTCAACTCGCCTTTTTCCAACCGCATCTTCACGGCTCGCGAGCGCTCGTCGGCAAACTGCGCGACGCGCGAGATTGCGGCCGTGAGATCTTCACCATGAACGGTAATGCTCTTGTTGTTGTCCTTCGGTAGCACGGCTTCGAAGTTGGGGAATTGACCCGTGAGTTGCCGCGAGGTAAGAAGCCTTCGCTCGATGCGGAAGAAAAGTGTGGACTCGTCTTTGGCAAACTCGATCTCCTCGGCGTCGGTCGAATCGAGCAACGACTTCAACTCGTCCATCGCCTTCTTGGGAACCAGCGTTTTCATTTCGCCAGAGACGCCTTCAAATTTCCCGCCAGTGCGTTCGATGTGCGCCAAGCGGTGTCCATCGGTCGCGACCATGGTGATCGATTCCGGCTTCAGCACCATCAGTGCGCCATTCAGCGTGTAACGCGACTCTTCGCTGGCGATAGCGAAACCGGTCTTTGCGATCATGGATCGCAGTACTTGTGCCGGAATTTTCACGACTCCAGCGGATGGAAATGTCGGCAACGTCGGAAAGTTCGAGCGCGCCATGCCAACCATCTTCGTGTTCGACCGGCCACAGCGAATGCTGACCCAATGATTCTCGAGTAGTTTTATAGTGATGTCCGCATCGGGCAAGAGCTTCACGTAATCGTGCAGCTTGCGCGCGGGAATCGTACAAGCGCCCTCTTTTTTTACCTTGGCTACGCACGAGGTGCGCAGACTGAGATCGAGATCCGTGGCGGTGAGCGAAAGCTTGTCGCCGGCAGCTTCAAACAAATAGTTCGAGAGAATAGGGATGGTGGTTTTGCGCTCGACAACTCCCTGGGTCGCCGTGAGCTCTCGCAAGAGTTCAAACTTGCTGACCGTAATCTCCATGGTGGTAGTTCCCGCCGCGGATGCAATGGCTTCTACCGGCATAACCTGAGTCCCCCGCCAAGTGGCGCTACGTTCAATACTTCCCTTATATCAAAAGAAAAACCTGTAAAACCAGCGAGAACAGCGGGAAAGCAAAAAAAGTCTGCCCAATCCCGCACTACCCACCCAACTGCTCGGTCAGTTTATTCAGCAAACGGTTCAAATCTTTGTCGGTCTTGCGCACGCCGTCGATTTTCTCGACCGAATGCAGAACTGTGGTGTGGTGCTTGCCGCCAAACTGGCGGCCGATCTCGGGCAGCGATGCTTCGGTCAGATGCTTGGCCAAATACATCGCGATCTGCCGCGGATAGACGATGGCGCGCGAATTGTTCTTTGCCTTGATTTCCACCAGGCGCAATCCAAACTGCTCCGCAACGGACTTCTGAATCGATTCGATGGTGACCTTCCGCGCCTGGGAGTCGATGAAATTCTTGAGCACCTGCTGGGTGTACGGGAGCGTGATCTCAGCCCCTATGAGCGAGGAGTGCGCTACCAACCGAATGAGCGCGCCTTCCAGTTCGCGGACGTTCGAGCGGATGTTGGACGCGATGTAAAGAGCCACATCGGTCGGAAGCGTGACTTTTTCCTGCTCCGATTTCTTCTGCAGGATGGCGACCTTGGTCTCGAGATCGGGCGGCTGGATGTCAGCAATCAGGCCCCACTCGAAACGGCTGCGCAGCCGGTCTTCGATTTCGGCCAGTTCCTTCGGCGAGCGGTCGCTGGCAATGACGATCTGCTTCATCGACTCGTGCAGTGCGTTAAAGGTATGGAAGAATTCTTCCTGGGTGCGCTCTTTTTGAGCCAGAAACTGAATGTCGTCCACCAGCAGCACGTCGACGTTGCGGAACTTGTCGCGAAAGCTGCTCATTTTGTCGTAGCGCAGCGAGTTGATCATTTCATTGGTGAACTTCTCGCTGGACACGTAGCAAATCGCCAAGTGTGGTTGCCGCTTGCTCACCTCGTGGCCGATCGCCTGCATCAGGTGAGTCTTGCCCATGCCCACGCCGCCGTAGAGGAAGAGCGGGTTGTACGCCTTCGAAGGACGCTCCGCGACCGCCTGACAGGCCGCGTGGGCGAATTGATTTCCGCTGCCGATGACGAACGCGTCGAAGGTGTAGCGCGGATTCAGTTGCGCCGCTCCGTCCCAATCAAAACGCGATTGTGACGGATGGGTTGCGGGAGCCGAATAAGCAGATAGTCCGCCGTCGTGGCGAAGAGGCGTGGCGGCCGGATCGTCCCCGGGGGGAACGAACTTTACTTCCTGATACTCGAGGCCCAGATTGTCGAGCGCCTCCTGGATCAGGTCGGCATATTTATCGCCTACCTGACAGAACTCGGCCTTGGGCACCCAGACGAAAAGTGTGCCTCCACTCGAATGACTGTAGCGGGTGGGCTTCAGCCAGGTGTCGTAGGAGTGCCGGTTGATCTTTTTTTCGAGCGCGTCAAGAATGCGCAACCACGGATTGGGAGCAAGCGTTGGACTTGAAACCGACATAAGAAATTCTTGGTGGCGCTACGTTGAATCAGCGGCCTGAAATTAAATGATTGCAGTATGAAAGCGCTCATTTTCCAGCTTAGCAAGCTCCGCACTGCGGGGCGGTTTCGCTGGAGCGAGAAAAATTTTCAATGAGCAGGAACGGTCCGCATACTAGCACAAAAAAATTGTCTTGGTTGAAATTCTCGATAAAGATTTCGTTCGACCTCACGATTCAAAACGCGAAGAAAAAGTTCTGTCAAGTGGCGACTTTGTAACTGCCGCGAGCATGGTGCAGCAATCGAAGAATTTTGCATCAATCCGCAATCGGGAACAATGAACCATCGCTGGTGCATTCATGCTTTGCTCCCCCCGTCGCGGCGACGGCGGTTTGCCCGTCTGCCCCGGGTCATTTATACTTCTCATTCGTCCTACAGCTATTATTGCACCTACTAACTGAATCAGGAGCAGCTAAGTTTCATGCCCAAGCGCACTTTCCAACCTAACCGACGTCACCGCTCGAAGACGCACGGATTTCGTACCCGGATGAAGACCAAGAGTGGCCAAGCGGTGATCTCGCGCCGGCGCGCCAAGGGACGCAAGCGGGTGTCGGTGAAGCCCGGCTTCCGTGAGTAGTGCATTTCCTTTTCCGGAATTGACGGCAATTCCGCAACCTGAGTCTGGATCGTGAACGGTGTGAGCGGTCTCGCTCCGAACGGTGGTCTCAATCTGCCCGGCTCCGGCAAAAGGGCACGATTCACGAGCGGCATGCGGCTGCTGCGGCACGCCGATTTCGAGCGCGTCTACAAGCAGGGCCGCCGCCACTTCGCCGCTCATCTGACAGTTTTTTATTTGCGGCGGGAGCATGGTGAAGGGCTCCGCATCGGATTCACCGTGGGGCGAGTGCTCGGCGGAGCGGTCGAGCGTAATCGCATGAAGCGTCGATTGCGAGAGTCAGTTCGTTTGCATTGGCCGGCAATTCCGCTTCCGGTGGATGTGGTGATGAATCCCAAGAAGTCCGTGCTCAAAGTTGACTTTGTCGAGTTAGAGAACGAGATCGGCCGCGCTTTTGAAGTAATTCAAAAGTCGGTGGAGAGACGGACTAAGTAGCTGATTATTGTCATCCCGAGCACAGCGAAGCATCTTGGTTTTTCGCATACAACGGCGAGACCCAGATTCCTCGTCGCTTCGCTACTCGGAATGACAGGAAACTGCGGTTGTAGTGGAAACTCGATGAGTCAGATTTCTAAATCCGTCGCGCTCTTCGTGCTTCGAGGATACAAGTGGGCCGTGTCTCCCATTTTCTTGCCGGCTTGCCGCTACGTGCCCTCTTGCTCCGACTACGCCATGGAAGCGATTAATCGTTACGGAGTCGCGCGGGGCAGCCTGATGGCAATGTGGCGAGTATTGCGATGCCATCCGTTCGCCAAGGGCGGGCTTGATCCAGTGGTCAAACTGAACGCTGTCGATCCCCCTAGCTGCGGCGTGCGGATTCCGAGCGGCGGCGAAACCAAGCTTTGCAGTCATTGAGAAAGTAAATTTGGCCGAATTTCAAAATCCTCAACAAGAACCGGGCATGGAGCGCCGTCTGCTTCTTGTCTTCGCGCTGACCTTTCTGGTGATCGTGTTGTTCCAGCCGATCCTCAAGAAATATTTTCCGCAGGCGACTGCACCGGCTACGGCGCCAGCACCGCAAACCCACAGCCAGGCTCAGATTGCCCCACAGGCCGCCACGAGCAATCAAGTCCAGCCGGCGCAACCGGCAGTTCCCGCACTCAATGCAGGGGCGACCAAACAGGCGACGTCCGAAACGGAAACGATTGTCGAGAACGATCTTTATCGCATCACTTTTAGCAATCGGGGCGCGCAGGTCAAGTCCTGGATCCTGAAGAAATTTACCGACGATAAAGATCAGCCGCTCGATCTGGTCAATAAGATCGCCGCGGACAAATACGGCTACCCGCTTTCGCTGTGGACATACGACGAAAGCCAACGCAACAAGCTGAATTCCGCGCTGTACGTGACCTCCAGTTCGGGCGTACTGAATGCCCCAGGGACAATCACATTCGAATATGCCGATGGCGAGGTTGCCGTTCGCAAGAGTTTCAGCTTCGATCACACCTACGTAGTGCGCGTCGAAACCTCAGTCGTTTCCAAGGGAAGTCCGGTCGCGGCTTACCCAGCGTGGCCTGCGGGTTTCGGAGACGAAGCTACTTTATCCTCCTACGCCGCGAGCCAAATTAATTATCAGTACAACGGCAGCACGGAGCGGCTGGCCATAAAGAAAATCAGCGGCGGCAACACGCTTCACATGCCGTTCAATTGGGCGGGAGCAACCGATCAGTACTTCGCCGCTGTTTTCATCCCCGACGATTCGCAGAACTCCGCCTTGGTCA
>JBEKGG010000052.1:0-21280 GCA_050012915.1 Terriglobales bacterium | reverse complement strand
CATCAACGCCAGACCAGTGCGGATCCATGCCAGGAAGGTGCGCTCCGCTGCCAAGAAATCCCTCAACTCGGGCTTCAGCGTGGTCTCGGTTGGCGCATTCATTTTGCGTTTCCCCTCCCGGCTCTCGATCGGTAGTGTCGGTATAACACGTTCCGGTTCCCAAAGCCAAAGAACAAGTGCAATACTTCGGGGCGGAAAAACACGAGTACATCCTGTGGGCGCGAAAGAGAGAAGTTGTGCCTGATCGTGAAGGAGTGATGCGGATACGATGATGAGTTGGAGAAAGCGCTCGCGGGGGAAATCCCTATCCGGGATGAATAAAGCTGGCTTCTACCAGCGCCGCACTCGGCCCACATCCACATGTACGAAATCAGATTTCGCGTAGTAGCCAACGCCGCCGCGATGAAGCGTAAGAGCTGCGTCGCGCAAGTTCGAAGTTTCGATTCCGGGCATTCGAATATCGATAGCCTTTGCTTCCATGTGCAAGCTGTGAAGAGCGACGCCGTGACCGTGAGTGCGCAGGAATTCGTTGCTCCAAGGCGTGCGGTATCCGCAAACAACATCGATTTCGCCGTTCGGCCGGCCTAACTTCGCGTTCAGATCGTGGAGCAGATCGAATACTCGAGGATCGTATGCCAGGACCGCACCCGTGCGGTGATCCCGCAGATAATGATTAAGCTCGGCGAGGGCTTCGGGAACGTAAGTATCTCCGCGACGGTAAACAATATCGAGGCGCTCTCCGGTATGGGTGTGGAAAAGCCGCAGCCGATATTCTGGCGCCGCCGCAACCGCAGCCTCGGCGGTCCTGAGACTGGCCGCAAACAGAAAAGCGAGAGCAAACGAACACACTAATAGGCACTGGGTTTTCAAGGGGTTTTTACAGAAATTCATCTGTACTAAGGATACCGTATTCCTGGTCGATTTTGGGTATGAATTTGGGCCCGGAGATTACCTCTGTTACCGACTCGTAATGGACTCGGAATTAGCGCGAACAATCGAGGAAAGCTCATTTTTGGGGGCTAACCTCCCAGCCTTTAGCACGTGATAGTGCCTGATTCCATCTTCCCCGAAGTTCCTCGGATTGCGACCGAGCCATGCGCGGCTCGAAACGTTTTTCGTCAAGCGGGATGGCGGCGATTGCACCGGCATCGCGCCAAAACCCAACGGCGAGGCCTGCCATATATGCCACGCCGAGAGCCGTAGTCTCCATCACGACTGGTCGAACCACGGGGATTCCTAAAAGGTCGGATTGGAATTGAAGCAAGGTTTCATTGACTGCCGCGCCTCCGTCCACCCGCAACTCCGACAAGGAAAGTCCGGAGTCGCGGCCCATTGCATCCAGAACATCCGCGACCTGAAAAGCTATGCTCTCCAGGGCCGCGCGAGCCAGATGCCCCGCCGTCGATGCGCGCGTGAGGCCGAAGATGGAACCGCGAGCATATTGATCCCAGTGCGGGGCGCCGAGTCCTACAAACGCGGGCACCATATACACGCCGCCGTTGTCAGAAACCGAGTTGGCCAATGCTTCGAATTCGTTGGAATTCTTGATCAGGTGCAGGCCATCACGCAGCCACTGCACAACCGCACCGCCGATAAAAACGCTGCCCTCGAGCGCATATTCAACGACCTCGCCGATCTTCCACGCCACAGTCGTGATGAGGCGGTGCGACGATGGAACCGGGTGCGGACCCGTATTCTGCAACAAGAAGCATCCGGTTCCGTAAGTGTTTTTAGCCAAGCCGGGCGCAATGCATCTTTGTCCAAAGAGCGAAGCCTGCTGATCACCTGCGATTCCGGCAATCGGTATCGAGCCCAGACCCAGAGTGGTGGTGACGTCGCCGTAGACTTCGCTGGAAGCACGTACTTTGGGGAGCAAAGACGCGGGGATTTTTAAAAGCTTCAGAATCTCTACGTCCCATTCGCACTTATGTATATTGAAGAGCATGGTCCGCGAAGCGTTGCTGATATCTGTCAGGTGCAATCGTCCGCTGGTGAGCTTCCAAACCAGCCAGGTATCGACCGTGCCAAAGGCGAGGCGTCCAGCGTCGGCGAGACGGCGTGCCTCCGCCACATGGTCGAGAATCCAGCGAACCTTCGTGCCGGAAAAATAAGAGTCGATGAGGAGCCCGGTACGCTGCTGGATGAACGCTTCGTGCCCCTCGGCCTTCAGATGATCGCAGAGGGCGGCGGTGCGGCGGTCCTGCCACACGATGGCATTGTAGACAGGCTTGCCGGTTTCGCGATCCCATACGATTGTGGTTTCGCGCTGGTTGGTGATGCCGATTGCGACGATGTCACGGGGCCGAAGTTCGGCGCGGCTGAGCGCCTCTATCGCGACGCTGATCTGTGTAGCCCAAATCTCCTCCGGGTCGTGCTCCACCCATCCCGACTGTGGAAAGATCTGCTCGAATTCGCGCTGGGCCAGCGATCTGATAGCGCCATCGTGATCGAAGACGATTGCCCGCGAGCTGGTTGTACCCTGATCGATAGCGAGGACATATTTCAATCTGGTCTCCATCAAAAGCTAGCCGGATCGAGGCAAGAAGCGGCGAATGCCGAAATCATAAATGGCCGCACCGATCAGACCACCCAGCAGAGGTGCTGCGATTGGAATCCACCAAACCGGTTTACCATCGGTGATTCCGTTGTTGCGAAAGCCTGCAGCCACGGTGAACAGCCGTGGACCAAAGTCTCGCGCGGGATTGATCGCGTAACCATGCATCGCTCCGAAACTCATACCGATCACAACGACAACCAGACCGATCATCAGGGCTGATAAGTTGGCTCCTGGCGGCATGTTCCGCTCGTCGGTAATTGCGAAGATGAGCAGCAACAGCAAGGCAGTACCGATTAATTGATCGAGGAAGCCGGCTTGGGGCAAATCTGGAAATGCGGGAAACGTGGTAAAAACACCCGCGGTTCGCTCCAGTCCGGGATCGAATTGGCGAAAAGCGGGAAGGTAGTTGCGATAGACCAGCGCCGCAGCGACAAAAGCTCCAGCGGTCTGCGCCACTGAATAAGGCAGTACCTTGCGCCAGGGAAATCCGCGAAATACCGCGAGCGCCAAGGTCACCGCGGGATTCAAATGCGCGCCGGAAATTCTTCCCGCAACGTAGATGCCCATGGTTACGGCGAGTCCCCAGCCGATCGTAATATTGGTGTAGCCTCCGTGGATGGTCTCGCCGGGATTCGTGGATGGAAACAGCACCACCATAGCCACGACGCCGATGCCAAAGAGAATAAGAACCAGAGTTCCGAGAAATTCCGCCAGCAGTTCTGCGCCTAGCGTGGGTTTTCCATTCATTGCCGACTTACCTCGACAGATTGCGACCGAAGTTCCGCCTTCGCTCGGAAGTCCCACACTATAAACCCAGCGGCGCGTTTCACGGCAATATTTTCCCCGCGAATCGCCGGCATCCGATCTCGATAACCCTATCTGGTGCCGTCGACAAAGTTGCCAGTCTGCCTCAGCTATGGAATCATCAGGGATGTCTTTCCGAAGAGTCTTGGGTTCTGCAAGAAACACCAGATCGTCAAAGCAGCAGACGTCTGTCGGTCGCGCACCAGGAGCCGCGACACGACGCCTCGTGCTGGCGGCAACCATCAGCTGCCTACTGTGTTCGCTCGCCATCGCGCAACAAAGCGAACCGAGTGCACCGCCCGAGGCACCCCCTGTCAGCACACAATCGCAAACAACGCCGCAGGCAACGAACCCCTTACAGAGCGGTGTGGTCTTCTTCCAATTTCTACAGCGGAAGTCCCTCATGTTTCCAGATCTGGCTACCAACGCCGGACCGTTCAATAGCTGGCAGAAGTTCAAGCTGGCGGCAAACAACAGCGTGGCGCTTTCCACGATTGGCTCGGCACTAATCGCGTCGGCATTCGATCAAGCCATCAATAGCCCTGCGGGTTACCACCAGGGCGCTGAAGGATACGGCAAACGCTTTGGAGCTGACATGGCGCGCGCCGCGTCGGATAACGTATTTGGGACCTTCCTGATTTCGTCTCTGCTGCACGAGGACCCACGCTTCTACGTGAGGAAACATCTCTCCTTCAAACAGTCGGTGAAGTATGCAGCGGTCCGAGTGGCAATCACGCGCAGCGACCAAGGAGACCGGGTAATAAACTTTGCCGGGTTGCTTGGCCCGCTCGCGGCCGAGGGCCTTGCCGACACATACTATCCTCAAGGAAGCCGGGCAGTGGGCAGCGTGTTTACGCGCTACGCGTCCGACTTGGGTTGGAAATTCGGCGGCCACCTGCTGCGCCAGTACTGGCCAAATATTAACAGGAAGCTACGTCTGGCACCGGATACTACGACAGCGCCGCCCCCGAGCCAGCCTTAGTGCATATGTCGCTCCTTCACTTCACGAATCCGTTTCCTCGGCAAGAAACAGACCTTGCGGCAGCCTGTGTTAGCATCCGGTTGGATTTCGCAGGAAACTTTCTGTCGAATGAACTTTCTCGGCCAATTTCGCAAGCTCACGCCAGTACAGCGGAATACATTTATCGCGTGTTTTCTGGGCTGGTCGCTCGACGCCTTTGATTTCTTCATCCTCATTTTTTGCGTGAACGCGCTCGCTCTTCAGTTTCAAACTAAAGTTTCTGCCATCACGGAGGCGATTTTTCTTACTCTGGCCATGCGTCCGATCGGCGCATTCCTGTTCGGCTTGATGGCGGACCGCTTTGGCCGCCGTCCCGCGTTGATGGTCGACATTATTGCGTATTCGGTTTTCGAGTTAGCTTCGGCGTTTGCCCCATCTTTGAAATTCTTTCTGATCATGCGCGCATTCTTCGGCATCGCGATGGGGGGAGAATGGGGAGTCGGCGCGGCCTTGGCTTTTGAAACCCTGCCCGCCGAGGGTCGTGGATTCTTCTCCGGCTTGTTGCAGGAAGGCTACGTGGTGGGTTATCTAATGGCCGCCTTGGTTTATGGCACATTGTTCTCGGTCGTTGGATGGCGCGGCATGTTCGTGATCGGAGCGCTGCCTGCGTCCCTGGTGATTTACATTCGCACTAAGGTCGATGAATCGCCGGCATGGCTACAGGGCCGGGTATCGCGCGAAGCGGAGAGGAATCTGGGAAAAGATATTTTCTCCCACCTTGGCAATTTTCTTTTTCTCGTCGTTCTGATGTTTGCCTTCAATTCTTTCAGCCACGGCACCCAGGATCTCTACCCAACTTTTCTGCAGAAGAATCATCAGTTCTCGCCACGAATCGTTGGCCTGATTGCCATCGTCTACAACGTTGGTGGATTGCTGGGAGGGATTTTATTCGGCACCTGGTCGGAGCGAATCGGCCGCCGCCGGGCAATCGTGATCGCCGCGCTACTCGCAATTCCCGTGATACCGCTCTGGGCTTATTCCCACGGCGTTGCGATGTTGGCTCTGGGCGGCTTTCTGATGCAGTTCATGGTGCAGGGCGCGTGGGGCGTGGTTCCCGCGCATCTGAATGAACTCTCCCCGCCCTCTGTGCGCGCGACTTTTCCCGGCTTCGCTTATCAGTTGGGCAATCTTCTCTCGTCACGCAACGCAGTGATTCAAGCCAAGCTGGTCGAAGGTCGATTCGTCGGAAGCTATCCGCCCGTGCTGGCATGGACGGTCGTGATTGTGGCATCGCTAGTCGCCGTCGTCACCTGGAGCGGCCGGGAAAAACGAGGCGCGGACTTGTCAAAAATGAGTTAGACGCGACGGCTGCATAGGAAGGATCAATCAACTAAACTATAAACTTTCAGACATGATCAATCCATGAACCGAGTTCGTGTAGGCATAGCTGGCTTCGGCACTGTCGGACGGGCGACCGCCGCGATTATTTCCGCCCACGCCGACTTGATCGCGCAGCGCAGCGGAGTTCGCCTCGTAGTCACCTCCGTTTGCCGACGGTCCAGCGTGAAGACAGAAGATATTCCCGTGGGCGCCCGGGCGGTCTCGGATTGGAATGAGCTTGTCTCGGCCGACGATGTCGATGTGGTGGTCGAAACCATGGGCGGCACCGATGAGGCCCGGCAACTCATGCTGGCAAGCTTGAACCAGGGCAAGCCCGTGGTTACTGCCAACAAGAATCTTGTCGCCACGCACGGAGACGAACTCTTCGCGCTCGCCGCTGCTCGGAACTTACCAATCGGCTTTGAGGCGAGTGTGGCAGGAGGCATTCCGATTCTACGAGTGATTCACGAATCCACTGCGGGCGACCGACTACGCGCCGTGCACGGGATTCTGAATGGAACGTCGAACTACATTCTGACTCAAATGGAGAGCCGCGGGATCGAGTTCGATGTCGCCCTGCATGAGGCACAGCAAGCGGGGTACGCCGAGGCCGATCCTAGCTTTGATATTGACGGGTTGGATGCACGGGACAAACTCTGCATTCTGGCTCGGATGGCGTTTGGCGGACGCCTCGACGTGTCACGGATTCCCACTTACGGCATCAGGCGAGTGCGAGCGATTGATGTCCATTCGGCAAATCGTCTCGATAGCACTATCCGGCTGGTTGGTTCGGCGGAGAGCACGCAGAGCGGGACCGAAATCTCAGTGCGGCCGTGGATGGTCAATCGTCATTCGATGCTGGCGAAGGTCGAGGGCGTGAATAATGCTGTGTTTTTGGTCGGCGACAAAATTGGCACGCAGATGTTTTATGGGCGCGGCGCGGGCGGCGATGCCACCGGAGCTGCCGTGGTTTCTGATCTCATCGAAATCGCGCGGGACCTTGCTGCCGGTCAAATTAGCGCCAAGAAAATCTCGGGATTCCTCGATTCCCATGAGCTTGCCATCAGCCAGACCCCGCGACCCGTTAGTTGGTATTTACGGCTCACTGTCAAAGACCAACGCGGGATTGTAGCTCGCGTAGCCGAAGTCATTGCCCAGCACGACATTAATATCGACTCGCTGGAGCAGCAACCCCATTTACCCAAGGACCGCGTGTCGTTCGTCATCACCATAGAGCCGGTTTCGGAACCCACGGTTCGTCATGCGGTCGATGCCATCAACGCATTTGAGTTCATGGTCGAACCAGTTCTGCTGTTGCGCATTGAGTGATGGCAAAGGTATTTTCTTCACCGTTCCCTGCTTCATACAATTTGCTCTGAAGTTTTACTTTTGAATGCGCGTTCGGGTTGAGGATCGCATTACACTCACTGCTTCTTCGCTTCTGTCAGATTGTCATCCGGATTGCGGTCGATGAGTTTGAGTAGCGGGTCGATGCCTGCCTGACCCGGTACTTTATCGACCGTGACCGTGAACTCCTGATGCTCCTGTTCGATTTTGTGTTTCTGCAGATACAGGTAGTTCCCGTCGGCATCAAGCACACCGACGTCCACCAGGTCGTGCAGCGGGACGAGGTGCTCCTGTCCTTTGCCGTCCGAACGATATTTCTTCGCTTCCACGGCAATGCGGACCTGGTACTTGCCGTTGGGAAGAGCGGAATAGCTGGCTGAGACCGCACGATTGTCGAAGATCGTGATCGTCTCAAACCAGTCTTCGTATAGATACTGGAATTCCGGCGGCGTGACATTGCGGAGGTAGTTGACCAGATCGAGCGACGTTGGATACGGCGGGCCTTTGAAAGCGTAATCTTTCACCATTGCGGCCAAGGCCTGGTTCACGCGATCTTCGCCGATATAATCCTGCAGGGCGTACATAACCATTCCACCTTTGTTGTAGTGGATGTATCCCTGCGTCGGTTCGACTCGTAACAACGGTTTTTCTTCATCGTGTTCTTGCGCGCGTCCGCGAAGATAGCCGTCCAGTTGGTAGCGTAGAAACTTCTTCATCGAAGCCGAGCCGTAAGTATGCTGCATGACCATGAGCGCAGTGTATTGGGCTAAAGTTTCTACAACAGCCGTGGCACCTTCTGTGTTGGCGCTGACGACCTGATGCCCCCACCACTGATGTCCGACCTCATGCGCGGTGACGAAGAAGGGTAAGTTGATGGCGTCTTTCTTACCGGGGTCGACGTAGGTGATGAAGCCGATGCCTTCGGAAAAAGGAATCGTGTTGGGAAACGATTCCGCGAAGTCGCCGTAACGCGGAAACTCAATGATGCGCAATTGCCGGAACTGGAACGGACTGAAAGAGGCAGTCGCATAATCGAGTGTCGATTTCATGCCCGCCATCATGCGGTCGAGATCGAATTCGTGAGTCGGATGGTAGTAAATTTCGAGACTCACGTCGTGCCAGTGGTCATGCCTTACGGCGTAGCGAGCGGAATTGACTGAGAAAATGCCAGCGACAATCGGAGCGTCAGCCTTGTAATGAAAGTAACGGCGGCCGTTTTGCAACCATTCCTTTTGTAGATAGCCAGGCAGGATGGCGATCTGATCCGGCGTGGTGCTGACCGTTCCCTCGAAATTCACCCAGTCTGAGCAGGTGGATATATAGTTGTTCTGCCGCGCGGCTACATCTTCGAGCTTTGGAAGGCCAGCCGATTTTTGCAAACCGTGGCGGCGGCGCGCACTGTCGTCGACCAGTTGAACATCCTGGAAATATCCAATGGACGGCAGGTAGCTGCCGTTAACGAAGGTGCCGTTGCGAACGATGTCGCCGTTGGGATTGGAGTTGACGAATCCGAAATTGGGATATTCCAGCGCAAAATCGACCGCGATTCGGCCATGCGGCGGCAACGGCTGTGCAAGTCGATAGAGATAAAAACCCAAAGCCGCATCTTCGATGATCGGTGTCTGGCCGCCTTCGAAGCTGAGATTTCGAACTTCGATGCGAGGCCGTGGGATCACGTCCACATCTTCGGGCCAGAGCGTTACAGCGACACGATCGATGGGCGCATCGGTCTTGTTCTCCAGCCATCCTTTCCCGCGGAACACGGCGAGCCGCTGGTCGGGATAGAGATCAATATCGACCTGAACATCCGTCACCCGCGGTTGCGAGAGAGTTTGATATTGCTTGTATTTGATTTCGTATTGGGCACGGGCCTCCTGGATTTTGAAGGTCGTGAGATAAGAGTTCAACACGTGCGTGTTGTAGTAAATGTAACTTCCCACCGCGACGAAGAGCAGTCCACCGAGCACAAGCCCGTACGTGGATGCGGTCGAAAAGCGGGCTCGCGCTAGCCGCAGGCGGTTGCTCCCGCTGATTTCCATGCCCCGCACCCACAGCAGATTGGTCACGATGGCGAGCAGCACAGCGCCGATTCCCCAATACAAATGAAACCAAAATAGCGGCGCCGCGTAGGGGCCGAAACCGTTCATGTCCGAATAAACCGGGATGGGAGATTGCCCCAGACGGTAGAGATAGTCCTGAAAATTCATCTGGGGCAGCGCGATAGCAGCCACGAAATACAACACCATAATGAAGTGGCCGAGATATTTGTGATTCACGATCGCGTGCACGAGAAACGCGATTACGCACAAAATCCAGAAGCCAATCAGCCGGGGGCCAAACAGGTCGGTCAAATACAAGCCGAACTGGAAGTGGTGATAGCCGTGGCTAAGCTGGACAATCAAACCGCTCACCATCACCGTGACGACGAGCACGATCTGGATCAGCATCAGCGCCAACAGCTTGCTGCCGAAGAGCACCCATCCGGGTACGGGCAGCGCGTCCATGATCTGGTTGAGCTGCGCGTCGCGCTCTCGCCAGACCAGTTCGCCGGAGAAAAAGGTAACGATCACGAGAACGAAAAAGGTGAAACCGCCGCCACCCAATTCCAGCATTCGCCAGGTGACGGGGTACACGGGAGTGGAAAACGGATTGTTGATTCCGTTTGCCGAAAGAATTGCCAGAACAGCTCCAGCCAGCAGGAGCACGGCAAAGAAAACGCTCTTGACCGTCTCGGCAAACTGCAGGCGCGTCAGGAAAACCAGCTCGCGCAGAGATTGCGCCGTCGAGAATGTTGGGTGGGACAGGGGCAATGCCCGCGCCGCTGCAATGAATGGCGTCGCTGCCACATCGGGCTGCGTCTGTCGCGGTGCTTTGCCGGCTGAGTAGGTGAAAGAAAAGCGCGCGTAGGTGACGCCGAGAATGGCGGCGCCGAATGCAAGCCATAGCAGACGGTTCCACACCAGCACTCCGGTGAACGGGATGAGCTGCGTGTTGCGCTGGAACGGAGTCCAGTATTGGGTGAGTTTTCCAACGGCATTGCCGCCGAACGGGTCGACCATCGCGGCGAGTGTACTCGTGGTCAGGTCGGTCGATAGCTGCGTGGCTACGAAGTAGCCGATCAGCAGCAAAACACTCCCCGCATATACGGGCAGCATCTTCCGTCCCAGTGCCGCAAGCGCGAAGAAGATCGCCGAAGTGAGAATCAGGTTGGGGATGACCAGCGTGAAATATGGTTGAAGATAAGCAAGGGCACTCTGCGGCCCAACGCGGGCAGGATCAAGCCACGGCATGCACGTCCCTACCCACGCGCCCAGGCCAACGCTGGTAAAGATCGCCACCTGCACCGCCAACGCGCCCAGAAAACGTCCGCCCAGGTAATCGAACTTACTGATGGGCGCGGTGTAGAGGAACGCTGTACTGTTGTTTTCTACATCTTGATAAGTGGCTTGGCCGGCCAGCGCCGCGCTCACCACCACTCCAAAGAAACTGATGTACATGATGATGACGTTCAACGCGAACGGCGAAGTGACCAGCACCCTCCCGCCGGTGCCGAAGTCCACCGAGGCACCCGAGAATGCGCCTCCTGACATGAGAACGAAAAGAAATCCCAGCCCGAAGAACACAACGAAATAAACGTAGGTGGAGATGCGGTGTAAGCGCTGCGAAAACTCGAATGCCAGAATCTGAGCGACCATGATTCAGTTCACCGTGGCCGCAGGCGGGTAGATGAAGCCTTTGATGGTCGCGAAATAGAAGTCTTCGAGATCAGCTTTAACTGGCTCGAAGCCAGCTTCTGGTGGCTGATCGTTCAGCACATGCACCCGAGTTTGGCCGGCGAACAGCCGCATCGAAATCAGTTGATAGCGATCCCGGTAACGAGCAAGTTCGTCGTGTGCGATCGATTTACGCCATACTTTACCGTCTAGTTCTGCGACCAACTCCGAGGGATTCCCCGCAACTCGAACCCGCCCTTCATGGATGATCGCCATCGCACCGCAAAGATCGCTGACGTCGGAAACGATGTGAGTAGAAAGAATGACGATGATGTTTTGCCCGATCATGCTAAGCAAGTTGTGGAAGCGCACACGCTCTTCAGGATCGAGGCCAGCCGTGGGCTCATCGACAATAATTAAACGCGGATTCGCCAGCAACGCTTGCGCGATGCCGAAGCGCTGCTTCATTCCGCCGGAAAAACTTCCCAATGCCTTGCGGCGATGATCGTAGAGATTGGTTTGTTGCAGGAGCGACTGCACCAGTTCGCGTCGCTCTGTCGCGTTGGAGATCCCCTTGAGAACCGCAAAGTAGGAGAGCAAATCCTCCGCAGAAACTTTCGGATAAAGCCCGAATTCCTGCGGGAGATAGCCCAGCACGCGGCGCACTGCATCCTTGTGGCGGAGGACATCGATGTCACCCAGCACTGCCCGTCCGCTGTCGGCCTCCTGCAGCGTGGCCAAGGTTCGCATGAGCGTGGACTTCCCCGCCCCGTTCGGCCCGAGCAGGCCGAACATTCCCAATTGAATGTTCAGCGAAACATTCTGCAATGCTCGTGTGCCGTTGGGATATTGTTTAGAGAGGTTTTCGATTCGCAGTTCCATCGTGGTCCCGTCTGGCTCCCTTTATACTACGGAACGACACGCCAAAAGGTTCCTCGTCGAAATTGATGGCGAGTTATTTTGCGCAACGAGAGGCAAGCGCGCAGGCCTGTGTGCGGATGGGAGCGATGGATTTATTTGATTTGAGCGTCACGCACTGCCTGAACCGGCAAGCGGTTGGACGCGGCCGGTGCGACTGGAACCGACGGGGATAATCGGCACTTTCTTAGTTTTGCCAGGCATTCGTTGCCGGCTGAGAACTCCGCCGTCCTTCGCGGCATTCCATAGATACATGGTCGCGTAGGCCCGCCAGGGCCGCCAAGCTTCCGCGCGCCGCTCAAGCTCTGAAGCAACGGATAAATTTAGCGCGGACAGCACTGCAGCATCGCCGGAGGGGAAAGCATCGGGCTCACCGAGCGCTCGCATGGCCACGTACTGGGCAGTCCATTTTCCAATGCCCGGAATCTCCATCAATCGTGCCAGAAAAGATTCGGATTCCACGATCCCATCAAAGCTGATACGCCGGTTACAGACTGCCCGGGCAAGAGCCCGAATGGTCTCTCCCCGCGCGCGCGGCATTCCAATATTGCTGAGGTCGGCATCCGCAAGAACCTCCGGTGTAGGAAAAAGATGAGTCAGCTCTGCGGTCGCGGGAAAGGCTCGCCCAAACATTTTTACAATCCTTCCCGCGAGAGTGGTCGCGCTTCGAACCGTGATTTGTTGACCGAGAATCGCACGCGTCGCCAGTTCGAATCCATTCCAGCACCCCGGCACGCGAAGTCCCGGAGCGGACTCGACCAGTCCCTCTAATGCCGGATCGGTTTTCAAGGCGCATGCTATGTCGGTCCAGTCGGCATTTAGATCGAACATGGCGCGTATCCGCTCGACAATGAAAAACAATGAACGCGGATCGCCAAAGCGAATGCACACTTTAAGCGAGTCACTGTCTTCGTCGAGCGAGACGTCCAAATAACCGGACATCCCGTCAACGCAAATCGAACGAAAATAGCTGCCGCACTTCACCGCTTCAACGCCAGGCGTGGCGCGGGCCGCGAGAAATGACAACATGCTCTGCCACTGATAAGGAGGACGAAAACGGAGATGAAAAACATATTGGTTTTCCGGTTGAATTGTCGATCGTCGCGCGAGTCGGCGAATTTCAGTCGGCGCTCGCTTGTAGGTCTTGCGAATAGCGGCGTTGAATCTCCGCACGCATCCGAAACCCGCAGCCAACGCCAGTTGGCTCATGGGCAGGCCGGTTTCGTCGATCAACTTCTTCGCGAAATGCAGTCGACGAGTTTGAGCGACCGCACTCGGGGTCGCGCCCAAATGCTGAATGAACAGGCGGCGAAGATGCCGCGAACCGACCCCGAGACGTTCAGCCAGACCTTCGATCCCTCCGGCTTCCAATCCGCTCTCGCCGATCAGGCGCAAAGCGCGTGAAACAGTATTCGAGGTTCCCAACCAGGCAGGAGTCCCAGGAGAACATTCCGGCCGGCAACGCAGGCACGGACGAAAACCGGCTTCCGCCGCCGCAGCGGCCGTCGGAAAATAACGAACATTCTTTTCTTTGGCCGTGGGCGCAGGACAAATCGAACGGCAGTAAACACCACTGCCGTGGACTCCGATAAAGAATTTGCCGTCGAAACGCGCGTCGCGCGAAAGTCTTGCCCGCGAACAGACTTGCCAATCCAGATTCATAAATTTGCCGACCCGCGTCAAAATCGCCACGGCCATTTGAAGGCCGGTCCTCATGATAGTGCACTTTGCAAGACGTGTTGGACGTTTTCGGACCACGCTCCTCAAGCCTTTGTCCGGGCTCGCATAGCGAGGTCCGAAAACGTCCGCTCATCGGCAGCGGTGTCCGTAAACGTCCAATCTACAGGCATCCGTTTCGGTATGGTCGCAACTGCGCGTGTCGATTTCAAACGCAGCGGGACCGGTGCGGAGGCACGCCAGTTCAACGACCATCACACACCCCACCCATTCACGGAGGCGACATGCAACTCAGGATTCGGATCTACTTCACTGCAGCCACCCTATTCATGATGATCGCGTCGACCCGTTCACTCCAAGCACAGGTCGAACAGAAAAAACAACCGCCCAAATATTACGTTTTCAATCTGGGTTCGCCGCTCGGCGGAGTTCCTGAGCCAGTTGGCATTAACGATTTGGGCTGGATCTCAGGCGGCGCGAATCTGGCGTCCAATACTAGTGTGCACGCTGCGCTCTGGGTCGGAGTTCCAATCGACCTTGGCACTTTCGGAGGCCCGAATAGCAATGTGGCGTGGCCAAACCACAGCACCAAAGGAGAAATTGCGGGTATTGCTGAAACCCCCGACATGAATCCACTGGGCGAGGCCTGGAGTTGCTCGGCGTTTTTCTTCGGGGCCGACGGTTACATATGTCGCGGTTTCGCTTGGCAAGACGGTGTGATGTCGGAGCTCCCGACGCTAGGCGGCTACGACGGTTATGCCGCCGGAGTGAACAACCAGGGAAGAGTCGTTGGATGGGCGGAAAACACTGTTCACGATCCGACGTGCTCAGGATCGCAAGTGCTCCAGTTCGAGGCCGTGATTTGGGGTCCACGACTGAATCAGATGACGCAGCTTCCGCCGTTGCCACCTGATCCTGATTCGGCCGCGACGGCGATCAATGACAAGGATCAGGTCGTCGGAATCTCTGGTCTGTGCTCGGTTGCAGTTGGAGGCGCGAGTGCCGAGCACGCTCTGCTTTGGGAAAATGGTGTTCCCATTAATTTGGGCAACATCGGAGGCCAAGCGTGGAATACTCCAGTCGCCCTCAATAATCGAGGTCAAATCGTTGGATTTGCAAACACCAGCGGCGATGAAAATGCCCCGCTGAGTCCCACTGCTTTCATCTGGACAAAAGCGTCGGGGATGAAATCAATCGCGCCCTACGCCACAGACACGAATGACATCGCCTTCGATGTCAATGAGAAAGGCCAAATAGTAGGCCAGTCTTTCAACGCTAACAGCGGGGCATCTCGAGCGTTCTTCTGGCAAGACAATACGCTGAGCGATCTGAATACGCTTGTCATTCAGCCCACTTCCCTGTATTTAACTCTGGCCCAGGGGATCAACGACTCGGGAGAAATCGCCGGAACTGCGATCGACACCAGCACCGGCGAGACTGTGGGCTTTCTGGCAGTTCCAGTGTTCGACGGGAGTGGCAATCCGGATGTTACGTCGAGAGCGAAGGTTGATCCAAATCCAAGGCAGTTTATTCTTACGGAACGGATGAAGAAACAGCTTCCCTTCTTCAGCCGGGTTGCGCTTGGAGCATCCGGAGGGAAGTGACGAGCGCACCCTGGAACCAGCAGCCGACTTTGGCTACTCTGGACGAGGGCGGTGAAATCTCCGCCCTCGTTCAGAGTTGGCCGACGCAGCGTGACGTGTTGCCGAAGCTCCTTATCTTCGACAGGTGCGCGGGATGCCAATCTAGAATCAGACGCGGAGAGAATTCAGCATGAATATCGTCCCCACCGAATGGAAGATCGCCATTGTTTTCGCAGCTGCGCTTATCATGGGGCCGACGCGCTCTACATCTCATTCTCCTCAGCCCGTTGCTGCGAAGAGCATTTCGTGTGCGGCGCCTGAATATCGCAGCTTCGATTTCTGGGTCGGCGATTGGGATGCGTTTGACGTCGATAATCCAAATAAGAAAGTCGCGCACAACCGTGTGGATCGCATACTCGACGGCTGCGTTTTGCTGGAAGATTACCAGAGCGCCGAAGGCGAGCACGGTCAGAGTTTCACCATTTACGACGCTTCCAGGAAAGTATGGCACCAAACCTGGGTAACCAATCAGGGAGCGTTGTTAGTCATAGAAGGCAACATGCGCGGTGCTGAGATGGTTCTGAGTGGAACGGATCTCACGGCGGACGGGAAAAAAAGATATGTCCGCGGTACCTGGATGCCCGCCAGCGGCGGTGTGCGCGAAATCGCGGTTACGTCGACCGATGGCGGCAAGACCTGGAGGCCCTGGTTCGATCTCATGTTTCGTCCGGCCGCTACATCCGGGCAACCCCCAGGTCGATGAACTTTCTGCCTTCACTTATGCGCAGACAGTCCATTCGCGACAAAGCCTGGCAACGCTTCGCCACGTAGCGCATCAACGTATACGTGCCACTGCGCTCCCACGGGTCAGAACGGTCTGCGGAAATGCGTCCGGCGGATCGTACGATTGTTTCTGCCTGGCCGGAAATTCAGGATTACGGCATCATCGGCGACTGCCGCTCCGCGGCGCTAGTATCGCGATCCGGGTCCATCGACTGGCTCTGTTGGCCCAGATTTGATGCGCCCTCGATCTTCGCCGCGCTGCTCGACCGCGAGCGAGGCGGTTTCTGGCGCATCTCTCCCGTCGCTGCTGCAACTGTCAGCCGCCAATATATTCAGGATTCCAACGTGCTTGAAACTCACTTCGCTACTCAGTCGGGCCGCGCTGTTCTGACCGACATGATGCCTGGCGCATCGAACTCTCTTCATCGAAATGATTTCCTGCCGGATCATGAGATTCTCCGCAGAGTAACTTGCGATTCCGGTGAAGTGGAATTTGATATCGAATTCTCGCCCGTTGCGGACTACGGCAGGGCCAAGGTTCAGATCCGGGATTTTGGAAAGCTGGGACTGAAATTTACCGTGGGCAAAGGTGTGTATTGGCTGCGCAGCAGCACGGCTCTTGCCATCACCAATGAACATGCTCGCGCTCGCGTCGTGCTCCGTTGTGGCGAGAGTCTGCGCTTCTCTTTTTCCTATTCGGAAGAAGCACCTGCGGTGCTGCGTCCGCTGGATCCTTCGCTTGACACTCGCGTCGATCATGCGGTCGAAGCTTGGCAACACTGGGGCCGCCGCGCCAACTACGAGGGCGCCTATCGAAGCACGGTCATACGCAGCGCCCTGACTCTCAAGTTGCTTACTTACGCTCCTACTGGTGCCATCATTGCTGCCCCGACTACGTCGCTCCCGGAGCGTGTCGGCGGAGGTTTGAACTGGGACTATCGCTACTGCTGGTTGCGCGATGCATCGTTCACGATCCGCGCTTTGCTGGAGCTCGGCTACTGGGACGAGGCCGAGGATTTTCTCGATTGGATGTTGCAAGCAACGCGGCTCACTCAACCTAAATTGAGAATTCTATATTCCCTGTATGGCGACAAGACTCCGGTGGAACGCGAACTGAAACACTTGAGCGGATATCGCGAATCGCGTCCGGTGCGCATCGGGAACGCGGCGCGCGAACAGCTTCAACTCGACGTCTATGGAGAGGTCATCGATGCGGCGGCGCAGTTCGCATTCCATGGCGGGCGTCTCGACCGTGAAATGCAGAAGGCCTTGATCGGGTTTGGAAATTATGTTGCACAGAATTGGAATCAGCCAGACGAGGGCATTTGGGAACCCAGGTTCGGACGCGAGAACCATACCCATTCACGACTTCTGTGTTGGACGGCGATGGATCGCCTCGTCCGTCTGGTTAAGCGAGGCAAGCTACGCGGAGCGCCGATCGAGCGCTACAAACGCGAGAGCGACTCGATTCGCCACGAGATCGAAGAACGCGCCTGGAACGAAGAGATGCAAAGCTACGTCAGCGTGCTCGACGGCCAGGAACTCGACGCCAGCCTGCTTCTGCTTTCCTGGTACGGCTTCGCCGAGGCTGGCTCGCCAAGAATGCGCAGCACTTACCATGCGATCCGCCAACAACTGGGCACATCCAACGGCTTGCTCTTCCGCTACCGGAGAGAAGTGCCAGAGGGGACATTTGCTCTTTGTAGTTTCTGGGAAGCGGAATATCTCGCATTAGGCGGTGGCTCGCTGGATGAGGCTCGCCAACGATTCGCACAGTTGGTGCAATATCAGAATGACCTAGGTTTATATGGCGAAGAAATCGACCCGACTACCGGCGCGGCGTTGGGAAACTTTCCTCAGGCTTTCACCCACGTGGGCCTGATCGGCGCCGCACTGTCAATCAACCAGCGGGAAAAGGGAGAACAGCAACTGGCACATCGTCCGCCCGCGGCCACGCAGCACGCGCCATCACAGGTTCGCTCATGAACTGGTCGAGCTGGCTGCTCTCAGGATTTCTGGCGACTCTGGCGTTGTCTACGCTGCTCGCAACCAGCCAAGGCCTTGGCTTGACGCGAATGAATTTGCCCTATCTGATGGGAACATTCATCACGCCGCAGCGCGAAAAAGCAAAATTTTACGGATTTTTTATTCATCTCCTAAATGGCTGGGTATTTTCTATCCTCTACGTATTAGTTTTCGAGGCGCGGCACATGGCTAATTGGTGGTTCGGAGCGCTGCTCGGATTGGCGCAGGCGCTTTTCGTCTTAACAGTTGGGATGTCACTGATGCCGAGCGCACATCCCAGAATGGCCAGCGAACAGCACGGTCCCAATGCAAACCGGCAACTCGAACCTCCCGGGTTCATGGCGTTGCATTATGGAATTCAGACGCCCGTCTCGGTCTTTATTGCCCACGCAGTGTTCGGGGCAATTTTGGGATCGCTCTACCAACTTGCGAAATGACGTTCTGTTGCAGAGCAAGTACCGAACTGTTTTCCGAATGCCTATTGAGAAAGTTCGAAAGATCCTTTGAGCCGAATATCCGCCGAGGATGCGCCCACCAGCACGTCGAATGTGCCTGGCTCGGCGATCCAGTCTTTCTTCTGCGTGCTGTAGTACGACAAAGAATTTTTGTCGAGCTTGAAGTTTACGGTTGCGGATTTTCCAGGCGCTAACTCGACTCGACGAAAACCCTTCAGCTCTTTGACCGGGCGGTCTACGCTCGAGTGTCCGTCGTGAACGTATAACTCAACAACTTCTGCGCCCGCGCGCTTTCCCTGGTTGCGAAGTTTCAAGCTCACTTCGAAGGTTTGACCGCTCGCAGCTTTGCCCGGCTTAATCTTCAAGTCGCTATACCCAAAGCTGGTGTAAGACAGGCCGTATCCGAAAGGAAATTGAGGCGTGATGCTGTGTTTGTCGAAATAGCGGTAGCCGACATAAATTCCTTCCGCATATTTCACGTGCAGATTTTCTCCGGGATAATTCCCGTAGGCGGGAGATTCTTTGAAATCATTGATAAACGAAAACGGAAGTTTGCCCGAAGGATTGACGTCGCCAAACAAAACATCCGCGATTGCGTGTCCGATTTCCTGGCCGCCAAACCATACATCCAGAACCGACGGAACCTCGCCAACCCAGCGGCTTACGTTGACGGGAGCGCCAGCATTGAATACCACAATCGTATTGCGGTTCACTTTGGCAATTGCCTGAACCAGTTCGTCCTGCCCGGCAGGCAGATCCAAAGTTGTGCGATCGAAGTCTTCGGATTCAATGGCGGGCGAGTTGCCGATCAACACAATTGCTGCGTCCGCTTTCGCGGCTATAGCCACGGCTTCTTTCTGCAATTCCTCGCGGGCCTCGGGAGTATCTTTGGACGGGTCCTCGCCTGGTATCGAAGTGCCGAGCGCATAGCTGACCTGCATGCTGCTGCCGGCTCTTTCTTTGATTCCATCGAGCGGCGCGACCGAATACTTGGGATGCACCAGAGAACTCCCGCCACCTCCGGTTCGGGCAACCGCAGCGCTGGGGCCGATCACGGCGAGCGACTTGATCTTCGAAGAATCGAGTGGAAGCAAATTGCCGTCGTTCTTGAGCAGCACGATGCTCTCTGCCGCTCCATGGCGCGCTACGGCTTGTTGTGCAGGGGTATCAATTTCACCCGAGGCCGTTGATGCGCGATCGAATGTCATCAAGAGTTGCTGCGGTGATCCTGCTCGCAGTAACTTCGGGTAGAACCTTCTCCGGCGACAGCCAGTCGCCGCCATTGCCAACTTTCTTTGCGCCTTCTGTCATCAACCATGCCTTGGCTGGTTCGCCGCCGGGCATCTCCAGATCCATGCCGGCGTTCACTGGGCCTAGAGTGCTGTAGGTGCTTCCCCAATCGGAAACGACAAACCCCTTGAAATTCCACTCTTTTCGCAAAATATCTTTCAACAGAAATGGATTCTCCGAACAATAAAGTCCGTTTACCTTTTGGTAAGCGGACATCACCGACCAAACTCCAGCTTCTTGCACAGCCGCTTTGAATGCGGGAAAGTAAATCTCCTGCAAGGTGCGCTCGTCGATGGATTCATCCACGCGATGGCGTTCGAATTCCTGATTGTTGGCGTCGAAGTGCTTCACCGTGGCAATCACGCCTTCGCCCTGCACACCTTTGATATAGGCCACACCCATTTGCGCAGTGAGGTAGGGGTCTTCACCAAAGCCCTCAAAGTTTCTTCCCCACAGCGGCACGCGCTGGATATTGACGGTCGGGCCGAGGATCATATCGCGGCCAATCGCTCGCACTTCCTGGCCAATCGCCTGACCAACGCTTTGCGCAACCGCCGGATCCCAGGTTGCGGCGACCGCGATCCCCGCGGGAAATGCGGTGCTGCTGAAAGGATGCGGAGCCGTTTTCGTGATCTTCGACGGGCCAGCCCAGGATCGGATGCCCATTGGCCCGTCCGCCATCTTGATCGACGGAATACCCAGCCTCGGAATGGCGACGCTCTCCATCCAGTTGGCTCCGGCCAACATGCTGGCTTTTTCTTCCACAGTCATGCGGCCGAGCAAATCTTGCAGACGTTGTTCCACCGGCAGTTTCGGATTTTTATAAGGAGCGTTGGAGGGAACGTCCTGGGAGTGCGCAATCGCGACTCCGGTAGCGAGAATCGTCAGGACTAAGATCCTGCGCAGCACGTGTGCGTTCCTTAGATTACGATCGGTCACGGTGATAGCCCTCGATTTCGACGACGAATGTTCTTCCGAGGCGAATTCACTCGCCCAGACTTTAGCCTGATGGCGCGAAGCCGGAGAAGCTTAATTATTGAACAGCTTTGAATCGTACATCGCAAAGAGGATATCGGCAATGAAATGGTGGGGTGGGCAGTTTTAATCAGCACATCTCTTCGGCGCTGAAGCCGCGATTGAACTTGGGAAATTTAGGGCGCGGGCCGAAGCCGCACCCCTTCGAATGAATTCAAAAGTGCGCCACTACTCATATTTCCTACCTCTTGACCGCCAGAGCTATTACAGCGCTGCTTTACTTGAACCTGATCGTCTGATTGCATCCCTGACTCACGAATTGCAATAGGTTGCTCTCGCTGCCGATCCCGCAATTGTAAAACTGACCGTAGGCGTCCCCGAAGCTGTATCGCTGCGAACTACTCGCATTGGTGTTCTGTCCGGTATTGAAATTCAATGTGTCCTGAGCATTCACTTTATTGTCTACGCCGCCGGTAAACGAGGGACTCACCACGAGATTCTTGAATTCCTGTGACACAACCGTTGTCTGGACGGTCTGGCCGTTGGGGAACGTGAGGTTAATATTAGCGGTCAGAGGATAAAGGAACGACTCTGAACTGAAGGACGAATTGTAACCCTGGCGCTTGTAGATCTCTGAGTTCGTCGGCGTGAGCTGCGAAATATCCTGCACGTACTCGTTGGCATTGATGTCGAAGCGCTGCTGGTTTCTGAAGTTCACGCTTTGCTGGATGGAGGTACTAACTTTCCCGTGAGACGTATTCACAAAGCCAGCCAACTGGAACTGCCGTTGTGAAGTCGTGGTCACGGTTCCG
>JBEKGG010000051.1:0-19527 GCA_050012915.1 Terriglobales bacterium | reverse complement strand
AAGCACCCGCGATGCCCACCGAGACGAAGGTCAATCTGGTGCTGAGCTTTCCAACACTGGAGGAGCCGCGTTGGGCCTGGATCCTGGCGGCGTAAGGAAGAAAGAGCAGAGCCAAGGCAGCCTTGACTTGCTCGATCGGCAACATGAAATTCATTACCGCTTTGAGCTGGCCAGAGGCAGCCATGCCGGCAAACGTACTCAGCAAGGGGTAATAAACGTAAGCCGGAATCCAGTTGGCTATGGAACTCGCCAACGCCCACCGGCCATACGTCCAATGCTTGCTCCAGCTCTCTCGGACTCGTGGGGCGGGAGTGCTATCGGCGAGTTGCCCCCAGAGGCGGATGAAATTGTAAAGAGCGGTTCCGAGCGCCGCCAGACCCATTAGAGCGAATGCCGTGAAAGGCGAAAGCAGTCCGCGGTGGTAGAGCAAATACAGACCGCCCATACTGAGCGACGAGTAAACAAATGCACCAAGCGCAGCCTTGGAAGCCGCTAATCCCAGGTAGAAAGCTCGGCGGACCAGCCAGAAGATCAGAACGCAGGGCGATGCGATCATGATTCCGGCGAGCGCCCCGGCAAGCACCGCGGAATGCGAAAATTCCTTGGCGATGAGCGCCGCGGAACCAATCGCAGCAATCATAACCAGCGAAATGGTCAGGTGAATCCAAAGCAGCGAGAGCACATATCCGCGCAGGCCGTCGCGGTAGCAAGAGCCGCCAAAAACCGCCATGGGCTCGAGCACCAGTGCCTGGTAGACCACGGAAAGCAGAACAAAAATACCGAAAGCCACGGCATAAGCGCCGTATTGATCCGGCACCAGCCAGCGCGCCAGCAGGATGCTGACCAGAAAATTCGAGCCCGAAATGAGTCCCTGATCGAGCACTGCGAAACCGCCGCGATGCACCCAGGGACCAACCTTCGCGAGAATTGTTCCGCGCTGAACGCCCAACAGTCTGGCAGGATGCAACCGCTGCCACACTCGCGTCGACTTCTCCGCAGACTGGTTCTCGGACTCTTGAAGACTAGTTTCCGGCAAAGAGTTTCCAGTGACCATCAAATAAATCGTTGGCTCAGGAACAGGGAGTGTGGCATGAGTTGCAATGACATCACGAGACCTGCAAGGTGGCTGCATGCTCTGGTCTTGTGCGAACCCCATCGATGCAGGATTTGAGGCATTCAGCGAGGCGCTCTACCTGTGGATCAATCAGGATATCGTAGTGATCGCCGGGGATCTCATGCACATCGAGGCCGGCGACTAACTCATACCAGGCCGCGAGCGGATCCTCTGAACTCCTCAAGGATTTTTCTTCAGCGCGAATGAGCGTGGCCTTGCCTGGATAACGCCGCAATACATATTTGTCAGCCGCCGTCGTGTTGGAATCACGAACATCTCTTAATACTTGAGGCACGCGCCAACTTTTCACGTTGCGTCGAAATCTTTTCCCGGCAACTTTAGGCAAGTCGTGAAACCAATGCTTCCACGTAGGATGGAGCAGCAGGTTGACCAACGATGCACCAACAGCTTGTTGATTGCCGGGGTAGGTATCGAACAGCACCAGCAAGCCCACTTCGTCGCCCTGCTGATGTAGCTGCTGCGCCATTTCATAGGCGACCAATCCGCCGAAGGAAAAACCGCCCACAAAATACGGCCCTTGCGGTTGCAGGCGGCGAATCTCGCTTAGGTAGTGCGCCGCCATCTGCTCGACACTTGTATGGCAAGCTTGGGTACCGTCCAACCCTCGGGATTGCAGCCCATAGAAAGGATAGTCCGGTCCCATGCGCCGTCCCAGTTCGCGAAAACCGATGACGTTTCCTCCGATTCCATGGATGCAAAAGAAAGGAAACTGGGAGCCGTCGGGCTGAATCGGCACGAGTGAAGACCAATGATGCGACCATCCATCCTGACTTAACGCAGTGGCAAGCTGTTGGACAGTCGGAAACTGAAAGAGCATGGCCAGCGGCAGAGTCTTGCCCAGCATCTGCCCAGTTCGATGCATCAACCTGGCTGCCAGCAAGGAGTGGCCGCCGAGTTCGAAAAAATTGTCTTCCACAGCAATCGGCTTTTTTCCGAGAACGTCTTCCCAGATTTTTACCAACTTGGCCTGCAAAGGGTCGGCGGGTGCGGCTGTCACCTGGGCGGGAGACTCGGGTGGCGAGGGTAATCCCCGGCGGTTGATCTTCCCATTTGGCGTCAAGGGCATGGCCGGCAAAGCCACGAAGGTGGAAGGCACCATGTAATCAGGCAACAACTGCTGCAAATAACTACGAAGATCAGGAGCACTAACTTGAACCCCGGGTGAGGCTACAAAATAGGCCACCAAGAGCTTGTTGCCTGATATATCTTCTCTGGCTACCACGGCAACATCACGCACTCCGGAATGTTTCGCCAGCGCGGTTTCAATCTCTCCCAACTCAACCCGAAAGCCGCGAATTTTTATCTGGTCATCGGTTCGACCCACAAACTCAATTTCACCGGAGGGTAAATAACGGGCGAGATCACCGGTCTTATACAGGCGCGCGCCAGGGTCCGGCGAGAAAGGATCGGAAATGAACTTCTGAGCCGTCAGCTCGGGACGGTTCAGATACCCTCGCGCCACTCCTACACCGCCGATGTGCAACTCACCCACCACGCCAGTCGCAATCGGATTCAGCTCCGGGTCAAGCAAGTAGACGCGTACGTTTGGCACCGGCCGACCAATGGGAACGTTTTCCGGAACGGAATGGTTGCCAGGCGTTGGCTCATACATAGTCGCCGCTATGCTGCCTTCGGTTGGCCCGTAAGTGTTGACCCAGCGTACATGACGGCCAACCGAGCCTGCCCACGTCGCATACGCCTTGGCCGAAACTTTTTCACCGCCAACGATAGTCAGCCGCAAACCTGCGGGAAACGGCTTGGATAACTGCGGCAGCTGATGCATCCACTCATGCCAATAAGCGGTAGGCAGATCGAGAACTGTGATTCCCTGCTTTTCGATCCAAGGCAGAAACTCCGGGACAGCTAACGGCATCTCGCTCGACTTCATGACCAGAGTTGCTCCGCTAAGCCATGCGATGAAAATTTCTTCCACGGCAATGTCGAAGCTGAGGGAACAGAACTGGAGGACTCGGTCATCCGGGCTCATGGAATAAACCCGCGCCATATTTGCGTTGTAGTTGACCAGTCCGGCATGCGGCAACAGAACGCCTCGCGGTTGTCCGGTGGACCCCGACGTGTAAACAACGTAAGCAATATTGCTCGGTTGGACAACACCCCGCAGATTGGTGGAAGGATAGGCGGAAAGAAACTTCGGCTTATCGGTGAGTGGCAGCACTTCGCAGGAGTTTGGCGCGGCGGGCGCTGATTGCTCGCTCCCGGTAATCAGCACTCGCGCTCCCGCATCCTGCAGCATGTAGGCGAGGCGTTCTTTGGGATAGTTGGGGTCGAGCGGAACGCAGGCCCCACCCGCCTTCAGCACGCCCAGCACGGCGACTGCGAAATCAAACGACGGCTCCAGACAGATCGCGACCCTAGCGTCGGGTTCAATCCCACGACTTCGGAGGTAATGCGCAACCTGATTGGCGCGCGAGTTGAGCTCGTGGTAAGAAAGGCGCTGGCCTTGCCAGATTACGGCCGATCGCTCGGGCTGCCGCTCTGCCTGCGCTTCCACCAACTCATGCAAGCACTTGTCAGCGGGATAATCGCAGACCATCTGGTTCGATTCAACTAAGATTCGTTCTTGCTGATGCACAGCGGTATCCGCAGTAGTCCCTTCCAATGGCTGAAATGTCGCTGAAGAATTGTACATCCTTTGCACGTGGTGAGGCTGCAGCGAGGCGCTAACGGGGTCGTATTACCGAAAAAACGGGAGGAGTCTTGTCGCCCGGCTAAGCGGCGCCGGATCCGCGGAGCACTGCGGGAATGGTTCTAGCCAAAATCTGGAGGTCAAGCCACAGCGACCAGTTGCGAACATATTGAAGATCGAGCTCCATCCATTGGTGGAAGGGTAGAGAGCTCCGTCCGTTTACCTGCCACAAACATGTGATGCCGGGCCGAACGCTAAAGCGGCAACGCTGCCAGTCTTCTCCTGCATCGGTGAACAGTTCGTAATCACGAATCTGCAGCGGGCGGGGACCGACCAGGCTCATATCGCCGCTCAGGACATTGAAGAGCTGGGGCAGCTCATCAATACTGGTCTTGCGTAGAAATCTCCCAACCGGCGTAAGCCGGGGATCGTTCTTAATCTTGAAGACCGGCCCAGAGACTTCGTTAAGATGTTCGAGTTCATGCAGCTTCTGCTCGGCATTCACCACCATCGTCCGGAATTTGAAGATGGTGAATATCCGCTTGTTGAGGCCGACCCTTTTTTGTGCAAAGAATACCGGCCCGGGCGATGTGAGCTTTATCAGAATGGCCGCTATCAATAGCAGTGGCGCAAGCAGGATGAGCAGAGTGAGCGACAGAAGGAAGTCCAGGGTGCGTTTGATTACGGTGGGCCAGCCTTCCTCGATACCGCCGAATTTCGCGATCAAATGAGAATCTTCGAAGTCCTCAGCACTCGGATTCAGGCTTTTCAGATTGAATAAATCAGAGAGGACACGAATGATGATGCCTTGTTGGTGGCACATGGCGGCGATATCGGAGGCATGATCGTGAAACGAACGAAGAGGTATGGCGATCGCGACCTCGTCCACCACGCTGCGCCGCAGGAAACTTCCCAGGTTTTCCAGATTACAGAGCAGAGGCCTGCCCAGATTCTTGAGCTCCTCTACACCCGCCCATTGGTCGTCGGCAAAGCCGATGATGCGATAGCCCAACTCGGGTTTGGATTCAATCGTCCTCGCAAACTCAATCGCCCGTTGATTGGAGCCGACGATGAGCATATTACGAAGATTCTGTCCGCGCACGCGCAGACGGCGCAGGTAGGTTCGAATCGCGACCCTGCTGGAGACAGCCACGAATGTGCTGAATCCCCAAAAGAGCACCAGAAATCCCGGCGTCACCATTCGGAAGTGCATTACGTAGGACGCGATTCCCAGCACGAGAGCTGCGAGGGTAGTCGCTTTCATCGTGTCGAGCGCCTCGGCCCTACGGCTCACCAGCCGCTTGGACCCGTACAAACCAAGCGAACAGAAAATCAGATACCAGATCCACAAAAGACCTAAAAATACGATGACGTTCTGCAGCTTGATCCGCATTTCGAGGAAATGCGTGAACACCACTGGTCCGCCCCTTGCGAGATGAGGAAGAGTGGCTAAAGTGAATGACCCTACCAGGATCAGCATGTCGAATGCTTTGCTGGCGCTTTTTAGGACGTGGCGTTCAGTTGTGGCCATTGGTGAGGTCTTGTGACACTGCAGAGTGCGGTGGTTTGGGAAGGGAGGATAAGCAGTAAAACTTCTGATCGCGGCAGCAGACGTCAATGCCAGAATCGAAGGGCATGAGACCAGAAAAGCAACGACGGGACAACGTTTAAAACTTCAGGCCGATACCAGGTGCGACCTGGCCAACAAAATGTGTTGGCCTCGCCGACAGCGCACCTACAGTCTCTTGTAAAGCCGTTCAGGAATGGGGAAGGTCCGCTGATTCAAGACTGCTCCAAGCACGCGGACGTTCGCGGAACGAAGCTGCTGTACAGCTTCCCGCGACGCATCTCGGCGGGAGGCGTTCGCCTTAATCACCAGGACAACGCCGTCCATCATACTCCCCAACATCATGGTGTGATTGCAAACGTTCATGGGAGCGACATCCATAAGCACGTAGTCGAACTCGGATCGCAGCTCGGTAATGCGGCCACGCATTCGGTCCGATGCCAACAATGGGCCGGAGCCTGCGTCAATGGCTCCGCAACTTACAAACCACAGGTTCTGGCGCGAGAGTTGGCGGGCATATTGACGAACGGGACCGGCGCCGGTGAGCGCGTCGGCCAATCCGAAATGATTCTCAACCCCGAATTGCCGGTGCAGGGACGGCGTGGTGAGATTGCAATCGACGATGCACACGGAATCGCGGACTTGGGAAGCCAGAATCTCAGCCGCATGGGCGCACGTCCACGAACAACCTGTCCCTGATTCCGTGCCCGCGAACACTACGTGACGAGGCCCTTCGGTCCCGGGCATCAGGAAGAGGCGATGGACCAGTTTGCTCAATTCCTCTCGCGCCATTCCTTCAATCTCCAATGCCGGCGTGGAGAGAGTTTGTTCCGATGGAGCAAGGGGCGAAGACTCAGGCTGTGCGTCCACCTGAAGCATCTCTTGGGCCTTGCCCGTCTGATAGAGCAATTCGAAGTTCTTACTCATGTTTGGTCCTTGGGCTTCCTATTGGTGACGGGGGATTGCTGGTTGTAAACTTACCGACCGCAGACCTGAACAGGCGGTCTGCAAGCGACTTGCAGCGGCGCAACCCTACAGACTGCTCGACTGATCTGCTACTGCGGTGACTGGGTCAGGACGTTCGTGGTAATGCCCACGACCGTTGCCATTGCCGTTTCCATTTCCGTTGCCGTTTCCATTTCCATAAAACCCGCTGGGCTGAAGCTTCTCGAATTTGTGAGGAACAGCAGCCAACAACGGTACGTCGAGCTCGGAGGAGACTCCTGTGGGGCCGTGAAAAGCAGGATCCATGTGCTCCTGGAGATATACGCCACCAACCGCCACTACTCCGCCAACGAGCGTTCCGAGCAGCATAACCAGCAAGGGCGGATAAACCGGCAGGGTTGGAACCACCGGAGTTTCGGCGATGGCCACGTTTACGATGCGCGTGGTATCCAGAGCCTCCGTGGTGCGGGCTTGTTCCCGCTTTTGCAAGTACAACAGGTAACTCTGTTCATCTGCTTTGTAGTTGCGCTCCAGGTCCTGCTCAATGAGGCCCTTTTGGGCCAAATCGCGAGCCTGCTCCTGGTACCGAATGACCATCGCTTGCATCGCGGATTCTTGAGCCTTGAGGCCAGCATAATCCGCCTTCGCCTTGGCCAGTTCCTCATCGACCCAGGCAAAAGTTGGATTGCGATCCGTGGTGTGCCCTTTGATGGGTCGCGCCTCTTCGGTTGCGATCGACGCTTTGGTTTCGTTGACTTCCTTATCGACTTCTTGAACCAGGGGATAGTCTGGCTGATATTTCGTCAACAACTCAGTCCGCTTGATCTCCAGATTCATTAGCGTGGTTTTGAGACCGCTGAGCACCTGGGCGTCGTCTTCCTCTCGCATTTCCGTGGTCAAACGCTCAGGGGTGATTCCGGCTTGTTTTTGCAGGGTGCGAATTCGCTCCTCGGCGTTTGCCAGCAATCCCCGCGTCTCTTGCAGGCTCAAGTTAAACTCCGACATCTTCTGCAAGGCCAGGTCCCGCGCCGTCGTGGGCGCGACTCCGTTGTCCTGAGTGGAAAACTCTTTCAACTGGGCCTCGGCATCCTCCAACTGCTTCTTGTACTCGTCGGTTTCCTTGGTGAAGAACTGAACTTGCCCGGGAGGAGTGTGCACCTCCACGTGCTTTTGGAGGTAGGCATCTCCCAGAGCTCGAAGAACGTGAGCCGCCAACTGGGGGTCGGACGATGCATAGCTCACATCGATCAGGTTGCTCTTCTTTTCGGCTTCGACTTTGAGACTGGAACTGAGACGCGCCGCGGCCTTGGCAATTCTCTTCTGCGGACTGGCCGTCCCGAAAATATATTCACCCAGAGACTTGCGGTTGTTAAGGCCGCACTCAACTACGACCTTGCGGAGAACATCGGCGTCGTTCTGAATAAGTCCAATTTCAGAGTTCAATTCTTCTTCAGTGACAGTGGTCGCAGCCGCAACCGGAGTCGTCATCGTCGGCATGTTCGCCTGTTGCGAACTCACTACCGAATCGGCGCGCTCGCGCTGCACTAAAAACTTGGTCGTGGCCTCATACCGGGTCGGCACTACGAAGGCAAACAGAAATGCTCCCAGCAAGATTCCGAAGAAGCAAAGAGCTGCGATGCGCTTTCGGCGAAAGCCGATTGCGATCAAATCACGCAGGGAAAAATTGGCAGTTGTATTTTCGTTGGGTGGCGCAAAATCGTGGTTGATCATAAAATTTGGCCTCGCTTACTTCAGGGGTACATATGCGCCCATACCGTAGCTGGGCACCCAACCCTTGGCTTTGGAACTGAAACTCTTCGGCACCAGGATCTGGTCGCCGGGGTGCACGTACGGATCTTCCCGCAAGTCTCCCTTTGCTTCCATCTTCTTCACATCAAAAATCTGGGAAGACACGTATTGAGAGCCCACCCGGTGCACTAAGATGACTTGCGAGTGCTTCGCGTCGTCGGTGAATCCACCGGCAATCGCAATCGCCTGGCTCAGAGTTGTGTCTTCGCGAAGATCGTATTTGCCGGGATGCCCAACCTGCCCGTCTGCGATGAAAAACGGTTTATTGAAATCCTTGAGCACGATTGAAACGATCGGATCATGCAGAATCTTACCGTAAGCGTTTCGAACTGCATCCGTGAGTTCAGGAACAGTCAGACCTTGCACTTTAACGTCGCCTACGCTGAACAGCGTGACGAAACCATCGGGTTGCACCGTCACGGCCGCCTGGTTATATTCCGGGCTCAAGGGAAAGGTAAGATCGAACGAATCGCTGGCCGTGACCCTGTAACGTAGATCGCGCGTTTGCAACTGCGGAGTGCTTCCGCTCGACGGCACAGTGGAGCTCGCGGTCGCGGTCGCGGAGGTCGCGATTTGAGGGGCGCCAGCGTCGGCGGGGCTAACCGCCGCAGCCGTTGGATTGGCCACCTTAACAGAGGAATCCGTTTGTCCCGCACACACCGCATTCGCAATCACGAGAACACATGCTATCGAAGTCAGTGAGATCAAAATCTTCTTCTTCATAATCTTTATTCCACCATATCTTGTATTCGTCGCTGCGTTGGAAACCAGGAAGGCGACAGAGGCTCCGATTCCCTGGATGAGCCTCAGACTGGATATTCTACTCGTCTTTATCTAACTTCAAAAGGCTAAACTCCGACGTTTGCGTTGCGCAACCTTGCTGAACCTGAGCCTGCACACCGGTTTCGGGATGCCGTGACCTCTGCCCGACCTGCGTAATTTCGTTGAACTTCCGGGATCGATTCGAGAAGTGCAAATTCAGATTGGGACGTTTTGACTCTGGGGGGCTATACGTAGCTTCGCCCTCTGAGTCACATTTTTGTGATCACGCAACTGACATCTTGACTAGCGATACTTCCGCGACTCCCAGCAGCGACCTAATACCTCGCCTGAGTCTGTCAATTGGGGGAGAATAACCACGCGTTAAGTGCTAAAGGAAATTTTGAGTTCTATCGTCAAACTGGCCCAGACCACACCATACTAAGTGAGCTAAACGTACAGTATCCAGTTGGTTCCTGCAAGAGGTAGAAAGCACTGGTGACTAAAGACTCCACCGAGCTATCATATTGATTGTACGCCGTTTATGGGCGGCGGTTGGCAAAGGCCGGGCGGAAGTGGGCCATCCAGCACTACTTCCCTCTCTCTTTGCTTCCAATGTTGAGACGTCTTGTGGCGGAGTGGAAATGCATAATTCGTATTAACCAAGATGGTACTTCCGCCCTTAAAGAAGACGCTCGATCAAGTTCTCGCTTGATCGCATTTATCGAAAGAAATCAGTAGTCGTAGCAGCGGAATCGGGTGCGCATCGTGTTGTCCGACGACGCTCGAAGGATTCGCGGATTAAATCGGTCGAACAGCAGGCCCGAGAAGCACGCTGCAAAGTCGGACGAAGCTGCAAGTGCTCCCACTCGAAATGTACTTCTGTGTTTTGTGGTGTCGCTGATTTGTGGCAGACTCCAAACGTCGCACGGCTCATCTCGCAAGCAAATTGGAACACTGGGAAGGCTGGAATCCCTGAGTTGACGGAGTCACATCGTCTGCCTTGGATGGGCAAGCTTTTCTGTTCACGTGCGCTCAAGCTTTCGGAGAGGTGATCATGAAAAAAAATCGCGTGTGGCTATTCGCTATTCTGTTCGCACTGCTGCAGTGTCTTGCGATCCCCGAGCTCAACGCACAAACTCCCGGAAACGCGAAGCCGATTCCCGCCGAATTTTTCGGAATGTCAACTCACTGGTTTCAGCCTTGGCCGGTCATTGAATTCGCAGGGCTGCGATTGTGGTCGACACAAACCAAGTGGTCAGACCTGAATCCGGCCGTGGGCGTATACGATTGGACCACGTTGGACAGTTTTCTGAATGCGGCCAAGCAGCACGGAGAGACTGATACCCTTATGACCTTGGCCATGACGCCGCAGTGGGCCTCGTCGAAACCCAACGATACGACCTGTGACTTTGGCCCCGGGCAGTGCGATCCCCCCGATGACTTGAATGCGGATGGCTCAGGTACGGACCAGCACTGGAAGGACTATGTGGCCGCTGTCGCCACTCACGTTGATGGGCAGATCAAATACTGGGAAATCTGGAATGAACCTGCAATGTTCTATTTCTGGAACGGAACCTTTGCCCAATTGACCCGCATGGCGAAAGACGCGCGAGCCGTCATCCTGAGCATCGAGCCGCAGTCTAAATTCCTCTCTCCGCCGAACGGCGCCGGGGATGAGTGGGTTCTGAAATGGTGGGCACAGTACGCGCAGGCTGGAGGCTTGCAATACGCCGATATCGCCGCTGTTCATGGCGGCCCTCATGCGGAATACTGCGGAGATGTGCCTCAGGCGTCCGACTTCATCGCGGTGGTGCAGAACCTGAGAAGCGTTCTTGCCGCTTTCAACCAAAGCAAGCCAATTTGGGATACGGAATCCAATTGGGGGGATGCAGTCAAGGAATGTTTTAAGGATCAAGACCTGCAGGCTGCGTTTTTGGCGCAATGGTACATGTTCCACGCAAGCCTGGACATCCCACGCTTCTACTGGTTTGCTTACGATGACGGCACCGTGGGGCAACTTTGGAACCCGGCCACCGGCAAGCTTGATGAAGGCGGCGTGGCATACGGATATGTCCGCGATTGGATGCTCGGCGCCACCATGACCAAGAGCTGCACAACTTCCGGCAATTCCATCTGGACCTGCAACTTTAGTGGACCGGACGGTTACTTGGCGCAAGCTATTTGGGACACCGCTGAAAAGTGCAGCGCTGGCACATGCCAGACCCTCACTCGAACCGTGAATTCAACCTACACTCAATACCGCACGCTCGCTGGGGAAACTATCAACATCACAAATCACCAGGCCCCCATTGGAGCAAAACCTATCTTCATGGAGAATCACTCGCGTTGACACCGATCGTGTCTGCGGACGTCACAAGGGACAGAGAAAAAATCCTTGGTCGACGTCCGCAGCCGCATCCATCGTGCAGCGCTCCTCGCATTGCGGCGCCAGCATAAAACTTAGTGCTGGGGTCAGACCAGACCTGTTCCCTCTCTCGAACCAAGAATCAACTTTTAAATTCTTCGTAGGCATCGACGGTTTAGCCTGATGCGCGAAGAAATCCGAATGCTGGTTGCGCTAAGAATTTTTCTTGGTGTGCCGCCACCAATCGACGCCTGCTCTGAAGTGCTCCTCTTTACCTAAACTCTGCTCGGCTATTTCCTGTCTGGATGGACGTGGCCTTAATACACTTCGGTAATCTCCTCAACCGGCTGCAACCGTGTCAGTCTGGGAATCAAGAAAACCTGGGAAAAAAGTCAGTCCTTCGACCCCCAGTCAGTGTTGCGATTTCAGGAAGCTGCCACTTCGCAGAGATCGACGGTATTTCGTATGCGGTCCGACCGATCTGTTCCGAGCGCACGATATTTTTTCCGATTTGAGGAGGTAAAACCACTGATGAAAACCCTAGGACTCCTACTTCTGACATTAGTCTTTGTCGCGGTCCTCAGTCAGCCGCTCGTCGCGCAAGCTGACGACGAAACGGCGGATGTTCCATCTTCCAACCAGCTCCATGTCCATCCCGTGCCTCACCACTTTTTTCAGATGAGCGGGCATGGAGTTAAGCCTTGGCCAATAATTCCCTTCGACGGATTGAGGCTGTGGGGCACAGAAACTTATTGGGCTATCCTGAACCCCGCCGATGGCGTTTATGACTGGACCGCCCTGGATCAGTGGCTCAATGCCGCCCAGGAACATGGCACGACACATCTCATGTACACCATGGCGTTGACCCCGCAATGGGCGTCTTCGAATCCGGGAGATACAACTTGCAAGAATGGTCCCGGCGCCTGCGATCCACCCAACGATCTGAATGCGGACGGCACCGGCACCGACCAACACTGGAAGGACTTTGTGCGTGCCATCGCAATCCATGCCGGCAATCAAATCGATACCTGGGAAGTCTGGAACGAACCTGCGATGCCCTATTACTGGACCGGGACATTTGCGCAAATGACGCGCCTGGCGCAAGATGCCCGAAGCGTTATCCTCAGCGTTAATCCGAACGCCCAGCTTGTCTCCCCACCTAACGGGGCTCAGGATCCATGGGTTCTGCATTGGTGGGAGGGTTACGCCGCCGCCGGAGGGTTGCAATACGCCGATATCGCAGCTGTCCATGGCGGTCCTCACTCCGCTTGCGGAAGTCCGCCACAAGCTGCCGAGTTCATCACCATCGTGCAGAACTTGAGAGCCATTCTGAAAACGTACAACCAGGGCAAGCCTATTTGGGATACCGAAGCCAACTGGGGAAATGTGACTAAGGATTGTTTTACCGACGAAGACCTGCAGGCTGCGTTTCTGGCTCAGTTCTACTTCTTCCACCGCACCATGCATGTCACGCGCTTCTACTGGTACAGTTACGCCGACCCCGATGTCGGAAAGCTGTTCAACCTGGAAACTGGTCAATTGACCAAAGCCGGGGTCGCTTATGAGCAGGTTTACGACTGGATGCTCGAAAAGACCCTGACAGGTTGCTCTGCCAACAACACCATCTGGACGTGCCACTTCTTCGGGTCCCAAGGCTACGAAGCGGAAGCGGTGTGGGACACGGGCGAGAGTTGCAGTGGTGGAAGTTGTCAGACCGAAGACTATGCGGCAGATAAAAAGTACACGCACTATCGCACGCTTGCGGGCGAAACTGTTGCCATCTCCAACAATGAAGTCCCAATCGGAGCGAAACCGATATTGCTTGTAAAGTAATTGTCGGTAGTGGATTTGGGCGGTGCCTGACTCAGCGGGGAAGGATCACATTTCCGATGAGGATGCACCGCCCAATTAATTTTGAGCAGGTGAACAAGAGTTGCTTAAGTCGCGAAGGCCAAGCCGTGAAGGTTTTCTATGCGCTTCTCCAGACCTTAGCCTCCGTGTTGTGTTTCACCATGTGTGCGCATCACAACCTTCTACGGCGAGACTTCAAACACGGTCCCGCAGCCGCCACGGCACCCTGTGCCGGTCCCTCCAGCTTGCGTTGTGCTGTAAAGATCCCCGTTTTTGTCGAAGAGCAGGCTGGCAGCGGGAAGGTAGCCGTCGGGTGGGCCCAAGAAGCGATGAAGCGAATTCAGTGTCCAGTTGCCCCCCTTCTTCTTGGGTTGCAGGAGTCGGAAGACGCTTCCTACGTGTGTTGTGCTGTAGAGATTGCCGAGCTTGTCAAAGGTCAAAGCAGCCTCAGGGTTCGCACCCGGCGTGTTGCTGCTGAAGCGGTAAAGCAAGGTCTCCTTCCAGAGCCCCTCACCTGCCTTTGGAGCAGCTAAGTCGAACACTGCTCCATTTCCGCGGATGGCCCCCGCGTACGCTGTGCCAAACAGGTCTCCGTTTCCCCCGAAAACGACACCTGCGGCTGGAGTAGCACCATCTTGTCCATCAAATCTATGGAGCATTTCCTCAGTCCAGGTCGCGCCGTTCTTCGGCGCGCGGAGCGCAAACACCGTGCGACGTATTTATCCGTCTTCCCTTCTCCCGGATTCGGATGCCAGAATCTTAAGCTGATAATCCAACTCCTGGAAGCGGCGGGCGATGGTATGCAAAACCAATCCCACCACGATCGAAAGTAGTCCTGACAGAACCAATCCAACTGCCAGCACCGCCGAGGGCAGGCGAGGAACCAGACCCGTTTTTACAAAATCTACGATGACTACAATTCCCGGAATCAGCCCGAGCAGAATAAGGAGTAACCCGATCGATCCAAAAAAGGTGAGCGGCTTGTAGTCTCGCAACAAAGTAAGGATAGAGTTCAGGATCAGGAATCCGTCCTGCATAATGCGGATCTTCGAAAAACTTCCTTCGGGCCGGGCTCGCAGATCGATGGGCAGTTCGATCACGCGATATCCGCGCGCCAGGGTCTTGATGGTCAGCTCGGTTTCAGTTTCAAAACCACCCCCGAACAGCGGGATGTTCTTAACAAATTTGCGATTGAAGGCGCGGTATCCGGAGAGGATATCGGAGAGCTTCACTTTGAAAATTAAGTTGATGGTCCCCAGGAAGAACCGGTTCCCCAGCCGATTTAGCGCGCGGAATTCGCTCTGCGACTGGTTGGTCAGCCTGGAACCGACAACCACGTCGGCCTCTCCGGCCAGCACTGGCGCAATCAACTTGTGGACTTCCGCTGCGGGATAGGTGTTGTCGCCGTCAACCATGACATAGATGTCGGCCTCGACATCCCGAAACATGGCTTGCACAACGTATCCCTTGCCCTGCCGGTGTTCGAAAGCGACTCGTGCCCCGGCGGCACGGGCAATCTCTACCGTTCGATCGGAAGAATTGTTATCGAACACATAAATGTCCGCGTCAGGCAATTCCTGGCGAAAGTCGCGCACAACCTGTGCGACGGTGAGCTCCTCGTTGTAGCACGGGATCAAAATCGCGATCTTTGGCTTCATGATTTTGGTTGGTGAATCTGACTAACGGATTCCACGTTTGCAGGCTGAAAGCCCGTCTTTCTTTCGAGTAGAACTGAGACGCAAAGACCCGCCGACAGCCAGATCATCCAATCGATTTGAACTCGGTATCGATGGGCGAATGCCACGATGTAATACATCAGTGGATAGAAAAAGAGTACGGTGCACCACAGCCGAAACTGAATCGCGCCCACTCGCTTGCGGATCAAGCCCAAGCCGGCGATGCCGAGCAGGGTGTACGAACTGATGATAAGCGTCTCGAAGGCGTGATTGAGGGGTCCCAACCAGAAGAAGAAAAAGCGTTCCACCGTCAGCCAGAGAAACTCGCCGGGATGCGACTCAATCCATCCCTCAGCCCAGTGGAGGTCACGTTTGTTATATGCGATTTCCCCCATCTCTTTTATCAGAGTGGCTTCGGGAACGCTTTGGCCGGGATGCATGAAGTCTTGCAGAGACGCCGGATCGTCCGCGTTCAGCTCCGCCGACGGACGAACGTGTTCATGATTGCCATATAGAACTTCAAGACCAAGATTGTCGCGCATCAGGACCCAGGCATGCAGCTCACGGTGATTACGGATCGTCCAAGGCGAAATCACGGCAAGCGTAACCAGCACGATCACCACCGCATCACGCACAACAACAAAATTGCGCTTGAGCAAAACGTCGACAAACAACAATCCCGCCAGAATGGAGAACAGAGAAAAACTGATATAGAGACTCAATCCCCAACACACGCCCAGCCAAATGGCGCCCGCGAGCGTGGGCCGGGCGGAACGTTCGCGCTTCAGGGTGAGCCACAAGAGGAGCGCAAGAGCCATCGCCGCCCACGGCTCTTCCCATCCTCGAAAAACTTCAAATGAGCGTCGCACGGGAAAGGCCGCGGCGATAAAGCCAGCCAGCAAGCCGGCCTGGTAGGGAAATCCGAATGCGGAAGCGAATGTCGGATACAGCGCATAGAGCAAGGCATATCCGGTCACGACGGTTAAGCATCGCGCAAACTGTCCGGCAAATCCGATGCCGAGAAGCTTGTAGATACCGGCGAGTATGAAAGGATAAAAAGGCGTACTGTGCGCGGTTGGCCCTGTCGGAATAACGTAGGGGTCGGCGAACTGACCTTTGGAAATCATCGCCTCTGCGATGCGAGGTTCTTCGCCTACCTGGAGGATATCGCCCCGGTGATGAAGCAGGAACCCAAGCCGGACCACGAACGCGAGGACGAAGATCGCGAAAAATGCGACCTTCCTGTGAGCGGTGAAATACGCAACAATCCGTCTCATTTCATGCTCCCCGTTATGGCCGCGCATTGCAGCTTTTCGACGATGACTCCCGAACTAGTCCTCAGGTCCATTACGCAAGTCCAGTACATGATAAGGCAATCCTGTCCCAAAGTTTGTGCTCTGACGTTATGTTTTAGAGTCTGCAACGGAGCCACATACTACGTGGCAGATGAAGCACGAAAACATCCCCCGCTCCAGCCGTTTTCCACCGTTCCGGAACGGGTTGCTGGTTTGCCTTTGCATAACCTTGCTGCCTGCCGTTCTGACCATGGCGGGTTGCGGCGGCCTCGCCAGCGCCGCTAAAAGTGCTTCGACGACTTCGCCACCGCCCACGCTGCAGTACCCCGTCCCGAACTCTGGCGCAAGTGGGATGTTCTTTGGCATGAATACAAATCTGCTTGCCAATCCGTGGCCGGGAACCATGATGCCGCTTACCAGTTGGCGCAGTCTGGGCTCCTCGGTCAAATGGGCGGACATCGATACCGGTAAAGGCGTCTATGACTTTTCGCAGTTGGACAGCTGGCTGAATAAGGCCAAAACGAACCACGCAGACATTCTGTACACGGTTTATGCCACGCCCAGTTGGGCGTCTTCGCGCGGGCCAAATTGCACCGGCGTCGGAAGCCCCAACAGCGGTTGTCTCGGTCCCACGAATACCAACTGCGCCTTCTTGCAGCAGGATGGACCCGGCATTTGCGATCCTCCCGTAGACCTGTTTTGCGACGGCACAGGTAGCAACCAGAGTTTCGTCAATTTCGTGACCGCGCTGATCCAGCATGTCGGACCCGGAACAATCAAGTATTGGGAAATGTGGAACGAGCCGAACAATCCCCGCGAATGGAATGGGGACGCCGATTGCGCCGGCACGCCTCATGGTGGCGACCTCATGCTGGCCAGGATGGCGAGAGATTTGAAAACTGTAGTGTCCTCTTTCGATCCGAAAGCACTGTTCACCACCCCTGCCTGCGGCAGCCCGGATTGTGCGGCCAGCTGGCTGCCTCCGTATTTCGCGAACACCGATGGCGGAAGCTCGGCCGACATCGTCGCGTTTCACGGCTACATCACCACCGGAGGCTGTCCGACGGATTGCCCGGTCCCGGAATTGGTTGGCGATCAAATTGATCATCTCGTTGCCGCGCTGCCTGCGTCGGAGCTGGCGAAACCTATGTTCGATACAGAAGGCGGTTGGGGCTCCGTTCCGGGCTCCAAGACCGTCAACTCAATTACCGATCCGGATGAGCAGGCATCTTTTCTGGCGCGTTATTACCTGATCCAGATGTCGAGACATGTCGCGAAGTTCTACTGGTGGAGTTGGGATATCCCAGGCCAAGCCGCGCTTTACAACGCCAGCACGAACGCGATCACTCCCGCTGCCGGCGCCTACATTCAAGTGGTGCGATGGACAAACGGCGGAACCGCTTCCGTGGGTCCGTGTAGCGCAACCGGGACGGTGTGGACGTGTAATCTAGTCTCTCCTAACGGCGTTTCGGCCGAGGCTATTTGGGATACATCCCAGACATGTGGTGGGGGGAACTGTTCGAGCGCGCCAGTCAGCATTCCGTCGCAGTTTACGGCTTATCTAGACCTCTCCGGCACTGAGACGCAATTGTCTGGCTCGTCAGCGCCCGTAGGTTTGAAACCCATTCTGTTAATTACGCAGTAATGGGGCTTGGTCCTGATTCATTGTCCGCAGTAAAAAGGCGACCGGATATAGTCCGGCCGCCTTTCTTTCTGAGCCTGATCGGCTTAGTTAACCACCAGCGTAACGCTCGCCGTATGCGCGGCGGTACTGCCGCCATTCGTTCCGGCGGTACCGGTGACGGAAAGCTTTATAGCGTAAGAGCCGGCAGGCGTACCACCAGTGCCTCCGCCGCCACCTCCGCCGCCGCTACCCGAGTTGCTGCCACCGCCGCAACCGACCAGCGCGAGAACCATCGCAAGGGCGATAACCAGAAGCACGATTCCCAGAGCACGCCGGTTCCGTTTCTTCCAGTCTCCGGCCAGCACCATGCCGAGCATCCCTACTCCGGCGAGACTCGCCCAGAGATTCGAATTGCCACGATGCTGGTTCACATCCGGCGCCGACATTAATGAGCTGGTTGGCGCGGTTGTGGTTACGGTGAGAGTTGTAGTTCCACTGCCCGTGATCGAAGTTGGGCTGAAGCTACAGGTAGACCCGGTGGGCAGGCCAGCGCAGGCAGATGCAGGGAAACTCACGGTTCCGTTGTAGCCATTCACGGCCGCGACCGCAATGGCGTAAGTAGCCGAAGTGCCCGGGCTGACGGTTTTGGTGGTTGGATTCGGAGTCAAAGTGTAATCCGGCGCCACTCCTTGGACGACGACTTGTTGCACTGCCGCCGAGACAGTTGGCACGTAGTTCGCATCGCCGCTGTAGTTAGCCGTGATGCTGTGTGTGCCCGCCGCCAATGTGCTGATGGTGAGCGCGGCAGAGCCGGAGCTGATGGCTACCGGTTGTCCCAACTGGGTCGACCCGTCGAAGAAGGTCATGGTGCCCGTGGGAGTCGGGTAAGTGGCGCCACGCACCGTGGTACCGGTAATGGTCGCCGTGAACGTGACAGCCTGACCGGTAGTTGAATTCGGAGCAGATGATTTCAGCGATGTCGCGCTTGCGCTGGTGTTGAGCAGCACGCCAACGCCAGAGAAATTTTGCTCGAATCCGGTGGTGACCACATCGGGTACGCCGTCACCGTTGACGTCGGCCAGGGCAAAATCCCAAGCCCAGCGGCTAGCGGCGAAATCGACCGGATCATAGAAAGTGCCATTGCCCTGGCCGTACAGTACAGCCACCGTTCCCTGGAGGGCGTTGGTGTAAACCAGATCCAGATTGCCATCCTGGTTCAGGTCCACCATTCTTACGTAGCCAGGAAGCGGCGGTGAAGCGAATGCAGGATTCTGCGGGCTGCTGCTCAGTAACGTCGGCGTCTGGAACGTTCCGTCGCCATTGCCCAACGCCACTGCGATTCCCTGCCCAGTCGAAGGGCTGACGCTCTGAATGGTAACGGCTAGATCTGGCTTGCCGTCACCATTGATGTCACCGATGGCTGCGTAGTATGGGTTAAGGTAAGTGCTCGCTCCATTCACCAGGCTGAAATCAGACTCTGCCTGGAAGGTGCCATCGCCGTTGCCAAGAAAGATGGCCACCGCGCTGCCCGGGGTAGTACAAGTTCCCGCGCTGCAAACGCCATACACGGGCGCAACCAAGTCCAGTGTGCCATTGCCTCTTATGCTGGCCGCAGTAATTTCGGTCGCGACCGCTGCGGTGTTGGTGATCGGATAATTCACCACTGGGATGAAGCCGCCCGCTCCGTTATTGATCAGCACTCCGACGTTCGCGCTGGTGGGCGCGGAGATCGTACCGAAGTTGTTGACGAAAGCCAAGTCAGGCTTCCCGTCGCCGTTGAGGTCCGCAGTTACGATTCCCACGGTATACGGGCCGTTTGGGCCAGTGCCGGCTGAGTAAGACACGGGCTGT